>JAYSEC010000338.1:0-1958 GCA_041914085.1 Nocardioides sp.
CTGCGGCGGGAGATCTCGCCCATCGGCAGGAGGTCGCGAGCATCCATCGACGTCATCCCTTGAACTCAAGTTCACTTCAACTTGAACCATGGTGCCATGACGAACAACACGACGAAGACGACGACACGGGTGGCGCTCGTCACCGGAGGATCGGCAGGACTGGGGCTGGCCCTCGTCCGCGCGCTGGCGGACGCGGGCTGGGACGTCCTCACCGACGGGCGCAGCGAGGAGAAGTTCAAGGAGGCGGAGCTGCCCCGAGGGGTGACCGCGGTGGTCGGCGACCTCACCGACGCCGACCACCGCGACCAGCTCGTCGCGGCGGTCGCCGACCGGGGCCGGCTGGACCTGCTCGTGCACAACGCCAGCACGCTCGGCCCGCTCCCGATGCGTCCTCTCGCAGAGGTCGGCATCCCGGACCTCCAGCTGGTCTGGCGGACCAACGTCGGCGGCCCACTGGTGCTCACCTCGGCCCTGCTGCCGTGGCTGCGCGAGACCGACGGCGTGCTGCTCTCGATCAGCTCGGACGCTGCCGTCGCCCACTACGAGACCTGGGGCCTCTACGGCGCGAGCAAGGCCGCGCTGGACCACGTCACGCTGACCTACGCCGCCGAGACCGGGCTCGCGGGCTATGCGGTGGACCCCGGCGACATGCGGACCGCGATGCACCAGGACGCCTTCCCGGGTGAGGACATCTCCGACCGGCCGCTCCCCGAGACGGTGGTCCCGCGGCTGCTGACCCTGCTCGACGCCCGCCCGGGGTCCGGCCGATACCGGGCGGAGGACCTGTGATGACCCTCCTCCACGAGACCCCTCGCACCCGCTTCGCCGCCTCCGCCTTCGCCCCGCGCCCGCCCGAGGAGCGCGGCCTGGCGCGCGACGAGGTGCGGCTGCTGGTCGGCACGCCCGACGGCATCGACCACGTCCGCTTCCGCGACCTGCCCGACCACCTGCACCCCGGCGACGTCCTCGTCGTCAACACCTCGGCGACCGTCAACGGCGAGGTCGACGCGGTGCGCGACGGTCAGCCGGTCGTGCTGCACGTGGCCCACCGCCTCGACGACGGGGACCGCGTCGTCGAGCTGCGCACCGCGCCCGACGCCGGGCGGGCGATCCTCGACGCGCGGGAGCGGGACGTCGTGGCGGTGGGCGACGTGCACCTGGTGCTGCGCGAGCCCTGGCCCAGCGGTACGCCGTCGTCCCCGACCGGTCGCGGCAATCGGCTCTGGCGTGCCTCGGTCCGCGGGGACCTGGACCGCCAGCTCGACTGGAACGGCCGTCCGATCGCCTACGGCTACCTCGACCACCGCTACCCGCTCTCGGCCTACCAGACCGTCTTCGGCTTCCGGCCCGGCAGCGCGGAGATGGCGTCGGCCGGCCGGCCGTTCACCGACGCCCTGGTGACCCGGCTGGTGGCTGCCGGCGTGCACGTCGCACCCGTGACCCTGCACACCGGTGTCTCCTCGCAGGAGGCCGGCGAGGCGCCGGGGCCGGAGTGGTTCGCCCACCAGCGCCCGGCTCATCAACGGTGCGCGGGCCGACGGCGGCCGCGTGATCGCGGTGGGCACGACGGCGACCCGTGCGGTGGAGTCCACGGTGCGGGGCCGGCACGTCGTGGCCGGGCGCGGCTGGACCGACCGGGTGGTCACCCCCGGCGACCCGCCGCGGGTCGTCGACGGCCTGGTCACCGGCTGGCACGACCCGATGGCCTCGCACCTGCTGCTGGTCGAGGCGGTGGCCGGCCCCGGCCTCACCCAGGCGGCGTACGACGCGGCGGTCGCGGAGGGCTACCTCTGGCACGAGTTCGGCGACTCGGCGCTGCTCCTGCGGCGCTGAGGCGTCGCGCCGGAAGTCGAGCCCTGAGGGTGGACGACGGCACGCCCGGGTGCGGCATCCTCACCTCGTGGACCTGTCGACGAGCCACCGGGCGGTGGCACGCACCCTCGCGGCCGTGTGGGCCG
>JAYSEC010000338.1:2058-3273 GCA_041914085.1 Nocardioides sp.
CCGTGCTGGTCGGCGGCTACCTCGCGCTCTACGTCATCGTCACGCACCTCGTCACCCGCGACCGGCCGCCCGTCGAGATCCTCGACCCGGGCCTGATCCCGGACCACAGCTACCCGTCCGGTCACGTGGCGACGTCGATCGTCGTCTACGGCGGCATCGCGCTGTGGGTGTCCGCGGTCGCGCCGGCCCGGCGCCGCTGGACGTGGCCCCTCTTCCTCGCCCCGCTCGTCGTCGCCCCGTCCCGGCTCTACCAGGGCGCGCACCACCCGACCGACGTGATGGCCAGCCTGGTCTTCGCGACGGTCTGGCTCGTGGTGGTCTCGCGCGTGCTCCTGCCGCAGCGAGCCGGGGTTCCTCAGAACTCCGAGGTGCCGCGCAGCGCGCGCGGCCTGCCGTCGGGGTCGTAGGCGAGCCGGTAGGCGGGTCGCGCCCACAGCGTCGTACGACGTGACAGCCGGGGCGGCTCGTGCAGAGCGATGCGCGAGCCCGGGGCGCCGACGCGTGAGGTCCACAGCGCCATCGGGTCCTCGACGTCGGCCAGGCGATCGTCGTCGGGCAGCCCGAGGTGCTCGGCCCACAGCCGCGTGCGGAGGCTCCGCGGCAGCTCGCCGTCGGGGTCGACCACCGCGCAGGTGAGCTCGGAGTCGTGGGTCCACGAGCGCAGGTTGAGGTTGTCGGAGCCGATCGTCATCCACGCGTCGTCGACGATGCAGACCTTGGCGTGCACGTAGATCGGCGTGCCCTCGGCGTTCTCCAGGTCGAACATCGCGAACCGCTCACCGCCGGCCTCCCACAGCCGCTCCCAGGCGATCCGCTGGCCGTACTTCATCGGCGGGCCGGCGACCACGTTGTCCTCTTCCGGGTAGCGGGGGACGACCGCGATCACCTGCAGGCCGGGCTCGCGGCGCAGTGCGTCGGCCAGGGTGGTGGCGACCACGTCGGACCAGAAGTACTGGTCCTCGACGTAGACCAGCCGCCTCGCGCGGCTGAACGCGCGGGAGTAGGCCCGGGCGATGGACCGCTCGCCGTCGGGGGCGAACGGGTAGCGAGGGCGCTTGTACGGGTAGGTCCGCAGGATCTGCACCCGGTGGCGGCCGGCCTCGGGCGGTGGGTCCCACCGCGCGGGCAGCTCCTCCGGGTGCCGGGGCATCCGGGCGATCCGGTGCGCCGCCGCCCGGTAGGGGTTGCGGTGGTCGAGCGGGGTGTCGTCGTCCC
>JAYSEC010000339.1:0-3259 GCA_041914085.1 Nocardioides sp.
GAGGCAGGGGCGCTTCGGGTCGAAGGTCCAGCCCGGCACGAGGTACTGCATGGCGACGGCGTCGTCGCGCGCGCCGAGGCCGTGCTCGAGGTAGAGCTCGTGGGCGGCAGCGAGCCGGTCGCGGTCGAGCGCGACGCCGAGCCCGGGGGTGGACGGCACCTCGATCGCGCCGTCACGGATCTCGAGCGGCTGGGTGGTCAGGCCCTGGCCGTCCTGCCAGATCCAGTGCGTGTCGAGCGCGGTGATCTCGCCCGGTGCGGCCGCGCCGACCTGGGTGAACATCGCCAGCGAGACGTCGAAGTGGTTGTTGGAGTGCGAGCCCCAGGTGAGGCCGAAGTCGTGGCACAGCTGGGCGACCCGGACGGAGCCGGCCATCGTCCAGAAGTGCGGGTCGGCGAGCGGGATGTCGACCGCGTTGGTGCGCACGGCGTCCGCCAGCTGGCGCCAGTCGGTCGCGACCATGTTGGTCGCCGTGCGCAGGCCCGTGCGGCGCTTGAACTGCGCCATCACCTCGCGCCCGGAGTAGCCGCTCTCGGCGCCGCACGGGTCCTCGGCATAGGCCAGGACGTCGTCCTTGCCCTGCAGCAGGCGCACCGCGTCGTCGAGCAGCCAGCCGCCGTTGGGGTCGAGGGTGATCCGGGCCTCGGGGAAGCGCTCGTGCAGCGCGGTGACGGCGGCGACCTCCTCCTCGCCCGGCAGCACGCCGCCCTTGAGCTTGAAGTCGGCGAAGCCGTAGCGCGCCTGCGCGGCCTCGGCGAGCCGGACGACCGCCTCGGGGGTCATCGCCTCCTCGCGGCGGACCTTCTCCCAGTCGTCAGCCCCGTCGTGCTCGCGGAGGTAGGGCAGGTCGGTGCGGTCGGGGTCGCCGACGTAGAAGAGGTACCCGAGCATCGGCACGCTGTCGCGCTGCTGGCCCTCGCCGAGCAGCTCGGCGACGGGGATGCCGAGCGCCTGGCCCGACAGGTCGAGCAGCGCCGACTCGAGCGCGGTGACGGCGTGGATGGTGGTGCGCAGGTCGAAGGTCTGGAGCCCGCGGCCGCCGGCGTCCCGGTCGGCGTACGCCGCCGCCACCCGCCGCAGGACGGAGCGGAAGTCCGCGACCGGCTGGCCGACGAGGATCTCGCCGGCGTCGGCGATGGTCTGCCGGATGGCCTCGCCGCCGGGCACCTCGCCGAGGCCCTCGCGGCCCTCGGAGTCGGTGACGACGGCGATGTTGCGGGTGAAGAACGGACCGTGCGCGCCCGAGAGGTTGAGCAGCATCGAGTCGTGCCCGGCGACCGGGACCACGTCGACCTTCGCGATGGTGGCGTTCATTCGAGCTCTCCGTCGACGCGGCGGCGCAGGCCCCACGGGTTGTCGTCGCGGACGGCCTCGGGGAGCAGTGCGGCGGGGACGTCCTGGTAGGCCACGGGGCGCTGGAAGCGCTCGATGGCGAGGCTGCCGACGCTCGTGGTGCGGGAGTCGGAGGTCGCGGGGAACGGCCCGCCGTGGACCATCGCGTGGCCGACCTCGACGCCGGTCGGCCAGCCGTTGAAGAGCACGCGTCCGGCCTTGAGCTCCAGCACCGGGAGGAGGGCACGGGCGTCGTCGACGTCGGCGTCGGTCGCGTGGACGGTCGCGGTCAGCTGGCCCTCGAGGCCCTGGAGCCGCGGCAGCAGGTCGGCCACGGCGTCGAAGCGGACGACCACCCCGGACGCGCCGAAGACCTCGTCGGTGACGGTGCTGTCGTCGATCGCGAGCAGCTCGGCCGGCGCCTCGTAGATCACCGGTGCCGGGGCGTGGTCGCCGGCGGTCGTCCCCTCGCCGACCACGCGGATGCCCGCGGTGCCGCGGAGGCTGGCGGTGCCGCTGGCGTAGGCCTCGGCGATGCCGGGGGTGAGCATCGGCTGGCCGGCGGCCGCGGTCACCGCCTCGCCGGCGGCCCGCAGGAACGCGTCGCCCCGCTCGCCCGACGGCAGGAAGAGCAGCCCGGGGTTGGTGCAGAACTGTCCGGAGCCGAGCGTCAGGCTGCCGACGTACGCCGTCGCGAGCGCCTCGACGTCGCCCTCGAGCGCACCGGGGAGCACCACGACCGGGTTGATCGAGGACATCTCGGCGTAGACCGGGATCGGCACCTCGCGGGCGGCCGCGGCCTGCACGAGGGCGAGGCCGCCCCCGCGCGAGCCGGTGAAGCCGACCGCCGCGATGTGCGGGTCCGCGACGAGCTCCTGGCCGGTCTCGATGCCGCCGAGGACGAAGGAGAAGACACCCGCCGGGAGACCGGCCCTCTCGACCGCGCGGGTGATCGCGCGGGCCACGAGGGTGCCGGTGACGGGGTGGGCGGGGTGGCCCTTGACGACGACCGGGCAGCCGGCCGCCAGGGCCGACGCGGTGTCCCCACCGGCGGTGGAGAAGGCGAGCGGGAAGTTGCTCGCGCCGAAGACCGCGACCGGGCCGAGCGGCACCATCCGCTGCCGGATGTCGGCGCGCGGGAGCGGCTCGCGGTCGGGCAGGGCCGGGTCGATGCGGACGCCGAGGTGGTCACCACGTCGTACGACACCGGCGAACATCCGCAGCTGGCCCGTGGTGCGACCCACCTCGCCGGCGATGCGGCCCTCGGGCAGGCCGCTCTCGCGCACCGCCTCCGGGACGATCGCGTCCCGGTCGGCCTCGATCTCCGCGGCGACGGCCTCGAGGAAGGCGGCGCGCTCCTCCGGCGTGGTGGCGCGGTAGGCGCCGAACGCCTCGGCCGCAGCGGCGGTGGCCGCGGCGACGTCGGGCCGCTCGGTGTCGGTGCCGGCGATGATCGAGGTGGCTGCGTCGGTCATGGGTTCCTCTCGTCCGTGCGTCCGGGTCAGGCCTTCGAGCCTGCCACCTTGTCCACGAGGGTCTGCAGCTCGTCGCGCTCGGCCTGGGTGAGGTCCGACAGCGGCGGGCGGACCGGCCCGGCGGGGCGGCCGACGGCGGCGAGCCCGGCCTTGACGATCGAGACGGCGTAGCCCGACTCGCGGTCGCGGATCTTGGTGTAGGGGATGACGAAGTCGTTGAGCATCGCGTAGACGGTGGCCTGGTCCTGGCGGCGCACGGCGTCGTAGAAGTCGAGCGCGAACTGCGGCACGAAGTTGAAGATCGCCGAGCTGTAGGTCGTCACGCCGAGCTGCAGCAGCGGCAGCGCGAACATCTCGGCGGTCGGCAGGCCGCCGACGTAGACGAGGCGGTCGCCGAGCTGGGCGTAGGTGCGGGTCATCTGCTCGATCGAGCCGACGCCGTCCTTGAAGCC
>JAYSEC010000340.1:0-3218 GCA_041914085.1 Nocardioides sp.
CCGGATGGAGCTGACCATGACCACCTCTCCCACCACCTCCTCGACCACCTCCTCGGCCGGCCCGCTCGCCGACCTCCTCGTCGTCGACCTCACCCGGGCGCTCGCGGGACCGCACGCCACCCAGATGCTGGGCGACCTCGGTGCCCGGGTGATCAAGGTGGAGGCGCCGGGCAGCGGCGACGACACCCGCGGCTGGGGCCCGCCGTTCGTCGGCGAGCCGGACGCCCGCCAGTCGACGTACTTCCTGTGCACCAACCGCAACAAGGAGTCCATCGCCCTCGACCTCAAGGACGCCACCGACAAGGACGTCCTCCTCGGGCTCGTCGACCGCGCCGACGTGCTGGTGGAGAACTTCCGCACCGGCGTGCTCGAGCGGCTCGGCCTCGGGATCGAGGAGCTCATGCGCCGCAACCCGCGGCTCGTCGTCCTCTCCATCACCGGCTTCGGCCACGACGGTCCCGAGGGCGGGCGTGCGGGCTACGACCAGATCGCCCAGGGAGAGGCCGGCCTGATGTCGCTGACCGGCTCGGGCCCCGACGACCCGCAGCGCGTCGGCGTGCCGATCGCGGACCTGCTGTCCGGGATGTACGGCGCGTACGGCATCCTCGCCGCGCTCCACGAGCGCGAGCGCACCGGCAAGGGCACCGTCGTCCGGACGTCGCTGCTGGCGTCCGTCGTCGGTGTCCACGCCTTCCAGGGCACCCGGTGGACCGTGGCCGGCGAGGTGGGTCGCGCGCAGGGCAACCACCACCCCTCGATCGCGCCCTACGGGCTGTTCCACTGCCGCGACGGTGCGGTGCAGATCGCGCTCGGCAGCGAGGGGCTGTGGAAGAAGTTCTGCGCCGGCTTCGGGCTCGACCCCGACGCCGAGGGACTCGCCACCAACGGCGAGCGCGTCGCCCGGCGCGAGCAGGTGATCGAGGTCGTCGAGCAGGCCTTCGCCGAGTGGGACGCCGAGCCGCTGCTCGCCCGGCTCGCCGAGGTCGGCGTGCCGGCCGGCAAGGTCCGCACCCTCGACGAGGTCTACGGCTGGGACCAGGTCGCCAGCCAGGGGCTGCTCGTCGACGTCGAGCACCCGACGCTGGGAGCCCTCACGCTCCCCGGCCCGCCGCTGCGCTTCTTCGACGCCTCGGGCGACGAGGTCACCCGCCGCGACCACGCCGCGCCGCCGCTCCTCGACCAGCACGCCGACGAGATCCGCTCGTGGGTCGGCGGGGGTGGGGCATGACGCCCGTGACGGCGGCGGTGACGGCCCGGCGCTGGACCGCGCCCGAGCTGCTCGACCTGGTGCTCGACGCCGGCACCTTCACCTCGTGGGACGAGCCGGTGGACCTGTCCTACGCCGACCCCGACTACCGCGCGGCCCTCGAGGCAGCCGCCGCGAGGGCCGGCACCGACGAGTCGGTGCTCACCGGCCGCGGCGAGGTCCGCGGCCGTCCGGTGGCCGTGGTCGTCAACGAGTTCCGCTTCCTCGCCGGCTCGATCGGCCGGGTCGCGGCCGACCGGATCACCGCTGCCGTGCGCCGGGCCACCGCCGAGGGGCTGCCGCTGCTCGCCAGCACGGCCTCGGGCGGCACGCGGATGCAGGAGGGCACTCCCGCGTTCGTGCGGATGGCGGAGATCTCCCGCGCGCTGATGGACCACCGCGCCGCCGGCCTGCCCTACCTCGTCCACCTGCGCCACCCCACGACCGGCGGTGTGTACGCCTCGTGGGGCTCGCTCGGGCACGTCACCGTCGCCGAGCCGGGGGCGCTCGTCGGGTTCCTCGGACCGAAGGTCTACGAGGGCCTCAACGGCCGGCCGTTCCGGCCCGGGGTGCAGGTGGCGGAGAACCTCGCCGCCGCCGGCGTCATCGACGGGGTCGTCGCCGCCGAGCACCTTCCGGAGCTGGTCGACCAGGCCCTGGCTGTCCTCGTCGACGCGCCCGGCCCGGGCCGCCTGCCCGTCCGTGCCGCGCGGCCGGCCGGTGACTGCTCGGCCTGGGACAGCATCGAGCGCACCCGCCGTACGGACCGGGTCGGCGTGCGCGACCTGCTCGCCCACGGTGCCACCGGCACCCTCCAGCTGCGGGGCACCGACGAGGGGGAGCGTGACTCCACCGTCCTGGTGGCGCTGACCCGGCTCGACGACCAGCCCTGCGTGGTCATCGGCCAGGACCGCTCGCGGCAGGTGCCCGGCCACGCGATGGGCCCCGGCGCCCTGCGCGAGGCGCGCCGCGGGATGCGACTGGCCGAGGAGCTCGGCCTGCCGCTGGTGAGCGTCATCGACACCCCGGGCGCCGAGCTCTCGCCGGAGGCCGAGGAGCGCGCCATCGCCGGGGAGATCGCCCGCTGCATCGCCACGTTGACCACGATGACGGTGCCGACGGTGTCGGTCATCCTCGGCCAGGGCTGTGGGGGCGGGGCGCTGGCGTTCCTGCCCGCCCGGTCGGTCGTCGCGACCGAGCACGCGTGGCTCTCGCCGCTGCCGCCCGAGGGCGCCAGCCTGATCGTGCACGGCGACGTCGACCACGCGGCCGAGATGGCGACCCGGCAGCGGGTCCGCGCCGCCGACCTGCTCGCCGACGGCGTCGTGCAGCACGTGGTCCCCGAGGTCGACGGCGAGCCGGCACGCGACCTCGCCGTCGCGGTGGCCGCCGAGGTCGGCCGCCGGCTGCGGGAGCTGTCCGGGCGAGAACCGGTGGCGCACGCGTCCTGAGCGCCGCCCGGGTCAGCTGGCCTTCTTGGCCGCCGTCTTCTTGGTGGTGGTCTTCTTGGCCGCCGACTTCTTGGCCGCCGCCTTCTTCGCGGCGGTCTTCTTGGCCGTCGACTTCTTCGCCGTGGACTTCTTGGCCGTGGACTTCTTCGCCGGCTTCTCGTCGGCGTCGTCCTCGTCGTCGGCGTCGTCGGCGTCGACCTCCTCGCCGCGAGCGGACTTGGCCGCGGCCACGGACTTCTGCAGGGCCGCCAGCAGGTCGACCACCTCGCCGGAGGTCTTGGTCGAGGTCTCGGTGCGCTTGATCTCGCCACCCTCGATCTTCGACTTCACCAGGGCCTCGACGGCGCCGGCGTAGTCGTCCTCGAACTCGGTGGCGTCGAAGTCGCCGGCGAGCGTCTCGACGAGCATGTGCGCCATCTTGACCTCCTGCGGCTTGGCGTCGTCGACCTCGACCTTGAAGTCGGGGACGCGCACCTCGTCGGGCCACATCATGGTCTGGAGGACGATCACCTCGCCGGCCT
>JAYSEC010000341.1:0-3165 GCA_041914085.1 Nocardioides sp.
GCTCCCACACCACCGGCGGGTTGAGGCACTCCTCGATGATCGTCCACATCGAGAAGCCGGGGGCGAAGACCTCGTTGCCGTCGTCGTCGCGGATCACCAGGTTCGCGCCGTCGCGGGTGCCGAGCTCGTCGATGTGGTCGAACAGCTCGTCCGCGGCGTAGCGCGCGAACACGTCGGACAGGCCCGGCTCGACGCCGATCCCGAGCAGCGCCAGCCGGCCTGCCGACTCCCACTGCCCCGCCATCGCGAACTGCTCGTCACCGAGCTTCACCCCGACCCGCTCGTACGGCGCCTCGGGGTGGCGCACGGACAGGCTCATCGCCATGTCGAGGTAGTCCGCGTCGGCCGCCAGCGCGCCGGTGAAGATCGGCATCACGAACCGCGGGTCGACCGCGTTGAACACGTGCGTGGCGCGCACCTCGCGGGCCAGCGCCGTCACGGCCTCGGCGTCCGACGCGTCGACCTGCGCGGCGCTGAAGCGCTCGTCGCCGGTACGTCGCTCGCGGGCCGCGGCGACCGTGCGCTCGGCCCGGGCGAGGTCGTAGTCGGCCACCACCCAGGCCTCGAAGAAGTCGCGCTCGACAGCGATGCGCGCCGCGGCGTCGCCGACACCGCCGGCTCCGACCATCAGCACCCGCATCGGCGGGCGGCCGGACGGCAGTCCGGGCTCAGGCATGGATCACTCCTCGCATCACGTGTCGCTCCACCTCTCGGTCAGTCCTTGGTCCTCGACGAACGCACCGACCCCACGACCTGGGCACCGACGACCAGCAGCACGGCGAGCACGAACATCGAGAAGCCGATGACGTTGGCCTCGGCCGGGATGCCCCGGCGCGAGGCGACGTAGACGAACTTCGGGAAGGTGGACTCGTTGCCGGAGACGAAGTTGGTGATGATGAAGTCGTCGAAGGACAGCGAGAACGCGAGCATCGCGGCGCCGAGGATGCCCGGCAGGATCAGCGGGAAGGTGACCTTCCAGAACGTCTCCATCGGCCCGGCGTAGAGGTCCTGCGCCGCCTCCTCGATCCGCGGGTCGAGGGACTGGATCCGCGCCTTCACGGTGACGACCACGAAGCTCAGGCAGAACATGATGTGCGCGAACACGATCGTGCCGAAGCCGAGGGAGACGCCGATGTTGGTGAACCCCTGCACGAAGATCGTCAGCAGCGCGGCGCCCATCACGATCTCGGGCGTGGCCATCGGCACGAAGATCAGCACGTTGCTGGCGGCCTTGCCACGGAAGCGGTAGCGCACCATCGCCAGCGCCATCAGCGTGCCGAGGACGGTCGCCACCACCGTGGAGATGGCGCCCACCTGCAGCGACGTCACCAGCGACTCGCAGGCGCCCGGCACCCGGCAGGGGTCCTGCCAGTGCTTCCAGGTGAAGCCCTGCCACACGATGTTGGTCTTGCCGTGGTCGTTGAAGGAGAACGCGAAGGTGTACGCCACCGGCAGGAAGAGGTAGAGCAGCACCGCGATCGCCGAGAGCCACACGAAGTGGTCGGCGAGCCACAGCTGCGCCCGCTTGGCCGCGGAGGGGCGGTAGGGGGCCGAGCCGGTCGGGTCGGCGGGGGCGGACGTCTCGTGGTTGGTCATCGTGGCCACCTCACACCAGCTCCTCGGTGCCGAACCGGCGTACGTAGAGGAAGACCATGACCAAGATGGCGGCCATCAGCGTGAACGACAGCGCCGCGGCCACGGGGTAGCCACCGGGGATCGCCAGGAACTGGTCGTTGATGACGTTGCCCACCATCTTCCCGCGCTGGGGGCCGAGCAGCTCCATGTTCACGAAGTCGCCCGCGGCCGGGATGAACGTCAGCAGGGTGCCCGCCAGCACGCCCGGCATCGACATGGGCAGGGTCACCGTGCGGAACGTGGTGAAGCCGTTGGCGTACAGGTCGCCGCCGGCCTCGATCACCCGCGGGTCGGCGCGCTCGAGGGAGGCGTAGATCGGCAGCACCATGAAGGGCAGGAAGTTGTAGGTCAGGCCGGCGACCACGGCGACCGGCGTGTTGATGATGTGCCCGCCGGGCAGCAGGTGGAGGACCTCGAGCGTCCGCACCACCCAGCCCTCGTCGGCCAGGATCTGCGACCACGCGAAGGTGCGCAGGATGAACGAGGTGAAGAACGGCGCGACGACGCAGATCATCATCAGGTTGCGCCACTTGCCGGCCTTGAACGCCATCGCGTAGGCGAGGGGGTAGGCGACGACGAAGGCGAAGAACGTCGCGAGGCCGGCGTAGAGGAACGACCGGGCGAAGTGCGGGGCGTAGTCGGTGAGCGCGGCGACGTAGTTGTCGAAGTTGACGTCGCGGTAGTAGTAGCCGGGGAAGCCGGGGTAGCGGCTCTGCAGGCTCACCGTGGCCAGCTGCACGAGCGGCAGCACGAAGAACACACCCAGCCACAGCGCCCCGGGGAGCAGCAGGAGGTACGCCGTCCAGCTCCGCTTGGCGGTCTCGTCGGGCGGGGGAGTGGACGCCGCCGGGTCGACCGCGGCGTGGGCGAGGACGCTCATGACGCGTCCACGGGCACGCCGAACGCGTGGCCGGGGTTCCAGGTGAGCCAGACCTCGTCGCCCGGGGCCAGGTCGAGCGGCTCGACGTCGAGGTTCTGCTCGTAGCAGCTCCACGTCGCGCCGCTCGGCATGTCGACGAGGTAGCTGGTGGCCACGCCGAGGAAGGACACGTCGCGGACCACACCCCGCACGTCGTTGCCGACGCCCTCGGGCTGCGTGCGCGAGACGGTCACCTTCTCGGGTCGTACGCCGAACAGCACCTCGCCCTCGTGCACCTGCGAGCGGGACTTCTTGATCTTCACCTTGGTGCCGAGCACCTCCGCGACGAGGTGGTCGCCGTCGGTGTCCTCGATGGTGCCGACGCCGGTGTTGGCCTGGCCGAGGAAGTTCGCGACGAACCGGGTGCGCGGGAGGTCGTAGAGCTCGGCGGGCGGGCCGAGCTGCTCGATCCTCCCCCTGTTCATCACCGCGACCGTGTCGGCCATGGTCATGGCCTCCTCCTGGTCGTGGGTGACGTGGATGAAGGTGAGCCCGACCTCGGTCTGGATCCGCTTGAGCTCGACCTGCATCTCGCGCCGGAGCTTGAGGTCGAGGGCGCCGAGCGGCTCGTCGAGCAGCAGCACCTCGGGGTGGTTGACCAGGGCCCGGGC
>JAYSEC010000342.1:0-3156 GCA_041914085.1 Nocardioides sp.
ACCGCGTCGGACAGCGGGCCGTGGAACACGCTCATCGCCGCGAAGGAGAGCAGGTAGGCGGTCACGACGAGCTGGAGCTCACCCGCGGAGGCGTCGAGCGCGTCGCCCATCTGCGAGAACGCCGGGAAGGGCGTGTCGATGCTGAACGGGCCGATCATCGAGAGCATGGCCAGGACGAGGGGGATCAGCGCGACGGCCCGCGGGGTCGTGGCGCCGCGGGCGGCTCCGGTCATGCGTGGAGGCTACGGTCCAGGTTGATCACGGCACTGACCAGGCTCAGGTGCGTGAACCCCTGGGGGAAGTTGCCGAGCTGCTCGCCGTTGAGCCCCACCTGCTCGGCGTACTGCCCGAGGTGGTTGGCGTAGGTGAACATCTTCTCGAGCGCGACCCGCGCGTCGTCGAGCCTGCCGGCCCGGGTGAGCGCCTCGACGTACCAGAACGAGCAGAGCGAGAAGGTGCCCTCGTCCGCGGGGCTGCCGTCGTCGTCGGTCGACACGCCGTCGCCGAAGCGCTGCGGGTCGTAGCGCAGCACCAGGCTGTCGGACACGAGTCGCTCCTCGACCCGGGCCAGGGTCGAGAGGAAGCGGGGGTCGTCGGGCGCCACCATCTTGACCATCGGCATGAGCAGCGTGCCCGCGTCGAGGACGTCGCTCCCGGGGAAGGCCGTGAAGGCCTGCAGGTCCTCGTTCCAGCAGTCGGTCATCACGCGCTCGTAGATCGCGTCACGGACGGCGGCCAGCTCGGTGAGGTCGCCGGGCAGGCCGCGTCGGCGCGCGATGCGCATCATCCGCTCCACCGCGACCCAGCCCATGACCAGCGAGGTGGTGTGGGTGCGGGGCTCGTCGCGGATCTCCCACATCCCGGCGTCGGGCCGCTCCCAGTTCTCCATCAGCCACGACACGACGCGGCGCAGGTCGCTCCACGCGTCGTGGCTGATCCCGCGGCCGTGCTTGTCGAAGAGGTACACCGAGTCGATCAGCTCGCCGTAGACGTCGAGCTGCAGCTGGTCCACGGCCCCGTTGCCGACGCGCACCGGTCGGGACCCCCGGTGCCCGGCGAGGTGGTCGAGCTCGCGCTCGTGCGGGATCCGGCCGTCGAGGTCGTAGAGGACCCGCAACGGCCCCAGCCGCTCGAGGTCGTCGTCGGACTGCTCGGCCGCCTCGCCGAGGCGTTCGGACAGGAACCGCACGAACTCGGCCGCCTCGTCGGTGAACCCGAGCCGCAGGAGGGCGTAGACGCAGAACGCCGCGTCGCGCACCCAGACGTAGCGGTAGTCCCAGTTGCGCGATCCGCCGATGGTCTCGGGGAGGCTCGTCGTCACCGACGCCACGATCCCGCCGCTGGGCTCGTGGCACAGCAGCTTGAGGGTGAGCGCCGACCGGTCGACCCACTCCCGCCAGCGCCCGGTGTAGGTGCTCTGCGACAGCCACGACCGCCAGAACGCCGCGGTCGCGTCGAAGAGCTCGTCGACGTCGTCGTCGGTGCACCCGCGCGCGCCCTCGCCGGGCTCGAGGACCTCGAGCACGAAGAGCGCGGTCTCGCCGGTGGCCAGCGCGACGGCGGCGCTCGCCGAGCGGTCGTCCACGTCCAGGTGGACCGTGCTCGACAGCGCGAGGTGCACGTCGCCGTCCGCGAACCGGACCACGTCGTCCTCGCAGGTGAGGTCGGGCTCCGTGAGCCCGTAGTCGGGGCGCGGCGCCATGGTCATGGTGAGGTCGACGCGGCCGCGCAGCCCGACGACGCGACGCACCAGCCGCTGCCGGTGGTCGGGGTCGTGCGCGCGGAGCACCGGCATGAAGTCCTGCACCTCGACCACGCCCGCCTCGGTCATGAAGCGGGTGACGAGGATGTTGGTCTCCGGGTGGTAGTACTGCTGACTGCGCGCGTCGGGGTCGTCGGGCCCGATCCGCCACGAGCCGGCGTCCGGGTCGAGGATCGCGGCGAAGACGCTGGGCGCGTCGAAGCGTCCCGGGCAGAACCAGTCGATGGTCCCGTCGGTGCCCACGAGGGCAGCGGTGCGGAGGTCGCCCACCAGACCGTGGTCGGCGATCGCCAGCACGTCGGGCCGCGGGGCGGTCACCGCCCGTCCCGCCCGAGCCGCCACCCGCCGTCGACGAGCCGGAGCGCGGACGGCGGACCCCACGAGCCCTGGTCGTACGGCTCGGGGTCGGGGCGGTCCTCGAGGACGGGCTGGCAGACCTCCCACAGCCGCCGCACCTCGTCGGCGTGGGCGAACAACGTGTGGTCCCCGTCGAGGACGTCGAGCAGCAGCCGCTCGTAGGCCTCGAGCGGCTCGTCGTCGGGGAGCTCCTCACCGAGGTCGAGGTGCATCGTGGCCGGCGCGAGGTCCATCTCGGGGCCGGGCCGCTTGCCGAGCAGGTCGACCTGCACGCGCGCCTCGTCGGTGAGCTCGAGGACCAGCTCGTCGGGCGCCAGTGCCGTGCCGAACACCGTCGAGTCCGGCTCGCGGAACCGCAGGGTCACGGTGCGCCGGGTCTCGGCCATCGCCTTGCCGGTGCGCAGGTGGAAGGGGACGCCACGCCAGCGCTCGTTGTCGACCCACGCCTCGAGGGCGACGAAGGTCTCGACGTCCGACTCCTCGTCGACGTCGTCCTCGTCGCGGTAGCCGTCGTACTGGCCGAGGACGACCCGCGAGGGGTCGAGCGGGCGTACGTCGTCGAACACTGCGGCGCGCGCCCGGCGCACCGCCTGCGCGGACCACTCCCCCGGGTCCTCGAGCGCGACGGCGCCGAGGATCTGGAAGAGGTGGGTGGAGACCATGTCGCGCAGCGCCCCGGTCGACTCGTAGAACGAGCCGCGGCCCTCCATGGCGAGGGTCTCGGGCACGTCGACCTGCACCGAGGCGATGCTCCGGCGGTCCCACGCCGGCTCGAAGAGGGCGTTCGCGAAGCGGAGGGCGAGGAGGTTCTGCACCGCCTCCTTGCCGAGGAAGTGGTCGATGCGGAAGACCTGGTCCTCCTCGAAGACCGCGTGCACGTCGCGGTCGAGCTCCTCCGACGACGCGAGGTCGAGCCCGAAGGGCTTCTCGACCACCAGCCGGGCGCGCTCGGCGAGCCGTTCCCGGCCCAGCATCGCGACCATCCCGGACATCGCCGTCGGCGGCACGGAGAGGTAGACCAGGCGCAGCACGTCGTC
>JAYSEC010000343.1:0-3153 GCA_041914085.1 Nocardioides sp.
GTGATGTGGTGGAACTTCATCGGCCGCAGCCACGACGAGATCGCCGGCTACCGCCAGGAGTGGCAGGAGCAGATCACCTCCCGCGGCGGCGACGGCGGCGACGGCGGCGACATCGTCGCCGACGGGCGCGAGGTCGCGGTCGGGCGCTTCGGCGTGGTCGACCTCGACCTCCAGCCCATCCCCGCGCCGGCGCTGCCCAACGTCCGCCTCAAGCTCAGGCACTGACCGGGTGGGGACACCTGCGGTCGTCGGCGACGACGGCGTCGCCCGCTGCCCGTGGGGCGCCGGCGACCCGGTCAACCTGGCCTACCACGACACGGAGTGGGGGATGCGCGTCTCGGGCGAGGCGGCGCACCTCGAGCGACTGACGCTCGAGGCGTTCCAGTCGGGGCTGTCGTGGCTGACGATCCTCAACAAGCGCCCGGCCTTCCGGGCCGCCTTCGCCGACTTCGACGCCGACGTGGTCGCGGCCTACGGTCCGGCCGACGTCGAGCGGCTCATGGCCGACGCGGGCATCGTGCGCAACCGGCGCAAGGTCGAGGCGGCCATCACCAACGCCCGCGCCACCGTCGCGCTGCGCGAGCAGGGCGGACTCGAGGCCTTCCTCTGGTCGTTCCGCCCCGACCCCCGTCCGGCTCCCGTCACCACGGCCGACGTGCCCACCACCTCGCCGGAGTCGGTGGCGATGTCCAAGGCGCTCAAGAAGGCCGGCTTCGCCCACGTCGGACCCACCACGATGTATGCCCTGATGGAGGCCATCGGGCTCGTCGACGACCACCTCGCCGGCTGCCACCGCCGCGGCTGCGCGGGCTGACGCCGGCAGGGTCGGCGTACGTCAGGCGGGCTTGCGCCACACCGACACGTGGCTCTCGCTGTCGTTGGTGAACGGTGCGCCGTGCCAGTCCGCGACCCGTCGCTCGAGCTCCATGCCGGCGAGCTGCGCCATCAGGTCGCACTCGGCGGGCCAGATGTAGCGGAAGTTGCTCGCGCCGTAGGTGACCGTGCCGTCGTCGTGCCGGTGGTAGTGGTGCGACGTGCCCTGCTGGGTGGTCATGTCGTAGGTGTCGAAGCCGACGTGGTGGCGCCCGACGTGGAAGGGCACGGCGTCCTGGCCGGGCGGGAAGCGACGGATGCCGGGCACCCAGAGCTCGACGACGAACCGGCCGCCGGGGACGAGGTGGGCTGCCGCGTTGCGGAAGGTGGCCACCTGCTCGGCCTGGGTGCGGACGTTGCCGATGCTGTTCCACACCACGTAGACGAGGCTGAACCCGCCGTCCACGCGGGTCGTGGCCATGTCACCGACGGCGACCGGGATGTCGGCGCGCTTGCGGTGGAGCTCGTCGGTCATCGGCTGCGACAGCTCGATGCCGGTGACCGCGACGCCGCGGTCGGCCAGCGGGATCGCGACGCGTCCGGTGCCGATGGCGAGCTCGAGCGCCGGACCGCCGCCGGCCAGCGCGGCGAGGAAGTCGACCGCCGGGTCGAGGACCTCGGGTTCGAACATGAACGCCGAGCCCTCGTCGTACGTCGCCGCGGTCCCGGCGTCCCAGTAGTCGCTGCTGCTCATGGCGGCCACGCTGCCCCAGACGGCCGCCGGACTCCACCGAATTCACCCCTGCCGCACCGTCGCGGCAGTCCGTAGGCTGCGCGTCCATGACCCGCCTGCACGCCTTCTCCGCCGACGACGCCCTCGCCGAGCTCGACGCCACCGGGCTGGTCGAGGCGCTGCGCGCCGGCACCGTCTCGGTGCCCGACGTGGTCGAGGCCGCCATCGCCCGGACGGAGCAGGTGGACAAGGCACTCGGCGCCGTGGCGTACGCCGCCTACGACCGGGCGCGCGAGGAGGCCCGGAACCTGCGCGGCGGCTGGTTCGCCGG
This sequence comes from Nocardioides sp., assembly GCA_041914085.1. Lineage (GTDB taxonomy): Bacteria > Actinomycetota > Actinomycetes > Propionibacteriales > Nocardioidaceae > Nocardioides. Next base: position 1,878 of record JAYSEC010000343.1, read on the forward strand.
GGTGCCGACGTTCGTCAAGGACAACGTCGACGTGGCGGGCATGCCGACCCAGCACGGCTCCGACGCCTTCACCGCGGCGCCGAAGGAGGCCGACGGCGACTTCGCCCGGATGTACCTCGCCACCGGCCTGATCCCGCTCGGCAAGACGCAGCTCTCCGAGTTCGGCTTCTCCGGCGCCGCCGACCACGTCCGGCTCGGTCCGGTGCGCTCGCCGTGGAACCCCGACCACTACGCCGGCGCCTCGTCCGCCGGGTCGGCGGCCCTCGTCGCGGCCGGGGCGGTGCCGATCGCGCACGCCAACGACGGCGGTGGCTCGATCCGGATCCCCGCCGCGGTCAACGGCCTGGTCGGGCTCAAGCCCACCCGCGGCCGGCTGGCGCAGGACCGGATGATGCGCGACATGCCGGTGCGGATCGTCTCCGACGGCGTGCTGACCCGCACCGTCCGCGACACGGCCGCGTTCTACCGCGAGGCCGAGAAGGTGTGGCGCAACCCGTTGCTCGCGCCGGTCGGCGACATCACCCGACCGAGTCGCGCGAGGCTGCGGATCGCCGTGGTCACCCGGGGCATCGGGCGCGACTGCAGCCCCGAGGTGCGGGAGCTGACGCTGAGGACCGCGGCGCTGCTGGAGTCGCTCGGCCACCACGTCGAGGAGATCGACAACCCGGTGCCGGCGAGCTTCCCCGACCACTTCGTGCGCTTCTGGTCGATGCTGGCGCTGGTGATCGTGCGGCGCGGCAAGAAGGACTTCGGCCCGTCGTGGGACCCCACCAGGCTCGACAACCTCACGCTCGGGCTCGCCCGTCACGCCGCCCGCAACCTCCACAAGCAGCCCCTGTCGATCGCGGTCCTGCGCGCCTCGCAGAAGGTCGCCGCCCGCCACCGTGCGCAGTACGACGTCACCCTGACGCCGACATTGGCCACCGAGACCCCCCGGGTCGGGCACCTGCGCCCGGACCAGGACTACGACGAGATCATGGACCGGCTGATGGACTGGGTGGCCTTCACGCCGCTCCAGAACGCCACCGGCGAGCCCGCCATCTCCCTGCCCCTCGCGACGACCGCGGCGGGGCTGCCCCAGGGCATGATGCTGGGCGCCGGTGCGGGCCGCGAGGCGCGGCTCCTCGGCCTGGCCTACGAGCTCGAGGAAGCCGTCGGCTGGCCCCGGATCCAGGCCGTCTGAGGAGGGGGGAGGAGCCGATTTCTCATCCGTCGGGGGCCTGTGTATCGTTCTCCGTCGTTGCCCCTTTAGCTCAGTCGGCAGAGCGTCTCCATG
>JAYSEC010000344.1:0-3128 GCA_041914085.1 Nocardioides sp.
GCGAGCCCGACGACGGCCTTGTCGGCCTGGAACTGCGCGAAGGACTGCTCGAGCAGCTCACGCGAGCGGGCCCGGCCGAACTGGTGGACCAGGTTGACCGCCATGTTGTACGACGGCCGGAACGAGGACCGGAGTGGGTAGGTGCGCGTCGAGGCGAGGCCGGCGACCTCGCGCGGGTTCATCCCGGGCTGGTAGAGCACGACGCCGTGACCCTCGATGTCGAGGCCGCGGCGGCCCGCGCGGCCGGTCAGCTGGGTGTACTCCCCCGGCGTCAGGTCGGCGTGCGACTCGCCGTTCCACTTCGAGAGCTTCTCGATGACGACGGTGCGGGCAGGCATGTTGATGCCGAGGGCAAGGGTCTCGGTGGCGAAGACGACCTTCACCAGCCCTTCCTGGAAGAGCTCCTCGACCACCTGCTTGAAGGCCGGCAGCAGCCCGGCGTGGTGGGCGGCGACGCCGCGCGTGAGCCCGTCGAGGAACTCGTGGTAGCCGAGGACGTGCAGGTCCTCCTCGGGCAGGGTGCGTGCCGCCTCCTCGACGCGGGCGAAGATCTCGTCGCGCTCCGCGGCCGTGGTGAGCCGGGTGTTGGCCTGCACCAGCTGCGTGACCGCGGCGTCGCAGCCCGCCCGGCTGAAGATGAACACGATGGCGGGCAGCAGGCCCTCGCGGTCGAGCCGGTCGACCACCTCGACCCGGCTGGGGATCCACACCCGGCGGCCGTTTCCGACGGCACGCGGGTTCTTCGAGGACCCCGGCTTGCCCTTGCGCGGCGAGCGCCGGTCGCGCATCAACCGGGTGCTCGCCCAGTCGTCCCGGGCGATGCGGGTCAGCTCGTCGTTGACGGGCGCGCCCTCCTTGACGAAGCCCGCGCTCGCGTCGACGTCGGACGAGGCGAAGAGGTCCAGGAGGCGGCGTCCGACCATGACGTGCTGGAAGAGCGGGACGGGCCGCCTCTCCTCCAGCACCGTGGTCGTCTCGCCGCGCACGGTGGCCAGCCACTCGCCGAACTCCTCGGCGTTGGAGACCGTCGCCGACAGCGACACCAGGGTCACCGACTCCGGCAGGTGGATGATCACCTCCTCCCAGACCGCGCCACGCATCCGGTCGGCGAGGTAGTGCACCTCGTCCATCACGACGTAGCCCAGGCCCAGCAGCGTCCGCGAGCCGGCGTAGAGCATGTTGCGGAGCACCTCGGTGGTCATCACGACCACCGGCGCCTCCCCGTTGACGACGTTGTCGCCGGTGAGCAGGCCGACGTTGTCGGGGCCGTAGCGCTTGACCAGGTCGTGGTACTTCTGGTTGGACAGCGCCTTGATCGGCGTCGTGTAGAAGGCCTTGCGCCCGGTCTGGAGCGCGAGGTGGATGGCGAACTCGCCGACGATGGTCTTGCCCGAGCCGGTCGGGGCCGCGACCAGCACGCCGCGGCCGTCCTCGATCTCCCGGCACGCTCGCACCTGGAAGTCGTCGAGCTCGAAGCCGTAGAGACCCGCGAAGTCCTTCAGCATCGGGTAGTCCTTGTCGCGCTGGAACGCGGCGTAGCGCTCGGCGTGCGACTGCTCCTCGCTCACGCGATCACCTCCAGGGCGCCGGGCACGCACTCCACGGTGAGCGGCAGCGGGCCGAAGCGCTCGCCGTCGGCGTACGACACGATGCCCGGCGCGGCCACGGTCACCGACCGCACCCGCCGGTGGACGTACTCCGTCACCCCGTCGATCCTCCCGGTGAACAGCCGTGGGTACGAGCGCACCAGCTTGGCCTTGCTCATCCGGGTGATGACCACGACGTCGAGCAGGCCGTCGTCGAGCAGCGCACCCTCCGTGATCCGCAGTCCGCCCCCGAAGGACGGGCCGTTGCCGACCGCCACGAGCATCGCCTCGTGCTGGATCGTCTCGGCCCCTGAGCCGGTGTCGAGCTGGAGCACGTACGGGATCGGCCGGAAGGTGCGCAGCTCGGCCAGCGTGGCCACGTTGTAGCGCATCTGGCCCCTGGGCCAGCGCATGGCGTTGGCGCGCTCGTTGACGATCGCGTCGAAGCCGGCAGCCATCACGGTCACGAAGTAGCGGTCGCCGGAGCGCGCGAGGTCGATGGTGCGCCGCTGCGAGGCGATGACGCGGTCGGCCGCGGCGAGCGGGTCGGTGCGCGGCAGGCCGAGGTAGCGGGCGACGTCGTTGCCGGTCCCGCTGGGGATCAGCCCGAGCGGCACCCCGGTGCCGGCGACGGCCTGGACGCCCAGGTGGACCAGCCCGTCGCCACCGCACACGACCAGCGCCTCGACGCCGTCGGCCACGCAGCCACGGGCGAGGTCGGCGGCCTCGTCCGCGTCGCGCCCCTGCAGGTTGCGCACGACGAAGCCGCTCTCGCGGAGGCGGGCCAGCGCCACGTCGCGGTGACGGGCGCCCCTGCCCTTGCCCGAGGTCGGGTTGGTCAGCAGGGCGATCTCACGGCCTCGCACGGAGGGGGGCGGCGACGGGTCGTGCATGAGCGCGACCCTATCCCGGTGCCCTACGTGCCGAGTCGCAGCAACGCGGCGTAGCGCTCGGCGCGGGCACCGACCGCCCGCGCGAGGCGCGACAGTGCCTCCAGGACCAGCTCGGGCCCGAAACCGGTGCCGGGGACCGCGAGCACCATCCGACCCCCGAGGTCGCCGACCACGACCTGGCCGTGACGCCACGCCTGGTGCACCCGCAGCCGCGCCGCGTCGTCGACGACCGGCTCCGGGTAGGCCTCGTCGACCGCCAGCAGGTCACAGGCCAGGTCGGGCTCGCCGTCGGCCGTCAGCCGCCCGCGGACGAGGTGCCCGGTGCGGAGCCCGGCGTCGGCCCGCCACACCACCTCGAGCGTGCCGAGCCAGTCGGGCAGGTCGAACGGATCGATGTCGGTGATCGTCGCCTGCATGGGTCCACCCTGTCAGACCCCGAGCCGGGCGCCGACCGGCCACGTCAGATCTGCGACAGCTCGTCCGGACCCAGCCCGCGGTTGACCGAGCGCGCGGCCCGCCGCCGGTCGTTGACCCGGGCGATGGCCTCGGACGCGAAGAACAGCACCACCATCGGCACGGCCATGAGCGTCATCGTGAACGGGTCGGCCGACGGCGTCGCGACGGCGGCGAAGATGAAGGTCCCGATGAC
>JAYSEC010000345.1:0-3121 GCA_041914085.1 Nocardioides sp.
GTGATCGGGGCGTACTTGAAGGGCTGGGAGTAGGTGCGCTGGAACTTGTACTTGTCGTCGGAGGGGACGCTGCGCGCGATCGCCTCCTTGCCCACCAAGATCGCCCCGCGCTCGCGGGAGTACGCCGCGGTGATGACGCGGCGGTTGCGCGGGTCCTGGGAGAGGTCGTCGGCGCGGACGTACATCAGGTAGGTCGCGTTGACCAGGAGCGCGAGGAAGAGCACCAGGCAGAAGACCGAGACCACGCGGATCGGCTTGTTCACCGCAGCTTCACCACCTGGGTCGTCTCGCTGTCGGCGGCCGACTCGTCCACGGGGTCGAGGCGGGGCGCCGGACGGCGGGCCTGGTCGGAGATGCGCAGGAGCAAGGCGATGACCACCCAGTTGGCGACGAGCGAGGAGCCGCCGTAGGAGAGGAACGGCGTGGTGAGACCGGTCAGCGGGATGAGGCCGGTGACGCCACCGATGACGACGAACACCTGGAGCGCGAAGATCGCGCCGAGGCCGACGGCCATGAGCTTGCCGAAGCCGTCACGGGAGATGAGCGCGATCCGCAGCGCCCGCTCGACGATGAGGCCGTAGCAGAGCACGATCGCCATCACCGCCGTCAGCCCGAGCTCCTCGCCCACGGTGCTGAGGATGAAGTCGGAGTAGGCGAACGGCACCCGCTCGGGGAAGCCGTTGCCGAACCCGCGGCCGATCAGCCCGCCCCAGCCCATGCCGAACAGCGCCTCGACGAGCTGTCCGCTGCCGGGCGAGGCCTCGTAGTAGTCCATCGGGTGCAGCCAGAAGTTGAAGCGGTTCTGCACGTTGCCGACGAAGGTGTACGCCGCCAGCGCGCCGGCCGCGAACAGCAGGCCACCGACGACCAGCCAGCCGGGCCGCTCGGTGGCGACGTAGAGCATCACGAGGAAGAGGCCGAAGAAGAGCAGCGACGAGCCGAGGTCGTTCTGGAGGACGAGGATCATCATCGAGACGCCGAACATCGCCAGGATCGGCCCGAGGTCGCGCCCGCGGGGGAGGTCGACGAACACGACGCGCCGCCCGGCGAGCGCGAGCGCGTCGCGGTGCAGGACGAGGTAGCCGGAGAACGCGACGACCAGCAGCACCTTGGCGACCTCGCCCGGCTGGAAGCTGAACCCGGCGACGTAGATCCAGATCTTGGCGCCGTTCTTGGCGCTGCCGATGACGGGCAGGAACGGCAGGATCAGCAGCACGATGCCGGCCAGGCCTGACGTGTAGGTCAGCCGCTGGAGCGAGCGGTGGTCGCGCAGCAGGAAGAGCGTGGCCACGAACAGCACCACGCCGAGCGTCATCCAGGTGAGCTGCTGGCGCGCGAAGGTGTGCTGCGAGAACCCGTTGGCCTCGTAGGTCAGGTCGAGGCGCCGGAGCACCGCCAGCCCGAGCCCGTTGAGCGCGGCCACCAGCGGCAGCAGCACCGGGTCGGCGTACGGGGCGACGATGCGGACCGTCACGTGGGCCGCCACGATCAGCGCCGTCAGCCACCCGCCGTAGCCGACCAGGTCGGTCGGGACCTCGCCCTCGACGCCGAGGCCGACCGCGGCGTAGGCGCCGATGCCGACCGCGAGGGCGAGCAGGAGCAGGAACAGCTCCGCGCCCCGGCGTCGCCGGTGCACGAAGCCCATGAGGGATCCGGTCTGACTCATGCTCGCCTGCTCGTCACCCTCAGTCGACGTCCTGGATCGCGGCGTAGTTGTCGACGGTCGAGCGCGCCTCGTCGAGGTCGTCGGCCTCGATGCCGTCGCGGACGGTCTCGGCCTCGATGTCGCTGAGCCTGTCGAGGTCGACGTCGGTCACCTCGTAGGGGTGGGAGAGGGAGACGCCGGGGAGGTCGGCGTTGATGCCGCGGAAGATCGCGACCTTGCCGTCGTGCTCGGCGACGTAGAACTGCTGCTGGCTCCACGACCAGCCCGCGGCCAGGACGACCCACGCCAGGCCGGCGAGGACGACGACCAGGAGCAGCCGGCGCAGCCAGCGGTGGCGACCGGGGTCGCGGGGGGCGTAGCGCGCGGTCTCGGGGTCGATCGGGTCGGCGGGGAAGGCGCCCTCGGGCACGTCGCCCGGCACGGGCGGGATCTCACCGGTGTCGCCCGAGCGGTGGCCCCGGAACAGGCCGCCGACGGCACCGGCGAGCGGCATCCGGCGCGGCAGGTCGGCGGCGGCGCCGACGAGCAGCGGCACGAGCTCCTCGGGCGGCGCCTCCTCGGACACGTCGGCGACGATGCAGGTGACGTTGTCGGTGCTGCCGGCCTCGAGGCTGGCGCGCACCATCTCGACGGCGGCGAAGTCAGGGGTGCCGCTGGAGAGGATGTCGGCGATCCGCTCGGGGCTGAGGGTGCCGCAGGCGCCGTCGCTGCACACGAAGATGCGGTCGCCGACCTGCGCCGTGAGCTCGAAGAGGTCGGGCTCCTCGTGCCGGATGCCGTCGAGCGCCTTGAGGATGAGGTTGCGGTGGGGGTGGGTCCGCGACTGCTCCTCGGTGATGCGGCCCTCGTCGATGAGCGACTGGACGAAGGTGTGGTCGTGGGTGAGCTGGCTCAGCTCGCCGTCGCGGTAGAGGTAGGCGCGGCTGTCGCCGATGTGGCCGAGCCCGAAGCGCGTGCCGTCGAAGAGCGCGACGGTGGCGGTGGTCGACGTCCCGTTGAGGGCGGGGTCCTCCTCGACCAGCTCGGCGATGCGGTCGTCGGCGCGGTGGATGGCGCCGGCGACCTGGCCGAGGATGTCCTCGTCGGGACGCTGGTCGAGCTTGCGCAGCGCCTGCACCGCCGTGCTCGACGCGAGGTCACCGCGGACGGCGCCGCCCACGCCGTCGCACACCGTCAGCAGCCAGGGACCGGCGTAGCCGCTGTCCTGGTTCTCCCGGCGCACCCGCCCCACGTCGGAGATCGCGGAGTAGTGGAGGTAGAGGGTCACTTCCTCAGCTCCAGGATCGTCTTGCCGACCCGCACCTGCACGCCGAGCCCGATGGTGGTGGGCTGGGTGATGCGGACCGGGCCGACGTAGGTGCCGTTGGTGGAGCCGAGGTCCTCCACGAACCACTCGTCGCCGCTGGCGGCGACGCGGGCGTGGCGGGTGGAGACGTAGTCGTCGTCGAGCTTGAT
>JAYSEC010000346.1:0-3118 GCA_041914085.1 Nocardioides sp.
GCGCCGATGCTGATCCAGCAGATCTTCGACATCATCACCGAGATCGCCCAGCAGGGCACCACCATCCTGGTCGTGGAGCAGAACGCCAAGCAGGCGCTCTCGCGCAGCGACCGCGCCTACGTCCTGGAGACGGGACGCATCGTCAAGACGGGCACGGGCGCGGAGCTTCTCGACGATCCTTCAGTGCGAGAGGCCTACCTCGGCGTAGCCTGATCGGACTGCCGGGCGGTAGGGTCTCGTCCGGTGTGGTGGTGCCGGAACTCGGCAGGGGGCCACTGTGGGTGCAACTGGAAATGGGTGGGTCGATGAGTCGGACGCCGGTGACCGTTCGTGCTGCAGAGCCGACGGACGTTCCTTCGCTGCGTGAGCTGTGGAGCGACATCCTCCGCAAGGGTGGGCTCGACGAGCAGCTCGGCGACGTGGCCCGCGTGGTCGCGACGGCACGCGAGCGCGAGGACCAGTGCGTGGCGGTGGCCGAGATCGACGGCGAGGTGGCCGGTGCGGTCTACCTCGAGGCGACGACGTTCACCCCGCTCAACCTCGAGCCCGCCGTGCTCGCCGTCTCGCCCCACGTGTTCCCGCAGTTCCGCCGCAAGGGCGTGGGCAGCGCGTTGATGGAGATGGCGTGCCGCTTCGCCGACCAGCACGGCATCACCCATGTGCAGACCGCGGCGGCCGCCGAGGCGCGCGACGCCAACCGCTTCATGGCGCGGTTGTCGTTCGCGCCGCAGGCGATGCTGCGCGCGGCCACCACGACCGCCGTACGCGCACGGCTGCCGAAGGCGCGCCAGGTCACGCCGGCCGCCACCAGCAAGCAGCGCATCGACCGCGTGCTCGCCGCGCGGCGCGTGCGTCGCGGCGAGCGCGTCCCCGGCTGATCCCCGGCTGCCCCCCGGGCTGCCCGGGGCTTTGCGGGGGAGTCAGCGCTGCGGCATCTCCACGAGGGCGCAGGTGATGCGCGAGGTGCACACCCGCTTGCCCCGCTCGTCGCTCAGCACGACCTCGTAGGACGTGGACGAGCGGCCGAGGTGGACCGCCGTGGCCACCCCGGTGATCGTGCCCGACGTGGCCGAGCGGTGGTGGGTGGCGTTGATGTCCACCCCGACGGCGACCTTGGCGGGGTAGGCGTGGATCGCCGAGCCGATGGACCCGAGCGTCTCGGCGAGGACCACGCTGGCCCCGCCGTGGAGCAGCCCGAACGGCTGGGTGTTGCCCTCGACCGGCATCGTCGCGACGATCCGCTCGGCGGAGATCTCGACGAGCTCGATGCCCATCTTCTCGTTGAGCCGTCCCATGCCCTGGGGCATGTAGGCGAGGAAGTCCTCGATGCTCAGGTCGGCCAGGGACTGGGGGGCTTCGCTCATGCGGTCATTGTGTCGGACCCCTGCGCCCGGCCGGGCGCTCACCCCCGCCACGGCTGTCGGTCGCGACGACTAGAGTCGCGGGCGTGCCTGAGACGAGTGAGACCGAGCGCCCCCGCCTCCTGCTGCTGGACGGGCATTCCCTGGCCTACCGTGCCTTCTTCGCGCTCCCGGTGGAGAACTTCGCGACCGCGTCGGGCCAGCACACCAACGCGGTCTACGGCTTCACCTCGATGCTGGTCAACGTGCTCCGCGACGAGGTGCCCACCCACGTCGCGGTGGCCTTCGACAAGTCGCGCCAGACCTTCCGGCTCGAGCAGTACTCCGACTACAAGGCCAAGCGCAACAAGACGCCCGACGAGTTCGGCAGCCAGCTGCCCCTGATCCGGCGCGTGCTCGACGCGCTGCGCATCCAGCACCTCTCGATGGAGGGCTACGAGGCCGACGACATCATCGCGACCCTCACCACCCAGGCGCTCGACCAGGGCATGCAGGTGCTGATCATGACGGGCGACCGCGACTCGATCCAGCTCGTCACCGACGACTCCACCGTGCTCTACACCATGCGCGGCGTCAGCGAGCTCGCCCGGCTCACCCCCGCCGCGGTCGAGGCGAAGTACGGCGTCCCCCCGCACCGCTACCCCGAGCTCGCCGCCATCGTCGGAGAGACCTCCGACAACCTCCCCGGTGTGCCCGGCGTGGGCCAGGGCTACGCCGCGAAGTGGATCAACCAGTTCGACGGCCTCGACAACGTCATCGCCCGCGCCGACGAGGTCACGGGCAAGAAGGGCGAGGCACTGCGCGCGCACCTCGGCGACGTGATCCGCAACCGGCAGCTCAACGCGCTCGTGCGTGACCTCACGCTGCCGGTGGGCCCGGGTGACCTGGCACGCCAGACGTGGGACCGCACCGCGGGGCTGGAGCTCCTCGACGAGCTGGAGTTCCGCGGCGAGCTCCGCACCCGCCTCCTCGACACGATCGACCCCGACCCCGCCGACACGCTGGAGGCGGAGTCCGGCTTCGAGCTCGACGGACGTCGACTCGCCGCCGGCGAGGTGGCCGCCTGGCTCGCCCAGCACGCGCCCGAGGGGCGTCGCGTGGGCGTCGCCATCGGCGGCACCTGGCGTGCCGGCACCGGCGACGTGCACTCCGTCGCGATCGCCACCGGCAGCGGCGAGGCCGCGTTCGTCGACTGCACCGACCTGGGGCCCGACGACGACGCGGCGCTCGCGGCGTGGCTCGTCGACCCCGACCGACCCAAGGCGGTCCACGACGCCAACGGCCCGAGCCTCGCCCTGGCAGCACGTGGCTGGTCGCTCGACGGCCTCGAGGTCGACACCGCCCTCGCGGCGTACCTCGTCCAGCCCGACCAGCGCTCCTACGACCTCGCCGACCTCACCCTCCGCTACCTCAAGCGCGAGCTGCGCCAGGACACCACCGACGCCGACCAGCTCAGCTTCGACGCGATCGACGACACCTCGGGAAGCGACAGCGCCATGCTCGCCGCGCGCGCGGTCCTCGACCTCGCCGACGCCCTGGACGGCGCCGTCGAGGAGCACGGCGGCACCCAGCTGCTGCGCGAGGTGGAGCTGCCGCTGATCGGCACCCTGGTGCGGATGGAGCAGACCGGCATCGCGGTCGACATCGACTACCTCGAGGGTCTCGAGTCCGAGTTCGGCGACCAGGTGCGCACGGCCGCCAACGACGCCTACGACGTCATCGGCAAGGAGATCAACCTCGGCTCGCCCAAGCAGCTG
>JAYSEC010000347.1:0-3080 GCA_041914085.1 Nocardioides sp.
TGGCGATCGAGAAGCCGAACTTCTGGTCCTCGTGGGCGGTGGCGATGTACTCGTGGGTGTGGGCCTCCACCCCCGCCGTCACCCGCACCATCACCCCGATGCCCTCGGTGGTCGAGGTGCGGGCGCCGGCGAGCCTCGACACCACCTCGGCCAGCCGCTCGATCTCGTGGAAGGAGTCGACGATCACCCGGCCGACACCGAGCTCGACGGCCCGCTCGAGCTCGCGCACGGTCTTGTTGTTGCCGTGGAAGCCGACGCGCTCCATGGGGAAGCCCGCCCGCTCCGCGACGGTCAGCTCGCCGCCCGAGCAGACGTCGAGCGAGAGCCCCTCCTCCGCCAGCCACCGCGCGACGGTCGTGCAGAGGAACGCCTTGCCGGCGTAGAAGACGTCGTAGGCGGCGAACGCGTCACGGAAGGCGCGCGCCCGGGCGCGGAAGTCGTCCTCGTCGAGGACGTACGCCGGCGAGCCGTGCTCGCGGACCAGCTCGGGCAGCGGCACTCCCCCGACGGCCAGCACACCGTCGGTCTTGGTGGCCGTGCGGGACCAGAGGTGCTCGACGAGGACGTTGGGGTCGGCGGGCTCGCGGAGCCAGTGGGGGCCACGCAGCGCGCCGTCCGCGTGCGCCCAGCCGGACGGGTGTGCGGTGGGCACGCCCGATCACATCCTCTCGGGAGCAGTGACGCCGAGCAGGTCGAGGCCGTTGGCCAGCACCGTCCGCGTCGCGTGGACCAGGACGAGGCGCGCCTCGTTGGTCGGGGTGACGGGCTCGTCGCCCATCGGCAGCATCCGGCACTCCTTGGTGTCGTACCACTTGTTGAAGACCGACGCGGTGTCCTCGAGGTAGCGGGCCACGCGGTGCGGCTCGCGCAGCTCGGCGGCACTGGCCACCACCCGCGGGTACTCCGCGAGCGCACGGAGCAGCTCGCCGTCGCGCTCGTGGCTGAGCAGCGCGGGGTCGAAGGCATCGCCCGGCAGCGCCATGCCGAGGTCGGTCGCGTTGCCGATCATCCGGCAGGTGCGGGCGTGGGCGTACTGGACGTAGTAGACCGGGTTGTCGCTGGAGGCCCGGGTGATCTCGGCGACGTCGAGGGTCAGCGGGCTGTCGGCCGGGTAGCGGGCCAGCGAGTAGCGCAGCGCGTCGACGCCGATCTCGTCGACGAGCTCGTCGAGGGTGACGATCGTGCCCGCGCGCTTGGACAGCCGCAGCTCCTCGCCGTCGCGCATGATCTTGACCAGCTGGCCGATCATCACGTCGAGCGTGAGCTCGGGGTCGTCCCCGACGCACGCGGCCATCGCCCGCAGCCGCCCGACGTAGCCGTGGTGGTCGGCGCCGAGGAGGTAGATGCAGTGGTCGAAGCCGCGCGCCCGCTTGTTGAGGTAGTACGCCGTGTCGGAGGCGAAGTAGGTGAGCTCGCCGTTGGACCGGATGAGCACGCGGTCCTTGTCGTCGCCGAAGTCGGTCGTGCGCATCCACAGTGCACCGTCGGCCTCGAAGAGGTGGCCGTTGTCCTTCAGGCTGCGCAGGGTGTCGGCGACCGAGCCGTGGGACTCGTCGGCGTGCAGGTCGCGCTCGGAGAACCACACGTCGAAGTGCGTGTTGAAGCCGTCGAGCTGGTCCTGCTGCTGCTTGAGCTGGATGGCGTAGCCCGCCTCGCGGAACGCGACCGTCCGCTCGTCGGCGGGCAGCTCCAGGATGCCGGGGTGCTGCTGGACGACCTCGGCCGCCAGGTCGGCGATGTAGGCGCCCTGGTAGCCGTCCTCGGGGATCGGCTGCCCGAGGGCGGCGGCCTCGATCGAGGCGCCGAACAGGTTCATCTGGTTGCCGCGGTCGTTGATGTAGAACTCGCGGGCGACCTTCGCGCCGGCGGCCTCGAGCACCCGCGCGATCGCGTCGCCCAGCACCGCCCACCGCGTGTGGCCCAGGTGCAGCGGGCCGGTGGGGTTCGCGGAGATGAACTCGACGTTGATCGCCTGTCCGGCCATCTCCTGCGACCGGCCGTACGCCGCCCCTGCCGCGACGACGTCGGCCGCGACCTGGCCCTGGGCGCCGGCCTCGACGGTCACGTTGAGGAAGCCCGGACCGGCCACCTCGACCTCGGCGATGCCGGCGGCGGCGCGCAGCCGCTCGGCGACCAGGTCGGCGAAGGCGCGCGGGTTCGTCCCTGCCTTCTTGGCCAGCTGCAGCGCCACGTTCGTCGCGTAGTCGCCGTGCCCCTTCTGCCGGGGTCGCTCCACCGTGACCTGGGCCGGCACGCCGTCGGGAAGCGTGACAGCGCCGTCGGCCACGAGGGCCGCCAGCGCATCGACGATGGTCTCGGAGAGCTGCTCGGGGTTCACCCGCGAAGCCTATCGGCGCGCCACGGTCGGGCCCGAACCGGTTTCACGCCGTGGCGCGGGTCTCGGCCTGCCCTAAGGTCCTGCCTGTGACGACGCACCCCACCTACGACCAGCTGATCGACCTCCCGGCCTACGCGGAGCAGCCCGTGCCGATGCCCTTCGAGGACATCAACGGCCACCTCAACGTCCGCCACTACATCGGCATCGCGAGCGAGGGCCTCGACGAGTCGCTGGTGGAGGTCGGCATCCCGCAGATGTGGCCGCTGACCCACGGCCACGCCTGCTTCGCGGCGGAGCACCACGTGACGTACCTGAGCGAGCTGCGCACCGGCGACACCATGTCGGCCCGCGTCCGCCTGCTCGGTCGCTCGGAGCGCGCCGCCCACGCCCTGGTCTACCTCCTGGACGAGACGAAGAAGACCGTGGCCTGCGTCGTCGAGGAGATCTTCCTGCACGTCGACCTCTCCACCCGGCTCACCGCCCCCTGGCCCGACGAGGTCGCCGCGAAGCTCGACGCCCGCGTCGCCGAGCACGAGGCACTCCCCTTCCCCGCCGTGACCTCGGGCTCGCTCGCCCTGCGCTGAACCCCGGGGGAGTTTCACGACCTCGTCGTGCGACCGGTAGTCTTCACCGCGCACTGCCCCCGGGAGTCCGGGACGCATCGCACGCCTCCGTAGCTCAGGGGATAGAGCACTGGTTTCCGGTACCAGGTGCCGCAGGTTCGAATCCTGCCGGAGGCGCC
>JAYSEC010000348.1:0-3027 GCA_041914085.1 Nocardioides sp.
GGTCGAGCGCGAGACGGCGGCCTGGACGACGTCGGTGCCGGCGTAGCTCACGACGACCGGCCTGGTGCCCGCCTGGAGGCCGCGCACCACGAGCCGGGCGACGCCGTCCACGACCTGGCCCTCGACGACCTTCTTGCCGATGCTGACGCTGATCGCGCCGGCGGGCCTGGCCGCCCCGACCGCCTTGACGCGCACGTCCACCACGACGCGGTCGCGCTTGGCCTCGGTGCGGACCCGCAGCTTCGGGACGGTGGTGACGGGTGCGACCGCGACGGTCTCGGTCGTGGGCCGGAAGTGGCGTCGGTCGAGCGTGACCTGGACGGACAGGCTGTGCCCGAGGTCGCCACGACGGACGGTGTAGGTGGGGTGGGTGGCCTTGGCGACGGGCCGACCGTCGCGCAACCACTGGTAGGTCGCCGTGGCGTCGCTGGGGCGCGTGGTGGCTGCCTTGGCGGTCAGGCGGCTGCCCACCTCAGGGGTCCCCTTCACCCGGGAGGGCTTCACCACGGACACCGGCTTGGCGAGGACGGGTGTGGTCTCCGGCGCGGTCGTCCTCGCCTTCCGGTACGCCTTCGCGCTGGCGGTGACGCGGGCGCTGATGCGTGCGCCGACGTGGTCGCGGGTGAGCACGAGCGTCGACCCGGTGGCGTCCGGGAGCGGTTCGCCGTCGGCGTACCACTGGGTGGTGACCTTCGCCGGCTGCGGCGACCACGACGGCGCGGTGAGCGTCAGGGTCTGGCCGGCCTCCGGGACGCCCTGGATGGACGGTTGCGCCGACGGCTGGAACGCTCCCGGCGCGACCGGCGAGGTGGCCACCGCTGCCTCGCCCGGCGTGTAGCCGTCCAGCTGCGCCGTCACCTGGGCGGTCAGCGTCTTGCCCTTGACGTCCGGGGTCGGCACGTAGCCCGCACCGGTGGCGCCGGGGATGGCCGCGCCGTCGGCCAGCCACTGCACCGAGACGCTCGACGGGGTCGGCGTCCAGGCACCGACGGCGACCTCGAGGGGCGCGCCGACCTTGGGCTCGCCGGAGACCGTCGGGGGTGCCGTGGGCTCGACGACGCGGTCGTTGAAGTGGATGAAGCCGCTCGGCCAGCCGCCGCCCGACTTGGTGATGTGGCGCCAGTAGAAGTCGCCGCCCCAGTAGTCCTCGGAGACGATGATCTCGGTGTCGGAGATGACGCGCTCCACGTAGGCGACGTGCCCGGACGAGCCGGCCGGCGTGACGTGGGGCTTGTACCAGGCGATGGAGCCGACCTGAGGAGTCTGGTCGGTGATGGAGGCCATCGCCACGCCCCAGTTCGAGGCGTTGCCGCTGCCGCTCCACGGCCGGGTGTTCGGCATGCCGTTCTGGATCAGCCGGTAGGCGACGTAGTTGGTGCAGTTGTGCCCGGCGTACATCCGCCAGTACATCGTGGAGGAGGCCTGCCGGTAGCCCGCGTCGCTGTACCCCGCGGCGGCGCACCCCTGGTAGCCCGAGCAGAGGTACGTCGACGACACCAGGCTGAGCCGGCTCGCGGTGCTCGGCACGACGAGCATGACCAGCAGCAGCGCGCCGGCCAGCAGCTGCGTCGTACGCACGGCGTGGCCGACGACGGCGCGCAGAGCGGTCGCTCGGGCCGCGTGGGGCGGGTGTGACGGATGGGACTTGTGGGGCACGATGAGCGAGCGTATGAGGGAATTGTCAAGGCCGCCACGCCTACGAGAGAAGATCAATCATGTAATTCGTTCGGCCCCGGGGCATCCGTGAGCGAGGTCACCCGGCGTGAACGCCCCGCAATTGGTGGATGACGCCTCGCCGGTCCGCTCCTAGCGTTGGTCCATGACGCTCACGGGGGGCGTGGACGTGCGGGCACGGGGCACCTACCGCTACGTCCAGATCATCATGGTGGTGCCCGCGGTGTGGCTCCTGGCCAGCATCGCGGTCGTGTGGATCTGGCGGGGCGAGCTGCTGGACTCCATCAGCGACTACTACGGCGGACCGATGCGGGACGTCTTCGTCGGCGGGCTGATGGCCTGCGGCATCTGCATGGTCGCCTACAAGGGACGCTCGAACCTCGAGGACTACGCGCTGAACTTCGCGGGCCTGAACGCGTTCTTCGTCGCGCTGGTGCCGAACTCCTTCCCGACGCTGCTGGCCGACGCCCGCAAGGCGGAGGCCGAGGGGGTGGACCTGCCCGTGAGCAGCGCGCAGCTCCAGGAGAACCTCCAGATCGCCGTCGGGGTCTTCCTGGCCGTCGTGCTGCTCTTCGTCGTCGTCGACGCGTGGTTGCTGTGGAAGCCGTTCGACTGGCGCGCCCAGAGCACGCTGGCGAACGCGGCGATCGTCGTCTCCTGCGCGGCCGAGGTCGTGCTCCTCGGCTTCGTGGTCGCGATGGTCGCTGGGGTCGAGGAGGTCAACGGAGGCACGATCTACACCATCGTCCACTTCGTCTCCGCGGCGCTGCTGATCCTGAACCTCTCGTTCGTCGCGGCCACCAACGCCTTCGGCAGGCTGCACAAGGACGCGGTCGTGCCGGCCGACGTGGGTGCACCACCTGCCCTCTTCAGGACCGTGACCGTGCTGATGTGGGCCGGCATCGTGGTCGGCGGGCTGGCGATCTGGCGGGACGTCGACTACGCGGTCATCGTGACGGAGATCTGGGAGATCGTGCTCTTCCTCGTGTTCTGGGTCGCCGCGACCCGCCACGAGTGGACGCGCTCGGCCGCGCAGGCGGCTGCTCCGCGGGCCCAGCCGGCGGTCGGGGCCGTGCCTCAGAACTCGTAGCCGAACTCGCGGATCGTCCGGGCGAACCGCTCGGCGACGATCTCGGCGTCACCCGGGCCGTAGAGCTCGCGGTAGTGGGGACCGCTCCCCTGCTTGGCGTGCGGGAGGTCGAGCGCGATGCCGAGGCGGTCGGAGACGTCGGCGACCGCCGCCGGGAGGTCCTCGTAGCGGTAGACACGGTCGACCACGACCCGGCCGCCGAGGCGGTAGAGCCGCTCGTTGAGGGCGAGCCGGTCGAGCCGGCGCGGGGTCCGGACGAACTC
>JAYSEC010000349.1:0-3020 GCA_041914085.1 Nocardioides sp.
CGAGGAGGTGGTCGAGGAGGTGGTGGGAGAGGTGGTCATGGTCAGCTCCATCCGGGGAGGACGAGGGCGGCCCACACGAGGAGCGGGCCGACGACGGTGACGATCGTGGCGTAGCCGAGGATCTGCTTGTAGTAGGTGCTCTCGTCGATGGTGTCCGGCCGGTTGGCCAGCATCAGGGCACCGTTGGTGGAGAACGGGCTGACGTCGACGATGGTGGAGCTGACCGCGAGGGCGGCCACGAAGAAGCCGGCCGACAGTCCACCCTCGGCGACGAGCGGGATCGCGATCGGGATGATCACCGGCAGCAGCGCGGTCGAGGACGCGAACGCCGACACGACGCCGCCGACGTAGCAGAGGATCAGCGCGCCGATGGCGGCCGCACCGAGCCCGGCGGCCCAGCTGCCGACGAACTCCGGGGAGCCGGCGGTGGTGAGGATCGTGGCGTAGGTGCTGACGCCCGCGACCAGCAGCACGGTCGGCCAGGCGATCTGCTTGACGGTGTCCTTGTAGGCCTTCGGGGTGAGGATCGAGAGCACGACGGCGGCCGTGATGGCGGCGAAGCCGATGTTCTTGTCGAAGACCAGGGCGACGAGCGCCACGGCCAGGAACGCCAGCAGGGTGAGCGTGTGCTCGAGCGTCGTGCCGGCGTCGCCGGCGTTCGGGGTGCCGGTGGTGGGCGTGGCTCCGGTGGCCGAGCGGGCGTCGGAGCGGTCAGGGTGCACGCGCGGCGCACCGCCCGCGGCACCGGTGGTGGCGCCGGTGGTGGCACCGGTGGTGGCGCCTGCCTCCACCAGCCCGCCGTCGGCGTCCATCCGGAGCCGCATCAGCCGCCGCCCGCCGAGCACCACGAAGAGGATCGCCGCCATGACCGTGTTGACCGCGAGGCTGGAGAAGAAGATCGTCAGGTGCGAGGCGCCGAGGCCGGCGTCCTCCATCACCGAGTTGGTGATCGTGCCGTAGATCGAGATCGGCGAGAAGCCGCCCGCCTGGGCGCCGTGCACGACGAACATGCCCATCATCAGCGGGCTGATGCCGTAGCGGCCGGCGAAGCCGAGGGCGATCGGGCCGATGATCGCGCAGGCGGCCGGGCTGGCCGCACCGATCGCGGTGATCACGGCGGTGACCGCGAACATCACCCACGGGATGAGCGCGACGCGGCCGCCGACCGAGGCCACGGCCGTGCGCACGATCAGGTCGACGGTCCCGTTCTGCCGCGCGATGGCGAACAGGTAGGTCACGCCGATCAGGGTGAGGACCAGGTCGGCGCTGATGCCGGCGAGGATCTCCTTCTCGTCCAGTCCGAGCGAGTACATGCCGACCAGCCAGGCCGCGACGTAGGCCAGCGCACCCATGTTGATCGGCAGCACCGTGCCCACCACGAACAGGGCGACCAGCGCGAGGATCGCAATCCATTCCGGACCCATGGTCCACCTCCGAGTCATGTCCAGAGTCAGGGCCAGGACGGCGGACGGCGGGGGTGACGCCCATCACGTGGCTGGCTCAGTGGCCTAGCCAATAGGACAATGAGCCGATCGTCAATAGTCTGTCCCCATGTCCGACTCGTTCCCTCCGCGCCTGATGCGGACCCGGCTCTACGAGCAGGTGGCCGGCCAGATCTCGACCTGGATCGCCGACAACGGCCTGCGGGCGGGCGACCGGTTGCCGCCGGAGCGCGAGCTCGCGCAGCGGCTCGGGGTGAGCCGCGCGACCCTCAGCCAGGCGCTCGTCGCCCTCGAGGTGGTCGGGGTGGTGGAGGTACGCCACGGCGACGGGACGGTCGTCACGGCGCGCCAGCAGCAGGCGACCCGGATCGTGGAGGCGATCCGCAGCCATGCCGACCGCCTGCCCGAGGTGATCGAGACCCGCGACGCCCTCGAGACCAAGATCGCGGCGCTCGCCGCCGCCCGCCGCACCGACGACGACCTGGCGCGCATCGACGACGCGCTGGCCGCGATGGAGGCCGACATCGAGGCCGGGGGCCGCGGCGTCGAGGGCGACGAGCGCTTCCACGGCGCGGTCACCGCGGCGGCCCACTCGCTGCTGCTCGCGCGGCTGATGGACGAGATCGGTGACCTCGTCAAGGAGACGCGCATCGAGTCGCTCGGCCAGCCGGGACGGCCCCAGGACTCGCTCGCCGGCCACCGCGCCATCGCCGAGGCGATCCGCGCCGGCGACCCCGAGGCCGCGTCCGAGGCGATGCACGCCCACGTGGCCATGGTCAGCGACGTCGCCCTCCTGCGCGAGCAGCCGTGACCGCACTCGAGGCGCTCCTGGTCCTCGCGACCGGGTTCGGCGCCGGCGTGCTCTCCTCCACGGTGGGCGTCGCCTCGCTCCTCAGCTTCCCCGTCCTGGTCGGCCTCGGACTCCCGCCGGTGGTCGCCAACGTGTCCAACACCCTCGGCCTGATCCCCGGCGGCCTCGGCGGCGTCCTCGGCTACCGCGACGAGGTGCGCGAGGCCGGTCCCATCGCGAAGGCGATCGTGGTGGTCTGCGCCCTCGGCGCGGTCATCGGCGCGGCGCTCCTGCTCGGCCTGCCACCCGGCGTGTTCGAGGCGATCGTCCCGTTCCTGATCCTCTTCACCTGCCTGCTCGTCGGCGTCCAGCCGCGGATCGCCCGGTGGCTGCGCGCGCGCCACGAGCAGCGGCACGGCGAGGCGCTCGCCGAGCGGAGGCGGATGTCCCCCGCGACCACGGTCTTCGCGACGATCACGGGCGTCTACGGCGGCTACTTCGGCGCAGGTGCGGGCGTGATGATGGTGGCCGTCCTCGGCATCGGCACGGACCTCGAGCTGCGCGTCGTCAACGGCCTGAAGACGCTGTCGCTGATGGTCGGCAACGTCGTCGCCGGGCTCATCTTCGTCTTCGTCGCCGATCCTCGGTGGGACGCGGTGGTCCTGCTCGCCGCGGGCTCACTGGTCGGCGGCTACGTCGGCGCGCGGGTCGGCCGGAAGCTGCCCGACGCCGCCTTCCGCTGGGCCGTGGTCGCGGCCGGTGTCGTCGCGGCGCTCCTGCTGTTCTGA
>JAYSEC010000350.1:0-2940 GCA_041914085.1 Nocardioides sp.
ACGACGGGGTGGCCGTAGGTCCGCCCGTCGCCCTGGACGCCGACGGAGCGCACGTCGGCGAGCAGCACCACCGGCATCTGCCAGATGTCGCGGTCCAGCCCGGCGCGGGTGAGCTCCTGGCGCGCGATGGCGTCGGCGCGGCGCAGGATGTCGAGCCGGTCCGCGGTCACCTCGCCGATGATCCGGATGCCGAGGCCCGGGCCGGGGAACGGCTGGCGCCACACCATCTCGGCCGGCAGGCCGAGCTGCTCGCCGACGAGGCGCACCTCGTCCTTGAAGAGCGTGCGCAGCGGCTCGACGAGCTCGAACTCGAGGTCCTCCGGCAGGCCGCCGACGTTGTGGTGCGACTTGATGTTGGAGGTGCCGGCCCCGCCGCCCGACTCCACGACGTCGGGGTAGAGCGTGCCCTGCACGAGGAAGCCGACCTTCTCGCCCTGGTCGGCCGCCTCGCCGAGCACCTCGACCTCGGCGGCCTCGAAGGCGCGGATGAACTCGCGCCCGATGATCTTGCGCTTCTCCTCCGGGTCGCTCACCCCGGCCAGCGCGGCGAGGAAGGTGTCGCGGGCGTCGTAGACGTGGAGGTTCACCCCCGTCGCGGCGACGAAGTCGCGCTCGACCTGCTCGGCCTCGCCCTCGCGCAGCAGGCCGTGGTCGACGAAGACGCAGTGCAGCCGGTCGCCGATCGCACGCTGCACGATGGCGGCCGCGACGGCGGAGTCGACGCCGCCCGACAGCCCGCAGATGGCCAGGCCGCTGTCACCGATCTGGTCGCGCACCCGCTCGATCTGCTCCTCGGCGATGTTGAGCATCGTCCAGGTCTGGCGGGCGCCGGCGATGTGGTGCAGGAAGTGCTCGAGCACCTTCTGCCCGTGCTCGGAGTGCAGCACCTCGGGGTGCCACTGCACACCCGCGAGGCCGCGCCCGACGTCCTCGAACGCCGCGACCGGGGTGTCCTCGGTCGAGGCGAGGACCGTGAAGCCCTCGGGGGCCCTGGCGACGGAGTCGCCGTGCGACATCCAGACGCGGTGCTCGGCGGGGATCCCCTGGAGGAGGGTGCCGGGCTCGGAGACCGTGACAGGCGTGCGGCCGTACTCCCGGGCGCCGGTGTGGGCGACCTCGCCCCCCATGCCGGCCGCCATCAGCTGGAAGCCGTAGCACATGCCGAAGACCGGCACCCCGGCGGTGAAGACGTCGTCGTCGATGCCGGGCGCGCCCTCGGCGTACACGCTCGAGGGTCCACCGGACAGGATGATCGCCTTCGGGTTGCGCGCCAGCATGTCCGCGACCGGCATCGTGTGCGGCACGATCTCGGAGTAGACCCGCGCCTCGCGCACGCGCCGCGCGATGAGCTGGGCGTACTGCGCGCCGAAGTCGACGACGAGGACCAGGTCGTGCTCTGCAGGCTGCGTCACGGACGGAGTCTATCGAGACCGAACGCACCAGGGCCCGGTCGGGGAGGGAGGGTTGACCGGGCCCTGATGCTTGGACATCCCAGCCGCTGCGAGCAGCGTCCGAGAAAGAGGAGCCCGACCCTTGGGAGGGAGCATGACTGCCGGACCCCTCACCCGGCCCAACGAACCCTGTGGGGGGTGGTTACGGCCCGTGGGGGTGAATTTCGCCGGGTCAGCCGACCTCGACGATCGGCAGCCGTAGCGCCCCGGGCGCGGCGTCGGGCACGACCGGGTTCTTCGGCTCGACCGGGGCCAGCCGGCGGTAGGCCGATCCCAGCGCGGGCCGCGGGTCGGCCTCCCCCTTGTTGGGCCAGAAGGCCATGGCCCGCTCCGCCTGGGCGGTGATCGTCAGCGACGGGTTCACCCCCAGGTTGGCCGAGATGGCGGACCCGTCCACGACGTGCAGGCCCTCGTGGCCGTAGAGGCGCTGCCACGGGTCGACGACGCCGGTCTCCGGGGAGTCGCCGATCGTGCAGCCGCCGATGAAGTGGGCGGTCATCGGCCGGTTGAACGGCTCGCCGATGGTGCCGCCCGGGACGCCGCCGATGTGGGCCGCGACGCGGCGCACCGCGTCGTACGCGATCGGGATGTACGTCGGGTTGGGCGCGCCGTGTCCCTGCTTGCTGGTCATCCGCCACCCGAAGCGGCCGCGCACGCCGACGGTGGTGATCGAGTTGTCGAGCGTCTGCATCACCAGCGCGATCACCGCGCGCTCGGACCAGTGCTTGAGGTCGTAGAGGCTGAGCGCCGCTCGCCGCTGTCCCCACAGCTCGCGGAGCCACGTGCGGACCCGCGAGGTGCCGGGCACGTCGTCGGCCAGCACGGTCTGCAGCAGCGCCATCGCGTTGGAGCCCTTGCCGTAGCGGACCGGCTCGACGTGGGTGACGTCGTCGGGGTGGAACGAGGAGGTGATGGCCACGCCGCGGGTGTAGTCGACGGACCGGTCCCCCGCCACGGCGCCGAGGATCGCCTCGGAGTTGGTGCGGGTCAGCACGCCGAGCCGGTCGCTGACGTGGGGCAGGTCGCCCTCGCCCTTGAGCTGGTGGAGCAGCTTCTGCGTGCCGAGCGCTGCCGCGGAGAACACGACCTGGTCGGCGGTAAACGTCTTCGTGGCCGTGCGGCGAGACAGCTTGGCCTTGGTCCAGCGCGCGGTCACCTCGTAGCCGCCGCCCGCGCGAGGTCGCACGCGCGTGACGGTGGTCAGCGGGTGGACGACCGCGCCGGCCTGCTCGGCGAGGTGGAGGTAGTTCTTGACGAGGGTGTTCTTGGCGTTGTGGCGGCACCCCGTCATGCACTCGCCGCAGTTGAGGCAGGCGTTGCGGGCCGGGCCGGCGCCGCCGAAGAAGGGGTCCTCGACCCGCTCGCCGCCCTGCGCGTCGGGACCGCCGAAGAAGACCCCGACGGGCGTGGGGTGGAAGGTGTCCCCGACGCCCATGTCCTCGGCGACCTGCTTCATCACCTCGTCGGACGGCGTGTGGAGCGGGTTCTG
>JAYSEC010000351.1:0-2939 GCA_041914085.1 Nocardioides sp.
GTCGTGGCGGCGATGCGGCCGAAGCCCTCCGGGGTGTCGTCGTACTCCGGGCCGGCGGTGCCGTCCTCCTCGACCTCGCGCGCCCAGACGGTGACGTGGCCGGTCTTGCGGTCGAGCTCGACCCGCGCGGGGCGGTGCGACTCGGTCGCGCGCTGGTAGGCCGTCAGGAGGGCCTGCTCGATGGCCTCGGCCAGCACCTCGAAGGAGATCTCCTTCTCGCGCTCCAGCATCCGCAGGATGCTCAGATCGATGTCCATCAGTCGTCCTTCTTCTCGCTCTTGCGGTTGAACTCGATCTGCACGAGGGCCTTCGCCACGTCGGCGTAGGCGACCTCGCGCTTCGTGCCGGACACGTCGAGGGTCACCGACTCCTCGGACGAGCCCAGGATCCGTCCGGTGACGGCGGACCCGTCGGTGAGCGTGGCCTTGACCAGCCGGTCCTCGTTGCGGCGCCAGTGGCGCGGGAGGGTCAGCGGCCGGTCGACCCCGCGGGACGTGACCTCGAGCGTGTAGGGCATCTCGCCCATCACGTCGGACTCGTCGAGCACGCGGGAGACCTCGCGCGTCGCGTCGGCCACGTCGTCGAGGGTGACGCCACCGTCCTTGTCGACCGCCACGCGCAGCACCCGGCGCTTGCCGGCCGGGGTGACCTCGACGGCCTCGACGTCGAGGCCCATCGCGCTCAAGGGGTCGACCAGCTCCGCTTCGATGCGGTCCCGGGTGGCGTCCTGGTGGGAACTCATGAGGATGCGACCTCCTTGTGCTGTTGTGGAAGGAACACCCTAGCGGCCCACCGAGCGACCCCGTGAGCCCCCGGTGGCCGGTCCGGACCGGGGCTCGCGGCGGATAGGGTTCGGGCGTGCCCGGACGCCCGCTCTCCCGTCGTACGACGCTGGGCTCGGCGCTCGCGGCTCCCCTGGTCCTGGCGGCGTGCGACATCGACCCGCCCTCGCGCGACGCCGGCTCGTCGGAAGCGACACCGCCTCCGCCGGAGGACTCCGAGCTGGTCGCGACGGTGGTCGCGGCGCTGGTCGACGCCGGCGCGGTGCTCGCCGCGGCCGGCGCCGCGGTGCCCGCCCTCGACGCACGGCTCGACCCCCTCGTCGCCGCCCACACGGCGCACCGCGAGCTCCTCGCCGGAGCCGTCCCCGACGCCGAGCTGCCGAGCGCCGCGCCCGCGACCCTCCCGCCGGTCGCCGCGGGCGCCCTGCGGGCGGTCCGCCGCTCCGAGCAGCAGCTGCTCCGCACGCTGCGCGACGGCTGCCTCGGCGCCGCGAGCGGCGACCTCGCCCGCGTCCTGGCCAGCATGGCCGCCTCGACCTCCCAGCACGTCGCGGCGCTCGGCCGACCCGAGGCGACGTCATGACCGTGCTCGACGCGCTCCAGACGACGCTCGCCGACGAGCACGCGGCCCTCTACGCCTACGGCGTGCTCGGCGCGCGGACCTCCCAGGCCGCGGCTCCCCTGCTGTACGACGCCCTGACGACGGCGTACCGCCAACACCGGGCGCGCCGCGACCAGCTCCGCGCCATGGTCACCGCGGCGGGTGGCGAGCCGGTGGCGGCAGCGGCGGCGTACGACGTCGAGCTCCCGGTCCGGGGCGACGCCCGGATCCGCGACGCCGCGCTCTCCGTCGAGGTCGACGGCGCGGAGACGCTCCTCGCGCTGGTCGCCCAGTCGTCGGGGAGCGTGCGGCAGTGGGCGCTCACCGAGGCGACCTGGTCGGCCACGTGGCAGCTCGAGCTCGGCGGGGAGCCGCAGACCTGGCCGGGCGCCCCGGAGCTGGACTGACCGGCGCTGCCGTCGCGGTCGGGGGACAGCCCGGCCGGAGAAGACCCCGAAATGTGGGGAGGCGGCCCGCGGCCTCAACCATTGGGAAAGTCCCGAGATCCTTCCCAATGGCCGAGGACGCGGACCGCCTTGTGGGGTTGGTCAGCATCACCCGATGTGGCCCCTCCTGTGGGGGTGGTGGAGCCACATGCACAATCATGCATTCGATCCGGGACGGCGGGAACCACAACACGGTTGCATGTTCGTGCAACGCACAAAGTTGCAGCGACCCGGGGGCGGGAACCGCTCAGCGGGAGCCGAGGGTGAGCACCGCGGCCGGGATGTCGGCCAGCGACTCGACGGTGGCGTCGGGCTCGCCCTCGCTGTGCCCGACCTGGGCCGGTGGGATGTTGCTCAGCGGGACGTGGATCGCGTGCAGGCCCGCGTTCTGCGCGCCCCAGACGTCGTCGAAGAGGCGGTCACCCACGTAGACGCAGGCGCCCGGGTCGGTGACGCCGACGGCCGCCATCGCCGCGGCGAAGGCGTGCGGTGACGGCTTGGTCCACGGGATCTCGCTGGAGTACACGTCGCCGTCGATGAGGTCGTACACGCCGTCACGCTCGAAGAACCCGACGTGCCACGCCCGCGGCCACACGGTGTTGGACAGCACGCCGACCTTGAGCCCGGCCGAGCGCAGCTCCTCGAACATCGGCCCGGCCTCCGGGTCGGTGAGGGTGTGCGGCTCCCAGAAGTCGTAGTAGGCCTGAAGCAGGTCCGGGTCGTGGTCGAGCCCGGCCGCGACGAACAGGTCCGCGATCGTCGCACTCCGCTGGTGGTCGCGGCTGCGCCCCCAGATCACGTCGCCGGCGCGGTGGAGCCGTTCGGCGTGGGCGTGGTGGTCGTCGTCGGGCGTGGGTGTACGACGTACGGCCTCCGCGAGGGCCAGCGACTCGGCGTGGAAGTCCACGTCGTGCCACCGCGTCAGCGTGCCGCCCCAGTCGAAGATGACAGCCTGGATCGCCATGCCCGCGAACCTACCCGGCCGCGGCCGGCCGGACCCGGGATGCGTCATCCCGATCCGAACCGGTGGCGTCGCCTTCGCATGACGGATCAGGCGCGCCAGGACCCGGGCACGTCAGGACCTGACGACGTCGACGATGTGCGCGGCCG
>JAYSEC010000352.1:0-2925 GCA_041914085.1 Nocardioides sp.
GCCGCAGTACCGCATCGTCGTCGTCGACTCCCGCAAGAAGCGCGACGGCAAGGTCCTCGAGGAGATCGGCAAGTACCACCCCAAGGAGGAGCCGTCGCTCATCGACGTCGTCTCCGACCGGGCGCAGTACTGGCTCGGCGTGGGCGCCCAGCCCTCCGAGGCCGTCGAGGCCCTGCTCAAGGTGACCGGTGACTGGCAGAAGTTCAAGGGCCTGCCGGGCGCCGAGGGCACCCTCAAGGTCAAGGAGCCCAAGCGCTCCAAGCTCGACATCTTCAACGAGGCCCTCAAGGAGGCGTCCGCCGAGCCGAAGGGCGCTGCGGTGACCACCAAGAAGAAGGCCGAGAAGGCGGAGAAGATCGAGGAGCCGGCAGCCGCCGAGGTCCCCGCGTCGGAGACCCCCGAGGGTGCCGCTGACGCCAACGCCGACCTGGAGAACGTGACGGCCGAGGACGCCGGCAAGAACACCTCCGGCGTCGACGCGGACAAGCAGGCCTGATCGTGCTGGCCGAGGCCCTCGAGCACCTGGTGCGTGGCATCGTCGACCACCCCGACGACGTCACCGTCCGCGACAAGCAGCTGCGTCGTGGCTCGATCCTCGAGGTCCGGGTCCACCCCGACGACCTCGGCAAGGTGATCGGCCGCAACGGCCGCACCGCGACGGCCTTCCGCACCGTCATCTCGGCCCTCGCGGGCCGCGGCGGTGCGGGTGTCGACTCCGCCCACACCGACCGCCGCCGCTGACGCGGCGCACCGCCTGGACGACGGGCGTCACCCCTCCCGGGGTGGCGCCCGTCGCGGCATTTCACCCCCCGCCTTGTTCCTCGAGTCGCTGGGAGACCCGCGGCCCCGTCCCTCTACGCTGGGCCGCGTGAGCGAGGACAGCAAGGCCGACATCGAGGTCGTGGTCGGCCGCATCGGCAAGCCCCACGGCATCCGCGGCGAGGTCACCCTCGACGTACGCACCGACGAGCCGGAGAAGCGCTTCGCCCCCGGGAGCGTGCTGCGCGCCGAGGCGCCCGCCGGCGCCGACCGCCGCCCGTCCGTCCTCACCGTCGCCCGCGCCCGCTGGCACCAGAGCACCCTGCTGGTCACCTTCGACGAGCTCGCCGACCGCAACGCCGCCGAGGCCGCACGCGGCACCGTCCTCCACGCCACGATCGCCCACGACGAGGTGCCCGAGGACCCCGACGAGTTCTACGACCACCAGCTCGTCGGGCTGGAGGTGGTCGACCTCGACGGCGCCCCGCTCGGCACCGTGAAGGGGCTCGTCCACGGCTCGGCGCAGGACCTGCTGACCGTGCGCACCACCGACGGCCGTGACGCCCTCGTGCCGTTCGTCAGCGCCCTCGTGCCGGAGGTCGACCTCGCCGCCGGCCGCGTGGTCGTCGCGGACCGGCCCGGCCTGGTCTCGCCGTTCCCGGACGAGGGCGAGCCCGGCGCATGAGGATCGACGTCGTCACGATCTTCCCCGACTACCTCGCCCCGCTCGGGCTGAGCCTGCCCGGCAAGGCCCGGGACCGGGGGCTGCTCGACCTCCACGTCCACGACCTCCGCGACTGGACGACCGACCGGCACCGCACCGTCGACGACACGCCGTACGGCGGTGGCGCCGGGATGGTGATGAAGCCCGAGCCCTGGGGGCGCGCGCTCGACGCGGTCGCCCGCGACGCGACCATCGTGTTCACCACGCCGAGCGGGGAGCCGTTCACGCAGGCGCTCGCCGAGGAGCTCAGCGCGCACGAGCACCTCGTCTTCGCCTGTGGCCGCTACGAGGGCATCGACCAACGCGTGATCGAGCACGCCGCGACCGTCGGCACGGTCCGCGAGATCAGCCTCGGCGACTACGTCCTCAACGGCGGCGAGGTCGCCGCGCTGGCGATCACCGAGGCGGTCGTGCGGCTCCTGCCGGGCTTCATGGGCAACGCCGAGTCGCTGGTCGAGGAGTCCCACTCCGACGGCCTGCTGGAGTACCCCGTCTACACCAAGCCGGCCTCCTGGGAGGGCCGCGAGGTCCCCGAGGTGCTGCTGTCGGGCGACCACGCGCGGATCGCCGCCTGGCGCCGCGAGCAGGCGCAGCGGCGCACCGCGGAGCGGCGCCCCGACCTACTCCCGGCGACCGGTGCGGTCGGCGCGCTGGCCGACCTCGACATGCGCCCGGCGGTGCCGGCGGACGCCGGCGAGCTCTACACCCTCCAGCGCGCCTGCTGGCTCCAGGAGCTGGAGGCCAACCCCGGCGTGGAGATCCCGGCGCTGCGCGAGTCGCTCGACGACGTACGCCGCGGGCTGGGGGAGTGGACCGTGATGGTCGCGCGGGAGCCGTCCTCGGGCCGCCTGGTCGGCGCCGTGCGCGGGCGCCTCGACCGGCACGGCGAGTGGGACATCGGGCGCATCATGGTCGCGCCGGACCTCCAGGGGCGTGGTCTCGGGCGGGCGCTGCTCGAGCTCGTCGAGGCGCTCGCGCCCGCGGAGGTCGAGACGTACGTCCTCTTCACCGGCGCGGGGTCGGTGGACAACATCCGGATGTACAAGAAGGCCGGCTTCCGGCTGCGACCCGACCGGAGGGCCCCGGCGGGTGCCGTCGTGCTGACCAAGAAGGCGGGCACGCGGGCGGGGCAGCGGATTTCACGCTGACGGCACGCTCTGGCAGACTTCTCCACTGGTCACTCGACGCCAGGGTCGCCCGGACGCATCCACGATGCACCGCCCCGGGGACCCGCCGGACCGCACCTGCCACAGGGGGCGCACCGGCCCGGCCACCTCGAGCCCGGCCGACACGACCAGCACCACCGACACCGCGGCTGACCTGTGGCACTCGCGAGGAGCACGACATGAGCAACGTGATCGCCGACCTCGGCAACACCATCAAGCGCGACGACGTCCCGGACTTCCGCGCCGGCGACACCGTCAAGGTCCACGTCAAGGTCA
>JAYSEC010000353.1:0-2911 GCA_041914085.1 Nocardioides sp.
CTCGCAAGAAGAAGGGCGCGAACCACGGCAAGCGCCCCAACGCCTGACGCGCACCAGCGACGTCATTCGTGGAAGTCCCCGCCACGGCGGGGACTTTTGCACGTCCGGGGCCTGACTGACGGGTGCACCGTCAGGCGTGCGACGTGCACGTCAGGCGCAGTGCGGCCCGGCTCCCCAGGAACGCGGCGGACGTGGGGAACGGGATCTCGCGCACCCAGACCCCCGGCGTGGGTTCCTGGTCGCGCAGCGGGTCGCCCTCCGGCTGGTGGTCGCGCAGCGGCACGGTGATCTCGGAGGCCCAGCTGGCCCAGGCCACGAGCGAGGTGCCCTGCACGCCGACGTCGACCACGAGGGTGTCGTCGAAGTCGGTGGTCTGCTCGATGTGGTCGCCGAACCGGAACATCCCGCCCTCCTCGCGCAGCGACAGCACCCGGACCGTCAGCGCGAACCGCATGTACGGCGACTCGGCCGGCCTCGGCTCGCGCGTGGACAGGTACGTCGTCACCACGGGCACCGGGCGGTCGGCGGGGTCCTCCGGACGGCGGTGCTCCAGCAGGATCGGTGAGCACGTCGCCGCCGTGCGCTCGTGCATGAGGGTCGGCAGGCCGCGGATCGACACCCGCGCCTCGGCCTGCCACGTGAGGTCCTCCTCGTCGGGCAGCTCCAGCCCCACCACCTCGCCGGTGACGCGGACGTCGCCGAAGAGGAACCGGGAGAGGTTGTGGTAGCCCTCCTCGGAGTTCACCATGCCCAGCATGCCGCTGTGGCTGCGGTGCACGAAGGCGTGGTCGGCCGTGCGCTGGGTGCCCGCGCCGGTGCGCGGTCCGGACACCAGCGCGTTCTCGATCTGGACGAGCCCGTCGCTGCGGGGGCCGACGCTGCGCGCCGACCAGCCGGCCGCCACGGTGTAGTCGCCCGCGTTCGTGCCGATCAGGCAGAAGACGCGCGACAGCGGGAAGTTCTCGTCGTCCGGCAGGACGCGGGGGTCCCAGTCGTCCGGGGGCTCGGCGTCGAGCCCGGCGCCGGGCGTCAGGTACTGGTGCATCCGCCGCGGCCCGAAGATGTCGGCACCGTGGATGCCGAACGTGTCGCGCAGCCGCTCGAGGAGCCCGCCGCCGATGTCGAACTCGATGCCGCCGTGCGGGGTGCCGTAGGTGAAGAGCCGGTCCACGAACTCGGCGGCGAGGCGCCGGCCCCCCGGCCCCGGGCTGCCGTCGCCGTGCGCGCCGTAGGTCTCGGGGATGATCTTCTGCACCATGGACCTGGCGACGAGCCCGCCCATCGAGTGCGCCACCAGGTGCACGCGGGGCGCCCCGGTCCGGGCCAGGACCTTCTCCGTCAGGCGCAGCAGGTCGCGGGCGGCGCCCTCGAGCGAGAACTCCTGGGGCGTGTTGCCCCAGCGCGAGGACGAGCGGTCGTAGAACCGGTGGATCCAGATGGTCGCGGCCTCCACGTCGCCGTCCGCCCTCGAGTCGAGGTAGCCCTCCTGGTCGCCTCGGACGATGAGCTGGTAGTCGTGGTCGGCGATGAGGCGCAGCACGGGGCTCTCGAACTGGTAGAACACCGCGTCGCCCCGGCCGTTGACCCGCACGTGCGTCGACCCGGCGTTGAACCCGTAGAGCGGGTCGATGACGGCCTCGTTGATGCCCTTGGTGTCCCCGGCGAAGCCGCGCACGTAGATGATCGGCAGTGTCCCTGGCATCGGTCCCCCCGGGTTCGCTCGACGAGGAGCGGGCGATTGGCGCGACGGCGCGGTGGAGCACTCCACGCTAGTCGCGCAGGATGACGGCGTCTGCAGTCGAGAGGCTGCAGGAGCGTGCGGTCTAGCCCGCCTGGCGTCGCGGTCGGGAGCGGTGGGTCAGAGCCGGGACAGGAAGCGTGCGGCGTCGACGACGACGCGGGTGATCTCGCCGGCGCCGAGCACCTTGCCGGACGCGACGTCCCGCGCGCTGACCGTGAACCGGTGCAGTCGCCCGTCGACGTACGCGCTGGACGCGCTGACCTCCACCGACGCGCCCACGGGGCTGGCGGCGAGGTGCTCCACCTGCACGCGCGTGCCGACGCTGGTCGAGCCCTCCGGCAGGACGGGCGCCAGGCACGCGCAGGTGGCCGCCTCCAGCCAGGCCAGCAGCCGCGGCGTACCGAGCACGGGCAACGAGCCGCTGCCGACAGCGGCGGCGGTGTCGTCGTCGGTCACCGTGAACGTCAAGGTGGCGGGCTCGGGGTTCGGCATGGCGCGGCCTTCCGCAAATGGGTCGGGTCGTGGGGCAACCTGAGTGGTCCCCACACGTCTACCAGACATGAGCACGAGGACCGTCGGCATGGAGCCAGCAGTGGACATCACTGGGCTCTACGCCGCCAACCGGCTGTCGCTGGTGCGCCTCGCGGTGCTGCTGGTGGACGACGTGGCCACGGCCGAGGACGTCGTCCAGGACGCCTTCGCCGCCCTGGCCAGGCGTCGCGACGCCGTCCGTGACCCGTCGAAGGCGCTGGCCTACCTGCGGGTCTCGGTGGTCAACACCGCCCGCTCGGCGCTGCGCCGACGACGTACGGCGCGGGCGTACTCGCCGCCCCACGACCTGTCCCCGCCCTCGCCCGAGGACGCCGCGGTGCTGGCGGAGGAGCACCGCGAGGTCATCACGGCACTGCAGCGGCTGGCGCCGCGACAGCGCGAGGTCCTGGTGCTGCGCTACTGGTCGAACCTGTCGGAGGCCGAGATCGCCCGGACGCTGGACATCAGTCCCGGGACCGTGAAGTCGACCGCCAGCCGCGCGCTGGCCGCCCTGCAGGACAGCCTGGCCACGAGCCCGGGGGAGGAGGAGCGATGAGCACGCGCGACACGCTCGACATCGAGGAGCGGCTGCGCGCCGCCCTGGCCGCCCGCGCCGAGCTGGTGCAGCCGGAGGACCTC
>JAYSEC010000354.1:0-2903 GCA_041914085.1 Nocardioides sp.
TGGACCGCCACTGCGACAACGCGGAGCGGATCGTGGAGTTCCTCGACGGCGACCCCCGGGTCGCCGAGGTGATCTACCCCGGGCTCGCCGCGCACCCCGGCCACGAGGTCGCCGCCCGCCAGATGAAGCGCTTCGGCGGGATGATCTCCTTCCGCGTCGCCGGCGGGCTCGAGCAGGCCCTCGCGGTCTGCGAGCGCGCCGAGGTCTTCACGCTGGGCGAGTCGCTGGGCGGCGTCGAGTCGCTCATCGAGCACCCCGGGCGGATGACGCACGCCAGCGTCGCCGGCACCGACCTCGAGGTCCCGGCCGACCTGGTCCGCCTCAGCGTCGGCATCGAGAGCGTCGAGGACCTGGTCGCCGACCTCGACCGTTCCCTGGGCTGACGTGACCGAGCAGCCCGACGTCCGCTTCTCGCTGGCCAACGAGCGCACCTTCCTCGCCTACGAGCGCACCGCGGTCGGGCTGGTCGCGGCGGCGCTGGCCGTCTTCCACCTGCTCGACCCGTCGTGGCCGCAGCGCCTGCTCGGCGTGCTGCTCGTGGTGACCGCGCTGGTCGCGGCCGGAGGCGGGTGGCTGCGTTACCGGCAGGCCGACCGCGCCATCCGCGAGGGGAGCGACCTTCCGGCCGGCACCACCGTCCACCTCCTCGCGGTGGCCGTCGTCGTGGTGATTGTGGCCGCTGGGCTCTCGGTGATGGTGTGAGCGCCGGGACGGTGGTGTGCGTCGACTTCGGCTCGACGTTCACCAAGGCCGCGCTCGTCGACCTGGCCAGCGGTGAGCTGC
This sequence comes from Nocardioides sp., assembly GCA_041914085.1. Classification (GTDB taxonomy): domain Bacteria; phylum Actinomycetota; class Actinomycetes; order Propionibacteriales; family Nocardioidaceae; genus Nocardioides. The sequence continues at coordinate 784 of JAYSEC010000354.1, forward strand.
TCGCCACCGCCAGCCACCCCACGACGCTCCCGGACGCGGACGGCCACGGCGACGTCCTCGACGGGTACGACGCCTGCCTCGACGCGCTCGCCGAGCAGGACCCGCGCGCCGTCGACGCCGACGTGCTCGCCTGCTCCAGCGCCGGCGGCGGGCTGCGCATCGCGGTCGTCGGCAACGAGGAGCTCGTCACCGCCGAGGCGGGTCGACGAGTGGCGCTGTCCAGCGGCGGCAAGGTGGTGCTGGTGCTCTCCGGCGGGCTCGACGCCGACCGCCTCGCCGAGCTGCGTCGCGCCGAGCCCGACGTGGTGCTCCTGGTCGGCGGCACCGACGGCGGCAACTCCGAGGTGCTCGAGGGCGACGCCGCGGTCCTCGCCGACGCCCCGTGGGGCGGGCCGGTGGTGGTCGCCGGGAACATCGAGTCGCAGGACGCGGTCCGCGCGCTGCTCGCCCGCTCGGGCACGCCCCACGTCGTCGCCGACAACGTCGTGCCGAAGATCGGCGTGCTCGCCCCGGACAGCGCCCGCCGCGCCATCCGCGAGATCTTCCTCAGCCACGTCATCGGCGGCAAGCACCTCAGCAGCCGCACCGACGCGCAGGGGAGGACCTTCACCACGATGGTCCGCGGTGCCACGCCCGACGTCGTGCTCACCGGTGTCGAGCTGCTCGCGCGCGGCCTCGACGACGAGCATCCCGGGGCCGGCGACGTGGTCGTCGTCGACGTCGGCGGCGCCACCACCGACGTGCACAGCGTCGTCGAGCTCGACCCGGAGGACAGCGGCCTGGCCCGCGAGGTCGTGGCCACCACCCCCGTCACCCGCACGGTCGAGGGCGACCTCGGCATGCGGTGGTCGGCGGTCTCCACGGTCGAGGCCGCCGGGCGCGACGACCTCCACGAGGCCGCCGTACGCCGTCGCGCGCGCCCCGACCTCCTCCCGGACTCGGCGGCCGAGCAGGACGCCGACCTCGAGATCGCCGCCGCGGCCGTGCGCATCGCCCTCGAGCGGCACGCCGGGCGCAGCAAGGTCGTGGTGAGCCCGGAGGGTCGGGTGGTGGAGCGCAGCGGCAAGGACCTCCGCGAGGTCGACCTGCTGGTCGGCTCGGGCGGGGTGCTGCGCCACGGCGGCCCCGACGCCGTACGACGCGTGCTGGTGCCGTCGACCGGTGACGCGTTCGAGGGCGGCTGGCAGCTGCCGCGTGACCCGGTGGTCGTGGTCGACCACGACTACGTCCTCGCCGCCGCCGGCCTGCTGGCCGAGGCGCACCCCCTCGCGGCGCACCGGCTCGTACGACGCCTCCTCGACGCGGGCACCCGTTAGCGTGGCCGACGTGAGCGAGCAGCGCACGCCCGGGCCCGAGGAGACCGACGAGGAGTCGGGCCGCCGTCGTCTCTTCGCGGCGCTGTCCCGCAGCGACGACGACGGGCTGACCGAGCGGATCGTCGCGCAGTGGGCGCAGATGCGCGCCGAGCGGAGGGCCGAGGAGCGGCCGGCCTTCACCACCGGTCCCTCGAACTTCAGCCGTGCGCAGGTGCCGTGGGGCCTGGACCTGGCCGCTGCCTGGTCGTGGCGACTGATCGTCATCGTGGTCGCCGGGCTCGGCGTGCTGTGGACGCTGAGGTACTTCGCGGTGATCACGCTGCCGCTGGCCGTCGCGCTGCTGATCGCCGCCCTGGCCGCGCCGCTCGTGGCGTGGCTCCGGCGGGTCGGGCTGCCGCGCGGTCCGTCGACAGGGATCGTGATGCTGCTCGGGATCGCAATGGTCTCCCTGCTGCTCACCTACGTGGGCCAGCAGGTCGCCCAGGGCGCCAACGACCTCGCGGACTCGGTCGTCCAGGGACTCGGGCAGGTCCGCGACTGGCTGCGCACCGGGCCGCTCCACGTCTCCGACTCCCAGCTCGACGGCTACATCAAGGAGGTGCAGGGCGCGATCACCGACAGCACCGGCACCGACGGCATGGTCACCCGGGTGACCGAGGTCGGCACCGCGGTGGGCCACGTCGTCGCCGGCTTCTTCATCGTGCTCTTCTCGACCTACTTCTTCCTCTCCGACGGGGAGCGCATCTGGTCGTGGCTGGTCCGCATCGCGCCCCGTGCGGCGCGTGAGCGGGTCGACGCCTCGGG
>JAYSEC010000355.1:0-2902 GCA_041914085.1 Nocardioides sp.
TCGGCGTGGTGGGAGTGGCACAACAGGTACCACCGGCCGTAGCGCACCACCACCGACCAGGGGTCCACCTCGAACGTGCGGGCGTTGCCGGCCGCGGTGCGATAGCCGACGCGCACCCGGCGCTGCGCGGCGACCGCCGCCACGAGCTCGCTCGTCACCGCCGGGTCGGGCTTCACCGGCCAGCGCTCCGGCACCGCGCGGGCGGTCTCGCGCATGGCCACGGCCTGCCGCGCGACGTTGGTCGGCAGCACCCGGAGGAGCTTCCCGAGCGCCGAGCCGACCGGGTCCTCCGGGTCGGCGACCGCGTGCTGGGAGTCCAGCGCGGCCATGACCAGCCCGAGCGCCTCGGTGGCGGTGAAGACCAGCGGCGGCAGCCGGAGACCGCGCCCGAGGGTGTAGCCCCCGTAGGGCCCGCGGGTGGACTCCACCGGGATCTCGGCCTCGCGCAGGATCGCCACGTAGCGGCGGGCGGCGCGCTCGGTGACGCCGAGCCGCTGGGCGAGCTCGGCCGCGGTGATGCCCGGGCGCCCCTGGAGGATGTCGAGCGCGCGCAGCGCCCGCGCGGTCGGGCTGATGTCGCTCATCCGGTGCTCCTCATGTCGGGATCATGTCACTGGTTCCGGTCGTGGAACGTCCGGAACCGGTCCTACGGTGGGACGGCGCCGGGTTTCGAGGCTCGCTGCGCTCGCACCTCAACCAACGGGACAACGGGAGAACTCATGGACATCGTGCTGATCGCAGGACTCTGGCTCGACGGCTCGGCGTGGGACGACGTGCTGCCGGAGCTGGAGAGGCTCGGCCACCGCGGCATCCCCGTGACGCTGCCGGGCCAGGGCGACGGCACCACCGCAGCGACGTACGACGACCAGGCGGGCGCCGTGCTCGCCGCGGTCGACGCGGCCGAGGGCCGTCCGCTCGTCGTGGGCCACTCGGCGGCCTGCACGCTGGCGTGGGTGGCCGCGGACCGGCGCCCCGACGACGTGACCGGCGTGGTGCTGATCGGGGGCTTCCCGACCACCGACGGCCAGGCCTACGCCGACTTCTTCGAGCCGACCGGCGAGGGGGTGCCGTTCCCCGGCTGGGAGCCCTTCGAGGGCCCGGACTCCGACGACATGTCCGCCGAGCTCAAGGCCGAGGTGGCCGCGGGGGCGCACCCCGTGCCCGTGGGGGTCACACAGGGCATCGTGCGGTGGACCGACGAGCGCCGCCACGGCGTGCCGCTGACGCTGGTGTGCCCGGAGTTCAGCCCCGAGCAGGCCAAGGAGTGGATCGCGTCCGGCGACGTCCCCGAGCTGGCGGACGCGACCGCCCTCGAGCTCGTCGACATCGACTCCGGCCACTGGCCGATGTTCACGCAGCCCGCGGCGCTCGCGGCCCTGCTGGACGACGCGACGAGGCGCTGAGGACCGGGGCGGCCCTCAGTCGAGGAGCTGCTCGGGGCCGGCCGCCACCGTCGGGGTGTCGGCCGGTCCGGCGCCTGCGGCCACGGCCGGCACCTTGCCGTTGACCGGCGTCACGGGCGTCAGCGGGGCGACGAAGTAGCCGCTCGGCACGCCGGAGGCCGGGTCGAGGTCGAGGCCGGACAGCTCCGCCGGCGCCACCCCGAGCATGACGGCCACCGTCGCGGCGTTCTCCGGGCGCGCGGCCGGGTCCTTCTGGAGCAGCGCCTCGACGACGTCGCGGATGTCCTCGGGCACGTCGTCGCCCAGCGGCGGCGGGGGCTCGTTGACGTGCGACAGCGCCGTCGCGATCGGCGTACCGCGGTCGAAGGGACGCTCGCCGGTGAGCATCTCGTGGGCGACGACGCCGAGGGCGTAGAGGTCGCTGGCGCCGGTGGCCTGCTGGCCCACGGCCTGCTCGGGGCTGATGTAGTTGGGGGTGCCGAGCATCTCGCCGACGCGGGTGTGCCCGATCGCGTCCATCGCCCGCGCGATGCCGAAGTCGGTGAGCTTCACCAGGCCGTCCTCGCGGACCAGGATGTTGGCGGGCTTCACGTCGCGGTGCACCACCCCGGCCTCGTGGGCGGTGCCGAGGGCGAGCGCGGCCTGGCCGAGCACCGAGCGCACCGTGTCGGGCTGCAGCGCCCCCTGCTCGCGCAGGATCGCCGAGAGCGGCAGGCCCTGCACCAGCTCCATCACGAGGTAGGAGAGGTGGTCGTCCTCGCCGTAGTCGAACAGCGTGGTGATGTTCGGGTGCAGGAGTGCCGCCGAGTGCAGGGCCTCGTCGCGGAAGCGCTCGGCGAAGATCTCCTCGTTGTCGGGATCGGCGCGCATCACCTTCACCGCGACGTTGCGCTGGAGCACGTCGTCGGTGCCCTGCCAGACGTCGGCCATGCCTCCGGAGGCGATCCGCTCCTCCAGCACGTAGCGGTCCCCGAGGCGTAGTCCTGGGACGAGTCTGTGCACTTGGGGGACGCCCCACTTCTGATCGGGAGATGGGTGCGCACGTGGCACCGACCGGACGATGCTACTGCGCCCTCGACCGTAAACACGCCTTGTCGCGACGACCCCACACCCCTGCAGGTGAGTCCCTTGACAACCTACAACCATATGGTTGTATGTTGGGCACATGCGAGAGACGGACGAGGACCGGGCGGACGCCTGGTTCCACGCGCTCGCCGACCGCACCCGCCGCGACATCCTGCGCCGCGTGCTCGCCGGCGAGCACTCCGTCTCCGCCCTCGCGAAGAGCTACGACATGAGCTTCGCGGCGGTGCAGAAGCACGTCGCCGTGCTGGAGCGGGCCGGCCTGCTGACCAAGCGTCGACAGGGTCGCGAGGCCCTGGCCAGCGGTGACGTGGAGGCCGTGCGGTCCGTGGGCGCCATGCTCGCCGACCTGGAGGCCCTCTGGCGTGGCCGCATCGCCCGGATGGACGAGCTCCTCGCCGCCGAGACCCAGCCCG
>JAYSEC010000356.1:0-2888 GCA_041914085.1 Nocardioides sp.
ATCTCGGCGTGGGCGGACGTTCGATCGAGACTCACCGATCGGTCAGTCGGTGAGTCACCTGGAGATCGGTACGTTGCCACGCATGAGCAAGCCCGAGGGGTCCATGCAGGTGGAGCAGGTCGACGAGAGGGACAGCGCCTGGGAGGACCCACGTCCGCGGTTCCGCGTCTACCTGCACGGCAGCGGTGAGGGGTCGACCCACGGGTGGACCGACACCTACGACCTCACCGGGTGCGACATGCTCCAGGCGATCGACTGGGCCCAGCGGCAAGCGGGGGATCGCCTGACGTACGCGGTCGCACTGGTGCGCGACGACGCGGAACGCGAACGGCGCAACCCGGGGTGTGGTCGTGGCCTGGTGTGGCTGGTCGGGATGGACGGCAACGACACCACCGAGGAGAGCTCCCCGGAGCGCGAGGTGCAGCGCCGTATGCTCCTCCGCCGGCATGCTCCGGTGCGTCTCGCGGCGACGGACCGGGTCCCGCTGGACGTTCCCCAGCCGCACTCCCGTAGCACGCCGCATGCCTGACCGCCCCGAACGACCAGGAGTCGGCGTGACCTCGCAACGCTCGCACACCCGGCACGAGCCGCGCCGTACCGCTCGTCGGGTCGGCCGGGCTCCGACGATGCTCGTGCTCATGACCGCTCTCGCGGGTTGCTCGGCCGACTACCCGGAGGAAGCCGTCTCGACGAGCACGGTCGCCGACCCGGCCGGTGACGTCGTGGTGAGCGGGCTCGGCGACGACCGGGAGACCGTCGCGTCGGCTCCTCAGAACACCGAGGCCGACATCCTCACCACCACCGTCGAGCACCGCACCGACGAGGTCGGCTTCGTCGTCGCGCTGAGGGACCTGCGCCCGGGGCAGTACCTCGACCTCACCGCCAACGTGACCACGGACAGCACCGGATCGCGCCTGCCGACCCAGGTGACGTCCTTGACGTACGACGGCGAGAGCACCATCGACGTCTACCGCGCTGACGGGTCGTCGCGGTGCCCGGCTGCCGACGTCGCCGTCGACCACGACGCCGACACGGTGACCATGTCGGTGCCTCGCACCTGCCTGGGGGACCCTCGCTGGATCGAGGCGACGGTGGTCGCCGCCACCATGCGGTACGACGAGACGCCCGCGGGCCCGCACGGAGACGCCGTGTGGGAGGACGACGCCTACGGGACCGGCCAGGCCGAGCCGGCCGCGAGCGGGACCAGCGGCAGGCTCCACCGTCCGTAGCCCTGCTGGCACGAGTGGTCGTCCGCGCCCACCTAGGATCGCCACCATGGCCGACCCGTTGCTCGAGATCGCCGACGAGCTCTACGCCCTGCCGCTGGCCGACTTCACGCCGGCGCGCGACGCGCTGGTCAAGGAGCACAAGGCCGACAAGGCCCTGGCCGGGTCGATCAAGGGCCTGCGCAAGTCCTCGCTGGCGGCGTGGGTGGTGAACCTGCTCGTGCGGCGCGACCCCGACCAGGTCGACCAGGTGCTTGCGGTCGGCGCCGCGCTGCGCGAGGCCCAGGACAACCTCGATGCCGCTCAGCTGCGTGAGTTCACCAAGCAGCGCCGCCAGCTGACGGCGTCGGTCACCACGGCCGCGCGCCGGATGGCGCGCGAGGAGGGCGTCAAGGTCACCCAGTCGGTCGCCGACCAGGTGGAGGCGACGCTGACCGCGGCGATGCTCGAGCCCGACGCCGCCAAGGCGGTCCGCAGCGGGCTGCTGGTGACCGCGCTGGAGGCGACCGGGCTCGGCGACCTCGACCTCAGCGGGGCCGTGGCGCTGCCGACCGCCCTCGGCTTCAGCGCGAAGGCGCGACCGGCACCCGAGCCGACGCCCGCCCAGGGTCGGCCCCAGCTGCACGTCGTACCCGACCCGGACGCCGAGGCCAAGGCACGCGCGGCCGCCGACGAACGCCTCGCGGACGCGCGGGCCGTGCTGTCCGACGCCGAGAAGGAGCACCGCGCGGCCCGCCGGTCGGTGGAGAAGCTGCAGGCGAAGACCTTGCAGATCCAGTCCGAGATCGACGAGCTGCGCAGCCGGATCGCCGGCCTGGAGGCCGACCTCGAGGAGGTCGACGACGAGCTCGGCGAGGCCGAGTCCGCGCAGGCCGAGGCCGAGGAGGCCGTCGACGAGGCGCGGGCCGAGGTGGACGAGGCGAAGGCCGTCCGGGAGAAGCTCTAGCCCCAGCCCTTGGCGCGCTCGACCGCGTCGCTCCACCGGGCGTACGACGCGTCCAGCGCGGCCCGGTCGCCGCCGGGCTCGAAGCGCCGGTCCAGCGCCCACGTGTCGCGCAGCTCGTCGGTGGACGACCACGCACCGGTGCCGAGGCCGGCGAGGAACGCCGCTCCCAGTGCGGTGGTCTCGACGATCTCGGGCCGCTCCACCGCGCGGCCGACCTGGTCGGCCTGGAACTGGCACAGCAGGTCGTTCGCGGCGGCTCCGCCGTCGACGCGGAGGGTGGTGAGCTCCGGCAGCGTCTCCAGCACGTCGCGCACCTCGAAGGCGATCGCCTCGAGCGTCGCCCGCACGAGGTGGGCGCGCGTGGTGCCGCGGGTGATGCCGATGATCATCCCGCGCGCGTGCGGGTCCCAGTGCGGGGCGCCGAGCCCGGTGAGGGCGGGCACGAACACCACCCCGTCGGTGTCGTCGACGGTCGAGGCGATGGCGGCGGTCTCGGCCGCGCTGCCGACGATCTGGAGCCCGTCACGCAACCACTGCACCGCCGACCCGGTCACGAAGATGGCGCCCTCGAGGGCGTAGGTCATCGCGCCGTCGGGGGAGCGCCACGCTGCCGTCGACAGCAGGCCGGCGTCGCTGCGCACCACGGACGAGCCGGTGTTGGTGAGGATGAACGAGCCGGTGCCGTAGGTGCACTTGGACTCGCCCTCCTCGAAGCA
>JAYSEC010000357.1:0-2880 GCA_041914085.1 Nocardioides sp.
ACCGACCCCAGCTACCACCGCCAGGTCGTCGTGATGACGGCCCCGCACGTCGGCAACACCGGGATGAACGACGAGGACATGGAGTCCTCGCGCATCTGGGTCGCCGGCTACGTCGTCCGCGACCCCGCCCGGGTGCCCAGCAGCTGGCGCAGCACCCGCAGCCTCGCCGACGACCTCCGCGAGCAGGGCGTCGTGGGGATCAGCGGGGTCGACACCCGCGCCCTGACCCGCCACCTGCGCGAGCGGGGCGCGATGCGCGTCGGGATCTCCACCACCGAGACCGACCCCCAGCGCCTGCTGGAGAAGGTCCGCGGCTCGGCGGAGATGACCGGGTCCAACCTCAGCGAGGCCGTCACCACGGCCGAGGCCTACGTCGTGCCGGCCGTGGGGGACAAGCGCTTCACCGTCGCGGCGGTCGACCTCGGCATCAAGGCCAACACCCCGCGCATGATGAGCGAGCGCGGCATCGAGGTGCACGTGCTGCCCGCGACCGCGACGCTCGACGACGTGCAGGCCACCGGGGCGGACGGACTCTTCTTCTCCAACGGCCCCGGCGACCCGGCTGCCACGACCGCCCAGGTCGCCCTGCTGCAGGACGCGCTGCGCGCCGGCATCCCCTACTTCGGGATCTGCTTCGGCAACCAGCTCTTCGGCCGCGCGCTCGGCTTCGGCACCTTCAAGCTGAAGTACGGCCACCGCGGCATCAACCAGCCGGTCATGGACCGCACCACCGGCAAGGTGGAGGTCACCGCGCACAACCACGGCTTCGCCGTCGATGCGCCCCTCGAGGGCTCGACCACCACCGAGTTCGGCGAGGCCACGGTCAGCCACGTGTGCCTCAACGACGACGTGGTCGAGGGCCTCGAGCTGCGTGACCCGGAGGAGCGAGGGGGACGGCTGCTGTCGTTCTCCGTGCAGTACCACCCGGAGGCCGCTGCCGGCCCCCACGACGCGGCGTACCTCTTCGACCGGTTCTGCGATCTCATGACCGAGAGGAAGGAGGCCTGAGATGCCCAAGCGCACCGACATCCAGAGCGTCCTGGTCATCGGCTCGGGGCCGATCATCATCGGCCAGGCCTGCGAGTTCGACTACTCCGGCACCCAGGCGTGCCGCGTCCTGCGCCAGGAGGGCCTGCGGGTCATCCTGGTGAACTCCAACCCGGCGACGATCATGACCGACCCGGAGTTCGCCGACGCGACCTACGTCGAGCCGATCACCCCCGAGTACGTCGAGAAGGTCATCGCCAAGGAGCGCCCCGACGCGCTGCTCGCCACCCTCGGCGGCCAGACCGCGCTCAACTGCGCGATGGCCCTCGACAAGGCCGGCACGCTGGAGAAGTACGGCGTCGAGCTGATCGGCGCCTCGATCGAGGCGATCGAGCGCGGCGAGAACCGCCAGCAGTTCAAGAAGATCGTCGAGCAGCTCGGCGGCGAGTCGGCGCGCAGCTTCATCTGCCACTCGGTCGACGACCTGCTCGCCGGCGCCGAGGAGCTCGGCTACCCGATGGTCGTCCGCCCGTCGTTCACGATGGGCGGCACCGGCTCCGGCATGGCGTACGACGAGGCGGACCTGCGCCGCATCGGGGGTGCCGGCCTCGCCGCCAGCCCCACCACCGAGGTGCTCCTCGAGGAGTCGATCCTCGGCTGGAAGGAGTACGAGCTCGAGGTCATGCGCGACCGCGCCGACAACACGGTGATCGTGTGCTCGATCGAGAACCTCGACCCGATGGGCGTGCACACCGGCGACTCGATCACCGTCGCCCCCGCGATGACGCTGACCGACCGCGAGTACCAGAAGATGCGCGACCTCGCGATCGGCATCATCCGCGCGGTCGGCGTCGACACCGGCGGGTGCAACATCCAGTACGCCGTCAACCCGGCCGACGGCCGCCTCATCGTCATCGAGATGAACCCGCGCGTCTCGAGGTCCTCCGCGCTGGCCTCCAAGGCCACCGGCTTCCCGATCGCGAAGATCGCCGCCAAGGTCGCCATCGGCTACACCCTCGACGAGATCCGCAACGACATCACCGAGGAGACCCCGGCCTCCTTCGAGCCCGCGCTCGACTACGTCGTGGTCAAGGTGCCGCGCTTCGCCTTCGAGAAGTTCCCCGAGGCCGACCCGACGCTGACGACGCACATGAAGTCGGTCGGCGAGGCGATGGCCATCGGCCGCAACTTCACCGAGGCGCTCCAGAAGGCGCTGCGCTCGCTGGAGAGCAAGCACGCGCCGTTCGACTGGCACAAGCACTTCGACGACGACCTGGCCTCCGCCGAGTCCAAGGCCGCCCTCCTCGAGGAGATCAAGGTCCCGCACGACGGGCGCCTGAAGAAGGTCATGGACGCGATCCGGGCCGGCGCCACGCCGCAGGAGATCTTCGACGCCACGAAGATCGACCCCTGGTTCGTCGACCAGCTCGCCCTGATCAACGAGGTCGCCGTGGAGCTCATCGACGCCACCGAGCTCACGCCCGACCTGCTGCGCCTGGCCAAGCGGCACGGCTTCTCCGACGAGCAGATCGGGCGGATCCGCGGCCTCAGTGCCGACGTGATCCGCGGCGTGCGCCACGCCCTGGGCATCCGGCCGGTCTTCAAGACCGTCGACACCTGCGCGGCCGAGTTCGCGGCGCGCACGCCCTACCACTACTCGTCCTACGACGAGGAGACCGAGGTGCAGCCCCGGGCGGAGGGCAAGGAGGCCGTGATCATCCTCGGCTCCGGCCCCAACCGCATCGGCCAGGGCATCGAGTTCGACTACTCCTGCGTGCACGCCTCGCTCGCGCTGGCCGAGGCCGGCTACGAGACGATCATGGTCAACTGCAACCCCGAGACGGTCAGCACCGACTACGACACCTCCGACCGGCTCTACTTCGAGCCGCTCAC
>JAYSEC010000358.1:0-2877 GCA_041914085.1 Nocardioides sp.
CAGGACGCTAGGGACGACAGGAGAACGACCACGGCGTCGTCGGTGAACGGGCGATGAACTCGACCGGGCCGGATGGCGTCGCCGATCCGTGCGTGAGACGGCGATCACATGAACTCGGCCCGCGAGCCTTGACGCGGGAGGGGCCGCAGGCCTAGGGCCGAAGGCGGCTCAGGGCTGCAGCACCTCGGTCGCCACCACGCGGCCCTTGCGGTGGTGGGCCACGAGCATCCAGCCGGGCTCGAGCTTCGTCTCCGGGAGCCGCAGGGCGTCGAGGACGGTCGGGAGCACCGGGCGGTGGGTGCACAGCACCGTGCTGTCCCCGCTCTCGAGGAGCGCGTCGACGACGTCGACGACACCCTGGGCCGTGGCGTCCTCCTCGCTCAGCTCGTCGTACTTCTTCATCGGCCAGCCGGTCGTGTCGACGTACGGCGTCACCGTCTGCACGCAGCGGGTGCTGGAGGAGGTGTGCACCGAGGTCACGTCGAAGGCGGCCAGGAGCGGGACGAGCCGCTCGGACTGCATCTCGCCGAGCTGGACGAGCGGGCGCAGGCGGTCGTCCTTCTTCCAGCTGCCCCGCGAGCGTGCCTTGCCGTGGCGCAGCACGACGAGCGCACGGGTCTTGCGACGCAGCGGACGGGCCTCGGCGAGCGTCTCGCAGTCGTGCGGGTAGGTGAGCCGGCGCACGGCCGCGTCCCACGGCACCCACTCGACCGCGTCGATCTCGTCGTTGGGCTGGTAGCGGCGGACGTCGTCGCTGCCGACGACGCGCGCGGTCCAGTACTCCACGGTCTTGTAGCGGCCGTTGGTCATCCGGTAGCGCTGCGACGACAGCGCCGGCCCCAGCCGGACGTCGATGCCGGTCTCCTCGGCCACCTCGCGGACCGCGGCGGTGACGACGTGCTCGCCGGGGTCGAGCTTGCCCTTCGGGAAGGACCAGTCGTCGTACTTGGGCCGGTGGACCAGCAGGACGTCGCCGCCCTTGCGGGTCACGACCGCGCCTGCAGCGCGCACGTCGCGGGGCTCCATGGAAGTAGTGTCACACCCGTCGCCGATCCGCGAGGAGCCCGTCCGTGCAACGCCGTGCCGTCCTGGCCCTCGTGGGCGTGCTGGCGGTGGTCGTCGCAGGGCTCGTGGCCTTCCGCGCGCTCGACCGCGGTACGCCGTTGCAGCAGGCGCTCGACCTCGTCCCGGCCGGCACCAGCCGGGCCGCGTGGACCGACTGGGCGGGCGTGCGCGCCGAGCTCGGGTCCGACGTCGACGGCGGTTCGAGCGCGGAGGCCGTCGACGCCTTCCTCGCCGACGCCTTCGCGCGCGACCTGTCGTCGATGTCCGCGCTCGGCACGTCCGCGGGCGTGGTCCAGGAGCAGCTGGGCTTCTCGCCGGCGACCCTCGAGTGGGAGCTGCTGGCTCAGTCGGGCGACGGCGCGGTGGAGGTCATGGGCGTCGGCGACGACGTCGACCTCGACGACCTCGCGACCCGGCTGCGCGACCTCGGCTGGACCGAGCCGGAGGAGAGCGACGGGGTGTGGGTCGGCGGCCCGGACGTGCTGTCGGAGGTGGGGTCGATGCTCACCCCCGAGCTGCAGCACTTCGCGCTGCTCGGCGACCGCGGGATCGTGCTGGCCTCGGACCAGGCTCCGTTCCTCGAGCAGGTCCTGGAGGTGGTGCGCGGCGACGCGGATGCGGCCGGCGAGCTGGCCGACCTGGCCGGCTCCCTCGAGGAGCCGCTCGCCGCTGCCGTGTACGACGGCGCCTACGCGTGCGAGGAGCTGGCGATGTCCCAGGCCGACGAGGACGCGCAGGCCGAGGCCGACCAGCTCGTGGCGGCAGCGGGCGGCGTACACCCCCTGACCGGGTTCGCGATGGGGCTCCGGCGCGGGGGCGACGTCCGGGCGGTGCTGCAGGTCGAGGACGCCGACGACGCGCCGGGCGACGCGGACGCGCGGGCCCGGCTCGCGGCCGGACCCGCGCCCGGGCAGGGGGGCGACTTCGGCGACCGGTTCTCGGTGGCGCAAGCAGGCTCGGACGGGCGCGAGATCACCCTGGAGCTGCGTCCCGCGGAGGGCGAGTACGTCCTGTCGGACCTCACGAGCGGGCCGGTGCTGTTCGCGACCTGCTGAGCCGCGCGGGCGGCCCGGGGCGGCTCAGTCCTCGGAGGGCTTGCGCGGGGTGACGCCGAGCAGCCGGTCGATCTCCTCCTGGGAGAGGTGCTCCTCGGACTCGCTCGCGGCGATGATCAGCGTGGTGGTGAGCTCGACCTCGCCGAGGAGGTCGCCGTCCTCGAGGGTCACGTCGAACTGGTCGTGCACGTCACCCTCCCTCTCCACGCGAGCACGGTCTTCTCACTCAAATGTACGTCTTGGGGTCCAGTGTCCACGACAGGTGCCGCCGGGCAAATGACCCTTTCGTGTCACTAGTCTCCCCCGAAATCCACTCCGGCCCCTCCCCTTTATAGGGGAGAGGCCAGAGCGTCGATCAGATCTGGACCTCAGTCCAGCGTCCGCAGATCAGAGCGGACGGACGTTCTCCGCCTGCGGGCCCTTCGGGCCCTGGGTGACGTCGAACTCGACCTTCTGGTTCTCGTCCAGGGACTTGTAGCCCTGGCTCTGGATGGCCGAGTAGTGCACGAAGACGTCGTCGCCGCCGTCCTCCTGCGCGATGAAGCCGAAACCCTTCTCGGCGTTGAACCACTTAACGGTGCCCTGAGCCATGTCGCTCGTTACTCCTTTGTCGGGGCGTGAGCCGCCACCTCGGCGACCCGCACCAGATGCGGTGACACGCCGCTTGCGACTCACGAGCTGGCAGGGCCCGAAGAACAAACGCCGTTGGATCACAAACTCCGCGGGCGTCGACCTGCTGGAACTTGCACCTGTTGCA
>JAYSEC010000359.1:0-2867 GCA_041914085.1 Nocardioides sp.
CGGACCGCCTCGACGCCGGCCTGGAAGCGGGTGTCGACGCCGAGCTCGGTCATCAGCGAGGCGATACGGCGGCGCACCGTCCGCAGCCCGATGCCGAGCTTGCGTGCGATGACCTCGTCGGTGGCCCCGGCCATCAGCTGCTCGAGGAGGAACTGCCTGCCGTCGAGGCTGATGTCGCCCGCCTCGAGCTCGGGGACCGGGGCGGCGCTCGCCCACATCGACTCGAACCACATCGTCAGCGCGGCGACGATCGAGCGCTGCCGGACGTGCACCCGCGGCTCGTCGACGTAACCGAGCGGCTCGGGCAGCACCGCGTGGGCGTCGCCGAAGATGAACATCCGGGTGCGCACCTCCGACATCACCCGCACCTCCTCGCCCAGCCGGGCGCGGACGCGCAGGGCCTCGGGCGCCTCGGTGAGGGCACGCACGGGGTAGATCGCCCGCGACCGGCGCCCGGACGCCATCGCCTCGGCGAGCATCTCGCTGACCTTGGACTCGCGGGGCATCGCCCAGGCGTCGGGCCTCAGCCACAGCATGTCGCCGCGGCTGGTGCGGACCATGAGCTTGAGGAGCTCGAGGGGGTCGCCACCCGAGCTGAGCTCGCCGTCGAGCGGGTGCACCTCGCTGAGGTGCTGGCGGTCGGGGCGCGTGGTCGCGGCCACCAGGTGCGGCACCGCGCTCGACAGCTCGGCGAGCTTGGTGGCCGACGCGGCGGCAGTACGCGCCTCCTGCAGCACCAGGTCCGACAGCACGTCGGCCAGGGCGGGGACCACCACGCGGTCCTCGTTGAGCACCACGAGGCCGCGGTCCATCAGCGGGCGGAGGTCGCGCAGCAGCCGCTCGGGCCCCACCTGCACCAGCTGGGCCACGCCGGTGAGCGTGTGGCCGGAGACGGGGACGAGCCGGAAGTAGAGGTGCTCGGTCGCACGGTCGAGGCCGAGCGCTGCGAGGACGGAGGACGGGTCACCGGGCATGGTGGCAGTTTAGTGCCAGCGGCACTCGCGACCCGTGTGGCAGCGACCGGCCACTCCATACTGGGGCGACCAGTCGCGTGCGGGGGTGTGCGACGCGGTCGGCTCCCTTCGGGAGCACAGCGTCGGAGTCGCCGCGGGGGACGGCTCCGGCGCTTCCCCTATTTCCGGCCCTCGCCCCGAGGCTGCCAGCCCTCCTGTCCGCCGCGTCGCCCGCGCGCAGGGCGGCCCGCCGCCCCCGTTAGCCTTGCGCGCATGGCACGAGGTGGGCGGCAGGCACAGGGCGATCCGGTCGACTGGGTGACGCGCGCGGCGGACGACGCCGTACGCCACGCGGGCGAGGGCAACCCGGTCACCGTGGCCTCGGGCGCCTCCCCCAGCGGACCGATTCACCTCGGCAACCTGCGCGAGTTCATCACCCCGCACTTCGTCGCCGAGGAGCTGCGCCGGCGCGGCGTGCCGGTGCGCCACCTGCACTCCTGGGACGACTACGACCGCTTCCGCAAGGTTCCCGCCGGGGTGCCGGCGGAGTGGGCCGAGCACATCGGGCGCCCGCTGACGGCCGTCCCGGACCCGTGGGAGTGCCACGCCAGCTGGGCCGACCACTTCAAGGCTCCGCTGCAGGAGGCCCTGCGCGAGCTCGGCGTGGAGATGGAGGAGGTCTCCCAGACGGAGATGTACACCTCCGGCGCCTACCGCGACCAGGTGCTGCTGGCCGTCTCCCGGCGCGACGAGATCGAGGCGGTGCTCGCGCAGTACCGCACCAAGAAGGTCGCGCCCGCCGAGGACGCCTCCGAGCAGGAGGCCGCCGACCTCGCCGACTCGGTCGCCAACGAGGACGACGAGGAGGGCGACCCCGGAGCAGGCGCGTCGGCCGACGCCATCGCGCGCTTCCCCTACCGCCCCTACTGCCGCCAGTGCGGTCGCGACACCGTCACCACGACGGCGTACGACGACGCCACCACGACGCTGTCCTACACCTGCTCCTCGTGCGGGTTCGAGGGCACCACGAACCTCTCCACCGACACCGACGGCAAGCTGGTGTGGAAGGTCGACTGGCCGATGCGCTGGGCCTACGAGTCGGTGAACTTCGAGCCGGCCGGTCGCGACCACATGACCCCCGGCTCGTCCTACACCGTCGGCACGGAGCTGGTCTCCTCGATCTTCGACTGGCGCGCGCCCGCCCGGGTCATCTACGCCTTCGTCGGCTTCGCCGGCGTGCAGAAGATGTCGTCGTCGGCCGGCGGCGTGCCCACGGCGGCCGACGCACTGCGGATCCTCGAGTCGCCGATGCTGCGCTGGCTCTACGTCCGCCGGGCGCCGACGCAGGCCTTCGACATCGACTTCGGTCCGTCCGTCGTCCGGCTCTACGACGAGTGGGACGCCCTCGGCCGCAAGGCCGCGGAGAAGGCCGACGTCGCCACCCTGGCGTGGCACCGCGCCTCCGAGACCGCGGCGGCCGGGCGGCTGCCGACCTCACCGGTGCCGGTGCCGTTCCGCACGCTGTCGTCGGTCGCCGACGTGACCGCGGGCTCCGCCGAGCTGATCTCGCGGATCATCGAGTCCGCGGGCTTCCCGCACGACTCGGTCGACGACCTCGAGCCGCGGCTCTCCAAGGCCATGCAGTGGACCGCCGAGCACGTCCCCGCCGACGAGCGCACCAACGTCCGGTCCGAGCCCGACACCGAGCGGCTCTCCTCGCTCACCGAGGACGAGGAGCTGTGGCTGCGGATCTTCCTCGACCGCCTGCCCGCCGAGCCCGACCTCGACTCGGTGACCGCGGTCGTCTACGGCACGCCCAAGGTGGCCCGCGGCCTCGGCTTCGACGACGCCCCGACCGACCAGGTGAAGGCCGACCAGAAGGACTTCTTCCGGCTGCTCTACAACCTCCTCGTC
>JAYSEC010000360.1:0-2843 GCA_041914085.1 Nocardioides sp.
GTCCCCGACGTCACCGTCGGGCTGCGGTCGGGCGACACCAGCCCGGCCGACCGGCGCAAGCTCGGCACCACGCCGCCCGACATCCTCATCACCACACCCGAGTCGCTCTTCCTCATGCTGACCAGCCAGGCGCGCGAGACGCTCCGCGGGGTCGACACCGTGATCATCGACGAGGTGCACGCCGTCGCCGGCACCAAGCGCGGCGCCCACCTCGGCCTCAGCCTCGAACGGCTCGACGCCCTGCTCGAGAAGCCCGCTCAACGCATCGGGCTCAGCGCCACCGTCCGGCCGCTCGACGAGGTGGCCCGCTTCCTCGGCGGCACGCAGCCGGTCGAGATCGTCGCCCCGCCCAGCACCAAGGAGTGGGACCTCCGCGTCGTCGTGCCCGTCGAGGACATGACCATGCCCGAGGAGTACGACGAGGACTCCGGCGACCCCGGCCGATCGACGAGCATCTGGCCCCACGTGGAGGAGCACGTGGTCGACCTCGTCGAGCAGCACCGCTCGACCATCGTCTTCGCCAACTCCCGCCGGCTGGCCGAGCGGCTCACCGCGCGGCTCAACGAGATCGCCACCGAGCGGGCCGAGCGGGCCGAGCGGGCCGAGCAGGCAGGCGAGGACGAGGCGACGGGCAAGACGTCGGGCAGGACGCCGGGCAAGCCGCCCGCCCAGGTGATGGCGCAGTCCGGGCAGAGCAGCGGCGCCGCGACGATCATCGCCAAGGCCCACCACGGCTCGGTCTCCAAGGAGCAGCGCGCCGTCATCGAGGACGACCTCAAGCGTGGGCGCCTCCCCTGCGTGGTCGCCACCAGCAGCCTCGAGCTCGGCATCGACATGGGCTCGGTCGACCTCGTCATCCAGATCGAGTCCCCGCCGAGCGTCGCCAGCGCCCTCCAGCGCGTCGGCCGCGCCGGCCACCAGGTCGGCGAGACCAGCCGTGGCGTGCTCTTCCCCAAGCACCGCGGCGACCTGGCGCAGACCGCGGTCGCGGTCGAGCGGATGCGCAGCGGCGCCATCGAGAAGATGTCCGTCCCGGCCAACCCGCTCGACGTCCTCGCCCAGCAGGTGGTGGCCGCGCTCGCGATGGAGGAGTGGCAGGTCGACGAGCTGTTCGCGCTCGTCCAGCGCGCGGCGTCGTACTCCGGCCTCCCCCGCGCCGCCTTCGACGCCACCCTCGACCTGCTGAGCGGGCGCTACCCCAGCGACGAGTTCGCCGAGCTGCGTCCGCGCATCGTGTGGGACCGCGTCACCGGCACCCTCAGCGGCCGGCCCGGCGCCCAGCGCCTCGCGGTGACCAGCGGCGGCACGATCCCCGACCGCGGCCTGTTCGGCGTCTTCCTCGTCGGCGAGAAGGCCAGCCGGGTGGGCGAGCTCGACGAGGAGATGGTCTACGAGTCCCGGGTGGGCGACATCTTCGCGCTGGGCGCGACCAGCTGGCGCATCGAGGACATCACCCACGACCGGGTGCTCGTCACGCCGGCGCCGGGCATCCCCGGGAGGCTGCCGTTCTGGAAGGGCGACGCCCTGGGCCGCCCCGCCGAGCTGGGCGCCGCCGTCGGCGCCTTCACCCGCGAGCTGGCGAGCGCGCCGCCGCAGAAGGCGATCGCGCAGGTGAAGGAGCGCGGCCTCGACGACTACGCCGCCGCCAACCTCGTGACCTACCTCGGCGAGCAGCGCGAGGCGACCCAGGTCGTCCCGAGCGACACCCAGGTCGTCGTCGAGCGCTTCCGCGACGAGCTCGGCGACTGGCGCCTCGTCGTCCACTCCCCCTACGGCACGCCGGTGCACGCGCCGTGGGCGCTGGCGATCAACGCCCGGCTGCGCGAGCGCTTCGACGTCGACGGCCAGGCCGTGGCCTCCGACGACGGCATCGTGATCCGCATCCCCGACACCGACGCCGAGCCGCCGACCGGTGAGGTGATCGTCTTCGAGCCCGAGGAGATCGAGCAGCTCGTCACCCAGGAGGTGGGCGGCTCCGCGCTGTTCGCCAGCCGCTTCCGCGAGTGCGCCGCCCGCGCGCTGCTACTGCCGCGCCGCGACCCCGGCCGCCGCAGCCCGCTGTGGCAGCAGCGCCAGCGCAGCGCGCAGCTGCTCGAGGTCGCGTCCCAGTACCCGTCCTTCCCGATCGTCCTCGAGGCCGTCCGCGAGTGCCTCCAGGACGTGTACGACCTCCCCGCGCTCGTCACGCTCCTCGGCCGGGTCCAGCGCCGTGAGGTCGCTGTGGTCGACGTCGCCACCACCTCCCCGAGCCCCTTCGCCCGCAGCCTGCTCTTCGGCTACGTCGCCCAGTTCGTCTACGAGGGCGACTCCCCCATCGCCGAGCGCCGCGCCGCCGCGCTCTCGCTCGACCAGGGCCTGCTCGCCGAGCTCCTCGGCCGCGCCGAGCTGCGCGAGCTGCTCGACCCCGAGGTGCTGGCCGAGGTGGAGGCCGAGCTGCAGTGGCTCGCCCCCGACCGCAAGGCGCGCGACGCCGAGGCGGTCGCCGACCTGCTCCGGCTGGTCGGCCCGCTGTCCGTCGAGGAGATCCGGGCGCGCAGCGTCGAGGGCGCCGACGTCGAGGGCTGGCTGGGCCTGCTCGACCGGCGTGTCCTCCAGGTCCGCATGGCCGGCGAGGACCGCTGGACCGCCATCGAGGACATCGGCCGCCTGCGCGACGGCCTCGGCGTGCCCGTCCCCGTCGGCACGCCCGACGCCTTCCTCGAGCTCCCCGAGGACCCGCTCGCCGACCTCGTCTCCCGCTACGCCCGCAGCCACGGCCCCTTCACCACCGCCGAGGTGGCCCACCGCCTCGGGCTGGGCGAAGCGGTGGCCCGCCAGACCCTCCAGCGCCTCGCCCACCGCGG
>JAYSEC010000361.1:0-2830 GCA_041914085.1 Nocardioides sp.
AGGTCCTCGACGAGGCCGGTCATCCGCGCCGACTCGGTCTCGACCTTGTCGAGCGCGGTCCCGCTGGTCTCCGGGCGGCGACGGGCGAGCTCGGTGTAGCCGGCGATCGTCGCCAGCGGCGTGCGCAGCTCGTGGGACGCGTCGGCCACGAACTGCCGCACCTGGAGCTCGCTGCGGTGGCGCTGGGCGAGGGAGTCCTCGACGTGGTCGAGCATCGCGTTCAGCGCCGAGCCGACCTGGCCGACCTCGCTGCGCTCGTCGGTGAGTCGCTCGGGCACCCGCTCGGTCATCTCGATCTCGCCGGCCGCCAGCGGCAGCTCCGCCACGCGGTGGGCGGTCGCCGCGACCTCGCGCAGCGGCGCGAGCTGGCGTCGGACGACCCAGGTGCCGGCGAGACCGGCGGCGACCACGCCCAGGAGGCTGGCCAGGACCTCGAGCTGCACGAGACGGGCGACGGTCTCGTCCACGTCCTCGCGGGGCAGGCCGGCGACGATCGTGCCGCCGGGGTGGTCCGTGACCATCACCCGGTACGTGCCGAGGTCCGGCACGTCGACCGTCTGCACCCCGGGGCCGGCACGCAGGTCGCCCAGCGCTGCGAGCTGGGCCTCGTCGAGGCTCGTGTCGGCGGACCATCCCTCGCCGTCCCGCTCGGTCGGGGCGGTTCCCGACGGCGTCCCGACGACGGGGTAGTAGGCCTCCAGGGTGCCGAAGTGCTGGCCGGGTCCGAAGCCGTCACCAGCACGGTCGGGCCGGCGCGGGCCCGCCGCGAACACCGCGGCGTCGCGGACGTCGGCGTCGAGGCGTCGCTCGAGGTTGTGCCGCATGGCGATCGTCGTGGCCGCCCCGATCGCGAGTGCCGAGAGGGCCACCAGCAGCACCGCCACCGCCACCAGCCGGGCGGTGAGGGTGTGCGGCAGCCGGGGGCGGAGGGTCATCACGCCGGCTTCAGCACGTAGCCGGCGCCGCGCATGGTGTGGATCATCGGCTCGCGACCGGCGTCGACCTTCTTGCGGAGGTAGGAGATGTAGAGCTCCACGACGTTGGCCTGGCCGCCGAAGTCGTACTGCCAGACCCGGTCGAGGATCTGCGCCTTGCTCAGCACCCGGCGCGGGTTGCGCATCAGGAAGCGCAGCAGCTCGAACTCGGTCGCGGTCAACGTGATCTCCTCGCCCCCGCGGTGCACCTCGTGGCTGTCCTCGTCGAGGGTCAGGTCCCCGACGACGAGCACGTTGCCGGCGTCGGCCAGGGCGGCGGTGCCGCCGCGGCGGATCAGCCCGCGCAGCCGCGCCACCACCTCCTCCAGCGAGAACGGCTTGGTGACGTAGTCGTCGCCACCCGCGGTCAGGCCGGCGATCCGGTCCTCGACCGCGTCCTTGGCGGTGAGGAACAGCACCGGCACGTCGCTGCCGTCGGCGCGCATCCGGCGCAGCACCTCGAGGCCGTCGAAGTCCGGGAGCATGATGTCGAGCACCACCGCGTCGGGCCGGAAGTCCCGGGCCGCGGCGACGGCGCCGGTGCCGGTGTGCGCCACCTGCAGGTCCCACCCCTCGTAGCGCAACGCCATCGCGAGCAGCTCGGCGATGTTGACCTCGTCGTCGACGACCAGGACGCGCACGGGGGAGCCGTCGGGGCGGGTGAGCTGCATGGGCAGCATCCTGCCGCGGCTTGCTGTGCGTTTCCTGTGTGCCGGCTGTCGGTTGGTCGGCCCTTCCTCAACCGGCGGACTGCTGGTGGAGGCGCGCCGCCTGCTTGGTCAGGTGGGTCCGCTCCGCGACGTCGAGGGCCAGCTCGGCGGCCTCGGCGTAGAGGCGGGCGGCGAGGTCGAGGTCGCCGGCCTTCTCGTGGAGGTACGCCGCCGCGGCGCGGTGGCGCGGCAGCGCGGGGTCGACCTCGGCCAGGGCTGCCAGCCCGGCGCGGGCCCCGTCGGCCTCGCCCACCGCGACGGCCCGGTTGAGCCGCACGACCGGGCTGTCGGTCAGCGCCAGCAGCTCGTCGTACCACTGCACGATCTGCACCCAGTCGGTCTCCTCGGCCGTGCGCGCGTCGGCGTGCAGGGCGGCGACGGCCGCCTGGAGCTGCAGCTCGCCGCGGCGATCCTGCGCGAGCGCCGCCTGCAGGACGGCAACGCCCTCCGCGATGAGGGCGGAGTCCCACAGGCTCCGGTCCTGCTCGGCCAGCGGGACGAGCGAGCCGTCGGCGCGGGTGCGGGCCGGCCGGCGGGCGTGGTGCAGCAGCATCAGCGCCAGCAAGCCGTCGGTCTCCGGGTCCTGCGCCAGCGCGGCCAGCTGCCGGGTGAGCCGGATCGCCTCCGCGGCGAGGTCGACGTCGCCGGTGTAGCCCTCGTTGAACACGAGGTAGAGCACCCGTCGCACGGTCGCGAGGTCGCCGGGCCGGTCGAACGACTCGGTCGACACCGTCCGCTTCGCCCGGCTGATCCGCTGCGCCATCGTCGCCTCCGGCACGAGGTACGCCGCGGCGATCTGGCGGGTCGTCAGCCCCGCCACCGCGCGCAGCGTCAACGCGACCGCGGACGCCGGGGTGAGCGCGGGGTGCGCGCAGTGGAAGAACACCCGGAGGGTGTCGTCGGCGGTCTCGGTCGGCCCCGGCGCCGGCTCGCCGTCGACGGCGACCTCGCGACGCTGGCGCGCGGCGTCGGAGCGTACGACGTCGAGGAAGCGCCGCCACGCGACCGTCACCAGCCACCCCTTCGGGTCTCGGGGCGGGTCGTCGGGCCACGACCTGAGCGCCTCGACGAGGGCGTCCTGCACGGCGTCCTCGGCCGCCGCGAAGTCGGCTCCGCGGCGGACGAGGACCGCGATCACCTGCGGCA
>JAYSEC010000362.1:0-2820 GCA_041914085.1 Nocardioides sp.
GGGGCCGTGCCGCAGCCCGACCCGACGCCAGCCTCCGTCGACCTGACGACCCCGACGTGGGGTCGTCGCATCCTGGCGCTGGCGCTGGACTGGGTGGCCTGCCTGGCCGTGGTCGAGGGCCTGGTCGCCGTCGGTCTGCTCGCCGACAACCCCAACGGGCTGGGGACGCTGGCCCTCTTCGTGCTCGAGTCGGCCTTCTTCACCGCCCTCGCCGGCGGCTCGTTCGGCAAGATGCTCACCCGCATCCGGGTGGTGCGCCACGACGACCCGTCGCGCCCGGTGACCCTGCTGCGGGCGGTCGTGCGCAGCGTGCTGGTCGCACTCCTGGTGCCGCCGCTGCTCACCTTCGACGGGCGCGGCCTGCACGACGTCGCCGCCGGCACCCGGAGCGTCACGGTCTGACGCGCAGGCTGCGCGCCAGCTCCCTGAGGTCCTCGAGGCCCACGCCGACCGTCTCGAGCTCGAGCACGGCGCGACCGTCGAGGCTCGTCAGTCGGACGTACGTCGCGTCGGCCACGTCCCATGCCCGGAACCTCGCGGTCACCCGGACGCCCGCGAGCCTGAGGTCGAGGTCCGGCAGGACCCGGGGAGCCCGGTGAAGTAGTGGTCGCCCGGCCCGAGGTCACCGGCGCGCACCCAGGCGGTCCGCGGGTCGCCGACGTGGCCGACCGGGTGGGACAGCCGCAACGACCGGCGGTCGCCCGCGTCCCACTGCTGGACGGCGACGCCGGGACGCGCGTAGGACACGGCCGTCGACGAGGTCCGCCAGCCGGCGAGGACCACGTCCGCGCCGAGGAGCGGGTCGACCACTCGGTGCTTTTCCGACCCACCGGCGGTGGTGACGATCGTGGGAGGAGGTCCGTCGAGCGGGACGAACAGACCCGGGGCCGACCCACCACCGGGGCCGTGGTCCACCTGGTCCCCGAGGCCGCAACCGCCCAGCTCGGGATCGGGGCGGAACACGAGGTCGAGCTCGGCGCGGGACCCGTCGCGCCGCACCGTGTGCTCGTAGCGACCCGCGCCGCACCGGGTCCAGCCGCCGCGGGTGCGCTCGTCGACGTGGGCCCGCACGTCGTGGAGCCGCAGCCCGCCGGCCTCGGCCACCACGACGCCGTACTGCGCGGGGACGGGCGCGGCCTGCTGCTGGTGGCCCAGCGCGCTCCAGGCGCCGACCAGGGCGGTGGCGGCCAGCACCGTCGGCACGAGGCAGGCGAGGAGCACGAAGGTTCGCCCGTGCCGTCCGGGAGCGGTCATGCTCCTGCGACGGCGGACGCCCGCGCGGGGTTCCGCGCGCCCCCGCTCAGCGGCCGCGCTGCTGGGAGCGCATGCCCTTCATCGAGGTCGGGACCGGGCCCTTGGGCAGGGGCAGCTTGCCCCGCTGGGCGTCGAGCGCCTTGAGGCGCTGGAGGATGTCGGTCATCTCGGCCGGCTTGACCGAGCGCCCGAGCTTCTGGACGTGGCGCACCAGCTTCGGCAGCGGGACCTCGCCCTCGCCACGGCCGGCGACGATCTCGTGGATCGGCACCTCGAAGGCGACCCGCTCGTGCTTCTTGCGCTCGGTGGCGAGGAGCTGCCTGACGCGGCTGGGGCTGGAGCCCTCGCCGACCAGCACGATGCCGGGCGGGCCGACGACCCGGTGCACGACGTCCTGCTGCTTGGTGAACCCGACGACCGGGTCGACCTTCCAGCCGCGGCGCAGCATCTGCAGCGCGCCGGCGGCGGCGGCCGGCTGGCCCTCCATCTGGACGTACGCCGCCCGCTGGGCGCGGCGGCCGAAGACCAGCAGCGCGCACAGCATGCCGACGAGCAGCGCACCGACGATCGAGATCACCAGCGAGAGCCAGCCCGAGCCCGGGAGCAGCCACATCAGCGCGAAGCCGAGCGCGGCCCCCAGCACGAAGACACCCATCACGATCAGGCCCAGGCGCGGGTCGGTGCGCTTGGCCATCTGGTAGGTCTGCATGATCTGCGCGCGGCGCGACGTCGGCGTGGAGGCGGGGGTCGACATGAGGTGGCCTTGTCCAGCTAGGTGTGGTGTGTGGGTGGTGCGGTGGAGGGTCAGACGGCCGCGGCGGCGCGCGCGTCCATGGCCTGACCGTACAGCCGGCCGGCACGGTAGGACGAGCGGACCAGCGGGCCCGAGAGCGCCCCGGCGAAGCCGATCTCGTCGGCCTCGGCCTTGAGCTCGACGAACTCCTCCGGCTTGACCCAGCGCTCCACGGGGTGGTGCCGGGGGGAGGGGCGGAGGTACTGGGTGATGGTGATCAGCTCGCAGCCGGCCTCGTGCAGGTCGCGCAGCGCCTGGCTGACCTCCTCGCGGGTCTCACCCATGCCGAGGATCAGGTTGGACTTGGTGACCAGGCCGAAGTCGCGGGCCTGGGTGATGACGTCGAGCGAGCGGTCGTAGCGGAACGCCGGGCGGATCCGCTTGAAGATCCGCGGGACCGTCTCCACGTTGTGGGCGAGGACCTCGGGGCGGCTCTCGAACACCTCCTGCAGGAGGTCGGGCTTGCCGTTGAAGTCCGGGATCAGGTTCTCCACGCCGGTGTCGGGGTTGAGCTCGTGGATCGCGCGGACGGTCTCGGCGTAGAGCCAGGCACCGCCGTCGGGGAGGTCGTCGCGGGCGACGCCGGTGATGGTGGCGTACTTGAGCTGCATCTTCTGCACCGACTCGGCCACGCGGCGCGGCTCGTCACGGTCGAGGGGCTGCGGCTTGCCGGTGTCGATCTGGCAGAAGTCGCAGCGCCGGGTGCACTGGTCGCCACCGATGAGGAACGTCGCCTCGCGGTCCTCCCAGCACTCGAAGATGTTGGGGCAGCC
>JAYSEC010000363.1:0-2818 GCA_041914085.1 Nocardioides sp.
CCAGGTGAAGGCCGACCAGAAGGACTTCTTCCGGCTGCTCTACAACCTCCTCGTCTCCGCCGACCGCGGCCCGCGCCTGCCGACGCTCGTCCTCGCGCTCGGGACGGAGAAGGTCCGCCGCCTCCTCGGCGCGTGAGCCGTCCCGCTCGGCCCCGCCCGGTGCTGGTCTCGCGGCTGTTCCGGCCGTCTCCGCGGCGGCTCCGGCCGTCTCCGCCGCGGGTCGAGCGGACGACGGGCCGCTCGACGCCAGGCATGCCGTGCGTCAGGCGTCCGCGACAGACGTCCAGTCAGGCTCCACCCCGCAGAGCGCGCACTCTCCCGTCCCCAGATCCCGGTCGAGGCATGTCGTCCACAGGCCTTGGCCAGACAGCTGTGGGGCGACGTCGCGACGCGCCACCCTCGACGGCATGAGACCCGCCCTCGTCGCCGTCGCTGCCCAACAAGGTTGGGTCTTCTCGCGCGCTCAAGCCATGCGTGCCGGATACACCGAGCGCGAGGTCAAGGCACTCACGAGACCGGGCGGCGAGTGGGTGATGGTGCGGACGGGGGTCTACTGCGAGCGGTCCCGCGTGGACGCCGTCGACATGCGCGAGCGGTGGCTGCTCAAGGACCGAGCGGCCGTGCTGTCGTGCCGGCGACCAGCCGTCCTGAGCCACGACTCGGCTGCCCGCCTCCTGCACATCGACACCCTCGACCCGCCATCGCCCGCGAGCCATCTCACGCTGTTCGGCCCTCGGGGCACCCGCACCAACAGTGGGCTCACCCGGCACCGCGACCTGCTGCCGCTGTGCGTCGAGCGCGTCGACGGCCTGGTCGCCACGTCGTACGCGCGCACCGCCGTGGACATCGCGCGCTGGCACGGGTACCGGTCCGGGCTCGTGGCCATCGACTCCGTGCGCCAGCGTGGCGTGCCGCAGACCGACCTCGAGGCCGAGCTCGCCCGGATGCGGCACCATCCACACATCGCTCGTGCCCACGCGGCTCTCGCCGACTCCGACGACGGCGCGGAGTCGGTGCTGGAGACGCTCGGCCGCGAGCTCGTGGCGTCGCTGGGAATCGGCGAGGTGACGACTCAGTTCGCCGTCCGCCTCGCGAGTGATCGCGTGGTCTGGTGTGACATCCGAGTCGGGTGCCACATCTTCGAGTGCGAGGGGAGGATCAAGCTGGTTGCGGTGGAGGAGGGTGGCGTGGCGTCGGAGCCAGCCGAGACCGTGCTGTGGAAGCAGCAGGAACGCCGCACCGAGATCTGTGCCGAAGGGCTCGGCATGTCCCGGATCGTCTGGGCAGACTGCTTCGGGCCGCGCCGAGAGCGGGCCCGCGCCCGACTCCTCCAGGAGTACGCCGTCACCGAGGCTCGGTTCGGACGGACGCCCGCGCCCCATCTGCTCGAGTTCGCCGACCTGCATCCACGTCGGAAGAAGTCCCGCCTCTGGTCTCCGGGGCTCGGCACTGCCGCCTGACAGGCCCGCTCCGACCTCACCCCGCTCGTGGCCGCTGGACGTACGCCATGGCGTACGTCGAGCGGCCCGAGGTCCGCTCGACCCGGCCGGCGTCCGGGGTCCGCCGCCCGCAACGGATCAGCTGCGGAAGCCGACCGGGTCGCCGAGGTAGCGCTCGAGGTCGGCGCGCACCGCGTCGCTGATCGTCCACGCCGACTGGGCGTGGTGGTCCCAGAGCACGTTGACGCACTCCCAGACCGCCGCGGGGTGACCGCCCGCCTCGACCCGGAGCTCGGCGGAGACGGTGAACGACGACCGGCCGATCCGCGACACCCAGAGCGCGGCGAGGAAGGGCTGGTAGGGCACGAATCGCATCTCGGAGTGGTACTCGATCGTCTGCGACGCGACGAGCTCCGAGACCCCGGGGTCCGCCCCGTGCAGGAGCCCGGCCGCCCCCTCGGGCAGGCCGGGGAGGCGGGCGAAGCGGAGGAACTCGTAGCGCGCCTCGTCGAGCACCCGCACCGCCTCCACGTTGTCCACGTGCCCGGCGAGGTTGATGTCGCGGAAGCGCGCCTGGATCTCGGTCGTGAAGGTCTCACCCATGGGCGCAGTCTCCCCGACCCGGTCCTAGGGTTGAGCCATGACCTCCGGTTCCTTCGGCGGCGACCTGATGGCCGGTCCCCCGCCCACCCACCTGCCCGCCGACCCCGCCGACGCCGAGCTCGCCGGCGGCGACGCCCCGGCTGCCGTCGTACGCCGGCACCCGGCGTCGCCGGCCGCGTGGGCGGCCCTCGCCCAGCAGGCCCAGGAGGCCGGCGCGGACGACGTGACGGTCTACGCCTACGCCCGCGTCGGCTACCACCGCTCGCTCGACATGCTGCGCCGCAACGGCTGGAAGGGCCACGGTCCGGTCCCGTGGGAGCACGAGCCCAACCGCGGCTTCCTGCGCTCGCTCGCCCTCCTCGCCCTCGCCGCGCGGGCGATCGGCGAGACCGAGGAGTGGGAGCGCTGCTCGACCTTCCTCCGCGACTCGAGCGCCACGGCGGCCGACGCGCTGCTCGGCTGAGGGCGCGACCGCTCGTCGCGCCAGACCGACCGCTCGTCGGCGTACCGGTCCGGCCCCTCCCAGGGGTGGGTGACGCCCGTCACGCCAGAAGTTAGGGTCTCGCGGGTGAAATCCGGGAACACACCTCAGTCGCGCCCTGACCAGGGCCCACCCCCGACCGACAAGGGCAAGATGGCGCTCGCCGCGGTCCTGCTCCTGATCCCGATCGTCGCCCTCCTATGGGTGCCGAGCTATGCCAGGACGGAGCCGGAGCTGCTCGGCTTCCCGTTCTTCTTCTGGTACCAGTTCCTCTGGGTCTTCATCTGCTCCGCGC
>JAYSEC010000364.1:0-2807 GCA_041914085.1 Nocardioides sp.
ACCGGCCGGGCGAGTGCGCCGAACGGCGCGCGCTCAGGTTAGCAGGGGGTCGGCGGCGCGGTGCGATCCGTCGGCCAAGCCGCGCGACGTGTCAGGCGAGGACGGCGCCGGCGGGCTCGACGAGGAGGTCGTGGCACGCCCAGCCGTCGGGGCAGCGGGCGGTCAGCGCGGAGGTGTCGGCGGAGCCGAACGCCAGCACCGTCGGGCCTGCGCCCGACACCACGGCCGGTACGCCGTCCGCGCGGAGGCGGCGCACGAGCGCGAGCGTCTCCGGCATCGCGGGCTCGCGCTGGTCCTGGTGGAGCCAGTCACGGGTCGCCGCCAGCAGGTGCTCGGGCTGGCCGGTCAGGGCGGCCACGAGCAGCGCGGCCCGACCGGAGTTCGCGGCCGCGTCGGCGTGCGGCACGGTCGCGGGCAACAGCCCGCGGGCGACCGACGTCTCGACCCCGGTCGGCGGGACGAAGGCGACCGCGGTGATCCGCGGGTCGACGCCGACCCGGACGGCGTACCAGTGGTCGTCCTCGCGGCCGGAGATGACGAAGCCGCCGTAGAAGGCTGGCGCCACGTTGTCGGGGTGGCCCTCGAGGTCGGCGGCGAGGTCGAAGAGAGCTTCGTCGGAGGCCAGCAGCTGCCCCCCGGCCACCAGCCCGCGCGCCAGCACGACCCCCGCGACGATCGCGGCCGACGACGAGCCGAGGCCGCGGGCGTGCGGGATCACGTTGCGGCACGACAGTCGTAGGCCGGGCGGCTGGGCGCCCATCAGGTCGAACGCCGCCCGCATCGCCCGCACGACGAGGTGCGACTCGTCGCGGGGGACGCCGTCGGCCCCGGCGCCCTCGACCTCGACGACGAGGCCCTCGGGCAGCACCTCGGCCTCGAGCTCGTCGCGCAGCGACAGCGCCAGGCCGAGCGAGTCGAAGCCGGGCCCGAGGTTGGCCGAGGTCGCCGGGACGCTGACCCGGACCGGGCCGTCGACCAGCTGGGCCATCAGGCGAGCCCGGCCGCGGCCGCGGCGGCGGCCACGTCGGCGTCGACGACCGTGTCGACGATGTCGCCGCACGACTCGAGCGCGGTCGCGGTGTCCTTGAGGCCGTGGCCGGTGACGGTGATCGCGACCGTCGACCCGGCGAAGGACTCACCGCCGGCGACCGCGGCCAGCAGGCCGGCGACACCGGCCGCCGAGGCCGGCTCCACGAAGACGCCGTCGTGGCGGGCGAGCTCGAGCTGGGCGGCGAGGATCTGCGCGTCGGAGAGCGCGGCGAACCCACCCTCGGACTCCTTGGCCGCCTGCTCGGCGAGGTGCCACGACGCGGGGTTGCCGACGCGGATCGCGGTCGCCTTGGTCTCCGGGTGCGGGAACGGCTCGCCGGTCACCAGCGGCGCCGCGCCCTCGGCCTGGAAGCCTCGCATGCGCGGGCGCTTCGTCGCGCGGCCGAGCTCGGCGTACTGCTGGTAGCCGAGCCAGTACGCCGAGATGTTGCCGGCGTTGCCCACGGGCAGCAGGTGGACGTCGGGCGCGTCGCCGAGGAAGTCGACGATCTCGAAGGACGCGGTCTTCTGGCCCTGCAGGCGCACCGGGTTGACGGAGTTGACCAGCTCGACCGGGTAGTCCTGGGAGAGCCCGATGGCCATCGCGAGGCAGTCGTCGAAGTTGCCGCGGACCATGATGACCTGGGCGCCGTGCACCACGGCCTGGGCGAGCTTGCCCGCCGCGATCTTGCCCTCGGGGATGAGGACGAGCGGCTTGAGGCCGGCCTTGGCGGCGTAGGCCGCCATCGACGCCGACGTGTTGCCGGTGGAGGCGCAGACCACGGCCTGCGCGCCCAGGTGGCGGGCGTGCGAGATCGCCGCGGTCATGCCGCGGTCCTTGAAGGAGCCGGTGGGGTTGTCGCCCTCGACCTTGAGCCAGACCTCGGCGCCGGTGAGGCCGGAGAGCCACTCCGAGTGCACGAGCGGGGTGCCGCCCTCCCGCAGCGTCACCGCCGCCATGCCCTCGGGCAGGTCGAGCAGGTCGCGGTACTCCTCGATGACGCCCCGCCACTGGTGGGTGTGGTGGCTCATTCGTCCCCTCCCTCAACCCGCATGACCGACGTGACCTCGCGGACGATGTCCATCTCCCGCAGCTGCTGGACCGTGGCGCTCAGCGCGGCGTCCGGAGCCGCGTGCGAGACGACGACGAGCTGGGCGTCGGCGCCGCGGCCCTCCTGCCGCACGGTCTGGATGGAGACGTCGTGGTCGGCGAAGGCGTTGGCCACCGCCGCGAGCACGCCGGCGCGGTCGTCGACGTCGATCGCGACGTGGTAGCGGGTGCGGGTCTCGCCCATCGGCTGCACCGCGCGGTCGGCGTACGCCGACTCCCCGGCGCCGCGGGTCTGCGCGAGCCGGTTGCGCGCGACCGTCACCAGGTCGCCGAGCACGGCGCTCGCCGTGGGCGCGCCGCCGGCGCCGGGGCCGTAGAACATCAGCTGGCCGGCGGCCTCGGACTCCACGAACACCGCGTTGTAGGCCTCCCGCACGCTCGCGAGCGGGTGCGAGCGCGGGATCATCGCGGGGTGCACGCGGGCCGCGACCTGGTCTCCGCGCAGCTCGCAGATGGCGAGCAGCTTGACCACCGAGCCCATGTCGCGGGCGCTGGCCACGTCGGCCGCGGTGACCTCGGAGATGCCCTCGCGGTAGACGTCGGAGGCGGTCACGCGCGAGTGGAAGGCCAGGCTGGCGAGGATCGCGGCCTTGGCGGCGGCGTCGAAGCCCTCGACGTCGGCCGTCGGGTCGGCCTCGGCGTAGCCGAGCTCCTGGGCCTCCTCGAG
>JAYSEC010000365.1:0-2803 GCA_041914085.1 Nocardioides sp.
ATGTACCTCTTCTACGCCGTCTTCGTGGTGATCGGCTTCGTGGTCTGGCTGCGCGACGCGCGCACCGTCGTCGACACCAGCACCGTCGACGAGGACGAGGCGGTCCCGGCATGAGCGAGGCCTCGACCCGGGTGCGCCTGGACTCCGTCGAGCGGGCGGTGGAGGACATCGCCGCCGGCAGGGCGGTGATCGTCGTCGACGACGAGGACCGGGAGAACGAGGGCGACATCATCTTCGCCGCCGCCAAGGCGACGCCGGAGCTGATGGCGTTCACGATCCGGCACTCCAGCGGGGTGATCTGCGTGCCGATGCCGGGCGACATGCTCGAGCGGCTGGAGATCCCGCTGATGACCCCGCACAACAAGGACCGGCTGCGCACCGCGTACACGATCTCGGTCGACGCGCGCGACGGCGTCTCCACCGGGATCAGTGCGGCGGACCGCGCCCACACCGCCCGCACGCTCGCGGACTCCGCGACCGAGCCGTGGGAGCTCACCCGCCCGGGCCACGTCTTCCCGCTGCGCTACCGCGACGGCGGGGTGCTCGTCCGGCGCGGGCACACCGAGGCAGCCGTCGACCTCGCCAGGCTCGCCGGGCTGACCCCGGCCGGCGTGCTGGTCGAGGTGGTCAACGACGACGGCACCATGAAGCGCGCCCCCGAGCTGCGGGAGTTCGCCGACGAGCACGGCCTGGCGATGATCTCGATCGAGGACCTCGTCCGCTACCGCCGGCGCCACGAGCGGCACGTCGAGCGGGTGGCCGAGACCCGCCTGCCCACCCGGCACGGCGAGTTCACGGCGTACGGCTACCGCATCACGATCGACGACAGCGAGCACGTCGCCCTCGTCCACGGGGACGTGTCCGGCGACGCGCCCGTGCTGACCCGGGTCCACAGCGAGTGCCTGACCGGCGACGTCTTCGGCAGCGAGCGCTGCGACTGCGGCCCGCAGCTCGACACCGCGCTGCAGGCGATCGTCGCCGAGGGCAGGGGAGTGGTGGTCTACCTCCGCGGCCACGAGGGCCGCGGCATCGGCCTGGTCGCCAAGCTGCAGGCCTACCAGCTCCAGGACGGCGGCCGCGACACCGTCGACGCGAACCTCGACCTCGGCCTGCCGGCCGACGCGCGCCACTACGGCACCGCCACCCAGGTGCTGCGCGACCTCGGCATCACGTCGGTGCGGCTGATGACCAACAACCCGGACAAGACCGCCAGCCTCGAGGACTTCGGCATCCGTGTGGCCGAGCGCGTGCCGCTGGCCGTCCACCCCACGACCCACAACCAGGCCTACCTCCGCACCAAGGCGGAGCGGATGGGGCACGACCTGCCCCAGCTCGCCGTCGAGCTGGCCACCGACCACCAGGCCGAGCACCCGCCGGCCACCGACCCGGACGGAGAGAGCGCATGAGCGAGCGGAGCGAGCGAATCGTCGAACACAGCGTGGCATGTGCCTCATGCGCGCACGGAGCGAAGCGAGTACGTGCATGAGCTACGCTGGAGCACCGATCTCGCAGCCCTTCGACGCGAGCGGCCTCAAGGTCGCCGTCGTCGCCGCGAGCTGGCACACCCAGGTGATGGACGGCCTCGTCGCCGGCGCGGAGCGCGCGCTGGCGGCGTACGGCATCGGCGAGCCGGAGGTGCTCCGGGTGCCGGGGACCTTCGAGCTGCCGGTCGTCGCGGCCGCGCTCGCCCAGGAGGGGTACGACGCCGTGGTGGCCCTCGGTGTCGTCATCCGTGGCGGGACCCCGCACTTCGACTACGTGTGCTCGGCCGCGACCGACGGCCTCACGCGGGTCAGCGTGGAGCACGCCGTCCCGGTGGGGTTCGGCGTGCTGACGTGCGACACCGAGGAGCAGGCGCTCGACCGCGCGGGCCTCGACGGCTCGGCGGAGGACAAGGGCTGGGAGGCGACGGCGGCCGCGCTCGACACGGCGCGGGTGCTGCAGGGCGTGCGCGGCCGCTGACGCGCTCCCGGAGGCAGGTCGGCCTTCAGCCGGCCCGCTCGCTGCGGGACTGCAGCCGGTCGATGTGCTCGGAGGCCTCGGCCTTGGTGAGGTCGGCCGGCAGCTCCTCGCCGGCCTCGCGCGCGAGGGTGTCGAGGTAGCTGCGCTGGGCTCCGGTCATCGGCTCGTTGCCGGTCACCCACTCCTCGGGGTCCTTGCGCGTGGTGTCGGCCTGCGGCCCGCCGAGGGTCTCCGGCTGGCGGTCGTCGTGCTGGACGTCGTCCGAATGTGTGTTCGATTCGCTCATGCTGCGACTGTAGCCCGGGCCACCGACGGCGAGTCCACACCCATGGGTGGTCCGGACACGGGACCGGCGGCGGCGAGGTGGGCGGCAGCGCCTAGTCTTGTCCCTCGTGAAGACGTTCGAGGACCTGTGGGCGGAGCTGTCCACCAAGGCCGCGGAGCGCCCCGAGGGGTCCGGCACCGTGCAGCAGCTGGACGCCGGCGTCCATGCCATCGGCAAGAAGCTGCTGGAGGAGGCCGCCGAGTCCTGGATGGCCGCCGAGCACGAGGGCAAGGAGGCGACGGCGCTGGAGATCAGCCAGCTGCTCTACCACGCCCAGGTGCTGATGCTCGCCTCCGGACTGACCCTCGACGACGTCTACGCCCACCTCTGAGGTGACCTCATGACCCTCCGCATCGCCGTCCCCAACAAGGGGTCGCTGTCCCAGTCCGCCACCGACATCCTGCGCGAGTCCGGCTACCGCCAGCGCTCCGACGCCAAGGAGCTGGCGCTCGTCGACACCGAGAACGACGTCGAGTTCTTCTACCTCCGTCCGCGCGACATCGCGCTCTACGTCGG
>JAYSEC010000366.1:0-2795 GCA_041914085.1 Nocardioides sp.
CGCGCTGGCTGGAGATGGTGCGCCACACGCTGAAGTCGCTCGGCCCCAAGGTGCTCGCCACCCGGCAGGTGCGCGACTACGTCCGCGAGCTCTACGCCCCGGCCGCACACACCGCCCGCACGCTCAACTCCGACTACGCCGGTGCGCGCACGCTGTCGGGCTGGAAGCAGGAGGTCCGCGCCGCGTGGCCGGGCGTCCGTGTCGAGCACGTCGACTCCGAGGGCGTCGGCGACCAGCCCGAGGTCGGCGCGACCCTGGCGGTCCGCGCCTGGGTGGCACTGGGCTCGCTGTCGCCCGACGACGTCGAGGTGCAGGTCGTGCACGGCCGGATCGGCTCCGACGACGTGCTGACCGCCACCTCGGTCACCCCGATGCTGGTGGGGGAGTCCTACGACGGCAACCGGCACCGCTTCGACGCCGCCGTGCAGCTCGACCACTCGGGCGCGTTCGGCTACACCGTCCGCGCGGTGCCGCGCAACGAGGCGCTCGCCTCGGTCGCCGAGCTGGGCCTGGTGACCGAGCCCGCCTGACCTTTCGTCTTCAGCGATCCCCGGCTGACCGGGGATCGCTGAAGTTGTCGGCCCGTGCACGGCCTGACAAGTTCAGGGAGAGCCTGACAACCCCGCCCCGTCCGGCTCGCTCAGGCGAGGGCCTGCGGGATCGACCGCCGGCACCCGCAGGTGTCGCTGCACGGCAGGTAGGTGTGCGTGGCGTGCCCGCACCGAGGGCACGGCACGTCGTGCGTGAGGTGGCTGCTGCTGGTCTCGACGGTGTCCCACATGGCGTGTCTCCCTTCGGCGTGGTCGGGGGTGCTGGTCCTGACAGCGTGCGCCTCCCGGCGTGCGTCGCGCATCCGGATTTCTACCTACGTCGGTGGCCGGCGGCCCGACGCGGCGCCAGACTGCGCAAGGACGATCAAGCGGGGTCGTCCGCCGACGGGGAGGCTGGGGCCATGACGACAGCGGCGGACACCTTCGCGGAGTTCCTCGCCACCCTCGTCGAGACCCTCGACGAGAGCAGCGAGGAGCGGGCACGGCGGCTCCACCTCTCGCGCCACCACCTCGACCGTGTCGTGTCCGCGACCGGCGGTGAGCCACCGGAGCGGATGCGCCGGCGGCTGCTGCTCGAGCGGGCGGCGTACGTGCTGGTCACCACCGACCGGCCCGTGCTCGACGTCGCGATCGAGGCGGGCTTCGGCTCGCACGAGGCGTTCACCCGCGCCTTCACGAGGGCGTACGGCACCGCGCCGAGCCGCTGGCGTCACGCACCGACCCGCACCCAGATCCGGGCGGCGAGCCAGGTGCACTTCCACCCGCCGGGCAGCCTGCGGCTGCCCACCGCACGAAAGGTGACCGCCATGGACCTGCTGGCCCGGATGATCGAGCACCACCTCTGGCTGACCGGCGAGATGCTCGCCCGCGCCTCCCGGCTGACCGACGAGCAGCTCGACGTCCCCATCGAGGTGCCCATCGGCACGATCGACGACGACATGACGATTCGGTCGGTTCTCGGTCGGCTGGTCGGCCAGCTCGCGCAGTGGAACGCCGCGGTCGACCAGCGCCGCTACGACTGGGACCAGGAGCGCGGGAAGTCGATCAGCACGCTGCGCCGTGAGCTCGCCGACGAGGGACCGACGTTCCTCGCGCAGGTGCGTACGACGATCGAGGAGGGCCGCCTCGACGACACCTTCGTCGACGCCACCTGCGACCCCGTGCGGGTCTTCACCTACGGCGGCATGGTCGCGCACGTGCTCACCTTCGCCGCCGTACGACGCCTCGTGGTGCTCGGTGCCTTCGAGAACCTTGGCATCACCGACCTCGACGCCGGCGACCCGATGGAGTGGGTGGCCGAGCCGGCGAGCTAGCCGAGCAGCAGCCAGAGGCCCACGAGGGTGGGCACGGCGCCGAGGAGCAGCCAGGGGGACAGGATGCCCCGGCCGTGGATGGCGCGACCGACCGCGACGGCGATCGCGCCGAAGATCCCGGCGATGACCGCGAGCCCGACCTGGGAGCTCATCGGGGCGTCGTCGAGCGTGACCGCTGCGACGACGAGCCCGACGACGAGGTGCAGGATCGTGGTGACGGCGAGGGTCGACATCACCCAGCGCTGCACGCGGGCGAGGTCGCGGGCGTCGCCCTCGGGGTCCTTGACCACCACGCGGGGCGCGTCGAGGTCGAGCAGGTGGCTGCGGCCCTTCTCCTTGCGGCGGGCGGGAACGGTGTGCGCCATGGCTCCTCGGATTCGTTGCTGCGACAACTGTTGTTAGGCTAACAAAGTGACCACGACGCACCGAAATCCTGACCTGCGGCAGGACGACGACCCGCTCGCACTGGAGCGCCAGGTGTGCTTCGCGCTCGCCGTCGCATCGCGCACGGTCATCTCGGTCTACCGCCCGGTGCTCGAGCCGCTCGGGCTCACCCACCCGCAGTACCTCGTGATGCTCGCCCTCTGGGGCGACGAGCCCCTCTCGGTCACCGAGCTCAGCCGCATGCTCGAGCTCGACGCCGCCACGCTGTCGCGCCTGCTCAAGCGGCTCGAGGCCGCCGGCCTGGTGCGCCGCGACCGCAACCCCGACGACGAGCGCAGCCTCGCTGTCGGCCTCACGCCGCAAGGGCGTGAGCTGCGCACGCAGGCCCTCCAGGTGCCGCCGACGGTGGTGGAGCAGCTCGGGATGGAGCTCGACGAGCTCGTCTCGCTCCACGACAGCCTCAGCAGGGTGATCCAGGCAGCCAAGGCCGCCACCGCCTGACCGAGGCCGCGCCGTCCCTTCCCGGATCGTGGTTTCGAGGCTCGCT
>JAYSEC010000367.1:0-2793 GCA_041914085.1 Nocardioides sp.
GACCGACCGGTCACCTAGCCTGCGGTGGTGGAGAGGCGACTGCTGGCGGACACCCGCCCGTTGGCCAACCCGCACTTCAAGCGCCTCTGGCTGGCCAACATCGTCACGGTCATCGGCGCCCAGCTGACCGTCGTGGCGGTGCCGGCGCAGATCTACGCCATCACCGGCTCGTCGGCGTACGTCGGCCTCACCGGCGTCTTCGGCCTGGTGCCGCTCGTCGTGTTCGGCCTGTGGGGCGGCGCGCTCGCGGACGTCTTCGATCGCCGCACGCTGCTGATGATCACCACGGCGGGCCTGATCCTCACCAGCGCGGGTTTCTGGCTGCAGGCGGCCGTCGGCGCCGAGGACGTGTGGCTGCTGCTCGGGCTGTTCTCGGTGCAGCAGGCGTTCTTCGCGGTCAACCAGCCCACGCGCTCGGCCCTGCTGCCGCGCCTGCTGCCCGCCGAGCTGCTGCCGGCGGCCAACTCGCTCAACATGACGGTCATGCAGGCCGGTGGCATCGCCGGCCCGTTGGTCGGCGGTGCGCTGATCCCGCTCATCGGCTTCCAGTGGCTCTACCTCGCCGACACCGTCACCCTGTTCGCGACCCTCTTCGCGGTCGTCGGGCTGCCGGCACTGCCCGTGGTCGGGGCCACCGTGACGCCCGGGCTGCGGGCGGTCCTCGACGGCTTCCGGTACCTGCGCACCCAGCCGGTGCTGATGATGTCGTTCGTCGTCGACCTCATCGCGATGGTCTTCGGCATGCCGCGGGCGCTGTTCCCCGAGATGGCACACCTGGACTTCGGCGGGCCCAGCGAGGGCGGGTTGGCGTTCGCGCTGCTCTTCGCCGCCATCCCGCTCGGCGCCGTCGTCGGCGGCGTGGTGTCCGGGTGGGTGTCCCGGGTCGAGCGGCAGGGACTCGCGGTCGTCGTCGCGATCGTGGTCTGGGGGTTGGCCATGACGGGCTTCGGCGTCGCCGCGATGCTGGCGTCGTACGCCCCCGCGGTGATGCTCGGCGTCGCCGTGCTGATGCTCGCGATCGGCGGGGCCGCCGACATGGCCTCGGCCGCCTTCCGGATGTCGATGCTGCAGGCCGCGGCCGACGACGCGGTCCGCGGTCGCCTGCAGGGCATCTTCATCGTCGTGGTGGCCGGCGGACCCCGGGTGGCCGACGTGGCGCACGGCGCCACCGCGGCAGCGACCGGTGCCGCCGTCGCCGCGGCGGGTGGTGGCGTGCTGGTCGTGGTCCTCACCGTCCTCGCCGCCCTCGCAGTGCCGGCGTTCGTCCGCTACCGGGTCGTCCGGACCGTCGGCGCGACCTGACCCCGACACGTGTCCGGGATGTCGCCCCCGGAACGACCGCCTGAGGGCGACACGTCGGACACGTGTGCGCACATGCGGCGGTTATGGCCCTCAGATCAGCGATTCAGGGGCAACATCCGCCGCACGTGCGGCGGGCTAGGGTCGCGGGGTGGGCGAGCCGCGGTCGGTGCTGGTCATCACGGGTGCCGCGGCGGCCGGGAAGTCGACGGTCGGTGACCACCTCCGCGGCCGCAGTGGGCTGATGGTGATCGACGGGGACGTCCTCGGACGCGGGGCGGCCGCGACGGCGCACGGTCGCCGGGACTACGTCGGCTTCTGGCGTCACGCCCTGGCGGTGTGCCGCGAGGTCAGGCGCAACGGCGTGGTGCCGGTCGTGCCGTGCATCTGCCTGCCCGACCAGGTGCTCGCCGCCGTGGAGGACGAGGTCGTCCACTTCCTCGCGCTGCTCAGCGACGCGGAGACGGTACGCCGCCGGATCGCCGGGCGGCGTGGCGTGTCCGAGGTGCCGTCACCCGACACCCACGTCGCCTTCGACCGCCGGCTCCGTGAGGTCACGTCGGTGGCGGCGCCGCACACCTGGACGACGTACGACGTCCGCGCGGGCGACGTACGGCACACGCGCGAGGTCGGCGCGACCTGGGCCGAGCAGGCACGGGTCGGGACGGTCGTCCGCTGATCCCACGCACGTGCGGCGGTCGTGGCCCTCAGATCAGCGATTCAGGGGCCACATCCGCCGCACGTGCGCGAGGGCTCAGGCCACGCGACCCTCGGGGACCTGGGTGAGCTTCGGGTCGCGGATGACGACCGAGCCGATGGCGTCGTCGATGCGCTTCATGACGTCGGTGTCGAGCTTCACGCCGGCGGCCTTGACGTTGTCGGCGACCTGCTCGGGCCGGGAGGCGCCGACGAGCGCCGCGGCGACGTTGTCGTTCTGCAGGACCCACGCGACGGCCAGCTGGGCCATGGTCAGGCCGCAGTCGGCCGCGATCGGCTCGAGGTCCTGCACCGCGGTGAGGACGTCGTCCTTCATCCAGCGCGAGATCATGTCGGCCCCACCCTTGGTGTCGGTGGCGCGGGAGCCGGCCGGCGGCTCGGCGCCGGGCTTGTACTTGCCCGTGAGCACGCCCTGCGCGATCGGGCTCCAGACGATCTGCGACACGCCCAGCTCGCGAGAGGCGGGGACGACCTCGTCCTCGATGACGCGCCAGAGCATGGAGTACTGCGGCTGGCTGGAGATCAGCTGGAAGCCGAGCTCCTTCGACAGCTCGACGCCGGCGCGGATCTGGTCGGCGGTCCACTCGCTGACGCCGATGTAGAGCGCCTTGCCCTGCCGCACGATGTCGGCGAACGCCTGCATCGTCTCCTCGAGCGGGGTCTCCACGTCGTAGCGGTGGGCCTGGTAGAGGTCGACGTAGTCGGTCTGCAGCCGCTGGAGGGAGCCGTTGATCGACTCCATGATGTGCTTGCGCGAGAGCCCGGTGTCGTTCTTGC
>JAYSEC010000368.1:0-2792 GCA_041914085.1 Nocardioides sp.
CGCGCTCGCCCCGCTCCTGACCCGCGGCACCCAGGAAGGCTTCGTCGTCGAGGACATGACCGACCTCGACTCCTTCGCCCCGACCGAGGCCGCACCCGTCCCTCTGACGACGCCCTACGTCGTGACCGGGCTGGACCGCGGCGACGCCTACCTCGACCGCACGCCGGCCGAGTGCGAGCCCGAGATCCTGGCCGCCGGCCGCTCGCCCCTCACCGTCGTCGAGGGACTGCACTGGGTGCTGCAGGACCCCGACGTGCTGGCGCGCAACGCCTGCTTCATGACGATCGGGTCGCGCCTGCGCAAGCCCAACGGGACGTACGACGCCCGCACCCCGGCGCTGTGGATCAGCAACGGCACCGGCCGCGACGGGCGCGAGCGTCGCGACGCACCGAAGGTGGGCTGGTGCTGGTGGGGGAACCGGCACACCTGGCTCGGCATCGCCTCGTGCGCGGGGCGCGCGTAGGGCTTCCGCAGACCCTCTTGGCGGCGCCCCCGACACGGCTCCAGGTGTGACCTGGACCGCACCGGCACCCTTCCGCGCGCCTGTACCCACGGGTAGCGTCTCACCATGTGGCACGTCATCCCACATGACGAGATTTCGTCTTGTGGAAGGCGAGTCCACTCCCTGAGACTTCTTGACATGGTCACCGCCTCCACCCACACGCACCTGGTGGTTCGACGTCACGTCGACCTCATGCGCGTGGGCAGCGCGACCTGTTGGCATCGCTGACGCCGCCAGAAGTCCCCTCCGCGCTCAACGTCGCGCGCGGCACTACCTCAGCGAACAGGACCTTCCTGACCATGCCCGACCTCCGGTTCCAGCCCCAGGCCGCCCAGCACACCGAGATCCCGCGTCCCAAGCGCGCCGAGGGTCAGTGGGCGCTCGGCTACACCGAGCCGCTCAACAAGAACGAGCAGTCCAAGAAGGACGACGACCCGCTCAACGTCCGGGCACGCATCGTCCACACCTACTCCCGTCGCGGCTTCGACTCGATCGACCCGGCAGACCTGCGCGGCCGCTTCCGCTGGATGGGCCTCTACACGCAGCGCGCTCCCGGCTTCGACGGCGGCAAGACCGCGCAGCTCGAGGAGGAGGAGCTCGACGACCGCTTCTTCATGATGCGCGTGCGCACCGACGGCGCGATCCTCGACGCCGCGGCCCTGCGCGCGCTCGGCGAGGTCTCGACGACCTACGCCCGCAACACCGCGGACATCACCGACCGCAACAACATCCAGTACCACTGGATCGAGATCGAGAGCGTCCCGGCCATCTGGGAGCGCCTCGAGTCGGTCGGGCTGAGCACGCTGGAGGCCTGCGGCGACGGACCGCGCCCCTTCCTCGGCTCCCCCGTCGCCGGCATCGCCAAGGACGAGATCATCGACGGCAGCGCGGCGCTGGCCGAGATCAAGCGCCGTGCGCTCGACAACCCGGCCTTCTCCAACCTGCCGCGCAAGTTCAAGACCGCGCTGACCGGGCACCCGAGCCACGACGTCGCGCCCGAGGTCAACGACGTGGCCTTCGTCGGCACCGTCCACCCCGAGCACGGTCCCGGCTTCGACCTCTGGGTCGGCGGCGGGCTCTCCACCAACCCGATGCTCGCCCACAAGCTCGGCGTCTGGATCCCCCTCGACGAGGTGGCCGACGCGTGGGAGGGCGTGGCCGGCATCTTCCGCGACTACGGCTACCGGCGGCTCCGCTCCAAGGCCCGGCTGAAGTTCCTGCTGGCCGACTGGGGCAAGGAGAAGTTCCGCGAGGTGCTCGAGAAGGAGTACCTCCACCGCGCGCTCGTGGACAACCCCTCTCCCGAGGCTCCCGTCGTCCAGGGCGACCACATCGGCATCCACGAGCAGAAGGACGGACGCTTCTACGTCGGCGCCGCGCCGGTCGTGGGACGCATCGACGGCACCACGCTGAGTGCTCTGGGCGACCTCGTCGAGCAGTACGGCGCCACGGGCGCGCGGCTGACCGCCTACCAGAAGCTGGTGGTGCTCGGCGTCGCGGCCGAGGACACCGAGGCGTTCGCCGACGACCTGGAGAAGATCGGGCTGACCGCGCGGCCGAGCAACTGGCGCCGGTCCACGATGGCCTGCACCGGCATCGAGTTCTGCAAGCTCGCCATCGTCGACACCAAGGAGCGTGCCCGCCGCCTGGTGACCGAGCTGGAGAAGCGCTTCCCCGACCTCGACACCGACATCTCGGTGAACGTCAACGGCTGCCCGAACGCCTGCGCCCGCACCCAGGTCGCCGACATCGGCCTGAAGGGCCAGCTCGTCATGGACGAGGACGGCCGGCAGGTCGAGGGCTTCCAGGTCCACCTCGGCGGCGCCCTCGGGCTGCACCACGCCATGGGGCGCAAGCTGCGCGCGCACAAGGTCACCAGCGCCGGCCTCGACGACTACGTCACCCGCGTCGTGACGGCGTACCTCGAGGACCGCGCCGAGGGCGAGCGGTTCGCCGCCTGGGTGGCTCGGGCCGACGAGCGGTTGCTGCGCGGCGAAGCAGAGCCGGCACTGGCATGAGCGAGCGCGCAGTGCCCTTCCACTGCCCCTACTGCGGGGACGAGAACCTGTTCCCCCAGGAGGGCGCGGGCGCCTGGGAGTGCCGCTCGTGCCTGCGCGCCTTCACCGTCCGGATGACCGGCATGATCCGTCCGCCGTCGGCAGGAGGTGCCTGATGAGCCTCTCCACGCAGGCCGCCCGCGCCTTCAAGGGCACGCACACCGAGGGACGCACGCCCGAGGAGCTGCGCGAGCTCGTCTCGCACGTCGGCGCCGAGCTCGAGCTCGCCCCGG
>JAYSEC010000369.1:0-2765 GCA_041914085.1 Nocardioides sp.
TGGTCTTCCAGAGCTTCAACCTCTTCGCGCACAAGACGATCCTCGAGAACGTCACCCTCGGCCCCATCAAGGTGCGCGGCATGAAGAAGGACGCGGCTGAGAAGAAGGCGCGCGAGCTCCTCGAGCGCGTCGGCGTCGGGCACCAGGCCGAGAAGTACCCCGCGCAGCTCTCCGGCGGCCAGCAGCAGCGCGTGGCCATCGCGCGCGCCCTGGCCATGGAGCCGAAGGTGATGCTCTTCGACGAGCCCACCTCCGCCCTCGACCCGGAGATGATCAAGGAGGTCCTCGACGTCATGGTCGACCTCGCGCAGCAGGGCATGACCATGGTCGTGGTGACCCACGAGATGGGCTTCGCCCGCACCGCCGCCGACCGCGTCGTGTTCATGGCCGACGGCGCGATCGTCGAGGAGAACACCCCCGAGGAGTTCTTCACCAACCCGCGCTCCGAGCGCGCGCAGGACTTCCTCGGCAAGATCCTCAAGCACTGAGGACCCACCTTCTCGGGACATCACCACTCCATCCCCAGGAACCCACCGTCGGCCTCGGGCCGCCACACGAAGGAGAGCAAGGATGAGATTCACCAGGACCAAGGCGCTGGTCGCCGCGGCGGGGTTGGCCCTGTCACTGGCCGCCTGCGGTGACGCCGGCGAGGACAGCGAAGGAC
Organism: Nocardioides sp.; assembly: GCA_041914085.1. Taxonomy (GTDB): domain Bacteria; phylum Actinomycetota; class Actinomycetes; order Propionibacteriales; family Nocardioidaceae; genus Nocardioides. Next base: position 665 of record JAYSEC010000369.1, read on the forward strand.
CGGACGTCGACGTCGCGGAGGACGCCGGCTCCGAGTTCGAGGACGGCACCCGCATGAAGGAGCTGGCCGACGCCGGCACCATCAAGGTGGGCGTGAAGTACGACCAGCCCGGGCTCGGCTTCAAGGACGCCGCCTCCGACATCCCGACCGGCTTCGACGTCGAGATGGCCAAGGTGCTCGTCGCCAGCCTCGGCATCGACCCCGAGGACACCAGCAAGGTCGACTACGTCGAGACCATCTCCGACAACCGCGAGCCGTTCCTCGAGGACGGCACCGTCGACCTCGTGCTGGCGTCGTACTCCATCACCGACGAGCGCCGCCAGGTCGTCGGCCAGGCCGGCCCCTACCTCGTCACCGGCCAGCAGCTGCTGGTCAAGGCCGACAGCGACGTCGAGTCCGTCGCCGACGTCAAGGGCGAGGAGGTCTGCTCGGTGACCGGGTCGACGTCGCTGGACAACATCGAGGCCGAGGGCGCCAAGCCGGTCGGCTTCGACACCTACTCCGAGTGCGTGGAGAAGGTCCTCGACGGCACCGTGCAGGCGATGACCACCGACGGCACGATCCTCGCCGGCTACGCCGCGCAGAACGAGGGCGAGCTGAAGGTCGTCGGCGACGAGTTCTCCGAGGAGCGCATCGGCGTCGGCTACTCCAAGGACCACCCCGAGATGTGCCAGTGGATCGTGGACACGATCACCGAGGCCTACGAGGACGGCACCTACGAGGAGGCGTTCAACGCCACGCTCGGCCCCTCGGGCGTCGAGGTGCCCGAGCTCCCCGAGATGGACCCCTGCGAGTAACCCGCGCCACCCGCTCCCTGCCCGGGCCGGCCGGCGACGGCCGGCCCGGCGGGGACCACCCCACCTGAGAGGAGTGGCGTGAACGCCGTCCTGGACAACTTCGACCTCGTGCTGAGGGCCTTCGGGTACACGATCTTCCTGTTCCTGGTCTCGGCCGTGCTGTCCCTCGCGCTGGGCACCGTCCTGGCCGCGATGCGCGTCGGACCGGTCTCGGTCCTGCGCGGCTTCGGCACCGCGTACGTCACCCTCGTCCGCAACACCCCGCTCGTCATGATCTTCCTGTTCTTCCAGCTCGGGGCGGGCAAGATCTTCGACTTCCTGCGCTTCACCTGGGTCGACATCCACATCGGCCCCTTCGACTTCACCTCGTTCTTCAGCGCCGCCGTCGCCGCGCTCAGCCTCTACACCGCCGCCTTCATCTGCGAGGCGATCCGGGCCGGCGTCAACGCCGTCCCGCTCGGCCAGGCCGAGGCCGCCCGCGCGATCGGCCTGCCCTTCGCCGGCGTGATGAGCCAGGTCGTGCTGCCGCAGGCCTTCCGCGCGTCGGTGCCGCCGCTCGCCAGCACGCTGATCGCGCTGCTCAAGAACACCTCGGTCGCCGGTGTCTTCGGCGTGATCGAGGCGGTCGGGCGGATGAAGGGCTTCACCAACGACTACGCCGACCAGCGCTGGGGCATCTTCATCTGCTTCGCCCTCGGCTACGTCATCCTCGTCGAGGTCGTCTCGTTCTTCGCCTCGATGCTCGAGCGCCGTTGGAAGGTGGCCTGACATGAGCGCCGGAGTCCTCTTCGACACCCCCGGGCCCGCCACCCGCGCCCGCCACCGCACGTACGGCGTCCTCACCGCCGTGGCACTCGTCGCGCTCGCCGCCTGGGTCGTGTGGCGCCTCGACGAGACCGGGCAGCTCGAGTACGACAAGTGGGAGCCGTTCCTCACTCCGCGCTACATCGAGGCCATCATCGTCGACGGCCTGCTGATCACCCTGCAGATGGCCTTCAGCGCGGTCATCGGCGCCCTGGTCTTCGGAGTCCTGTTCGGCGTCGGCAAGCTCTCCGACCACCGGTGGGTCCGCTGGCCCTGCTGGCTGGTCGTCGAGTTCTTCCGGGCCGTCCCGGTCATCATGCTCATGATCTTCTGCTTCTACGCCGTCTTCGGCGGCGTCGACGAGCTCAGCCGACGGACCTACTGGTCCGTCGTCATGGCCCTCACCCTCTACAACGGCGCCGTGCTGGCCGAGGTCTTCCGCGCAGGCATCAACGCGGTGCCGCGCGGCCAGGCCGAGGCGGCGTACGCCATCGGCATGC
>JAYSEC010000370.1:0-2739 GCA_041914085.1 Nocardioides sp.
ACGAACTCGTGCAGCGGGTCGGCGACCTGGGCGACGTTGAGGAGGTCCTCGATGACGGCCTGCATACGCGCGGCCGCGCGGGTCGCCGCGGCCACCGAGTGCCGGTCGTCCTCGGCGAGGGTGTCCACGTCGAGCATCTCGAGGTTCGCGGTCATCGAGAAGAGCGGGGTGCGCAGCTCGTGGCCGAGGGTGTTGACCAGCTCGAGCCGGTAGCTGTCCATCAGCCGCAGCCGGTCGGCGACGGCGCGCTCGCGCTCGAGCTGGCGGGCGTTGGCGACGGCGCGGCCGAGGTCGCGGCCGATGTCGAGCGCCGCGTCGCACTCGACCTGGCTCCACTCGCGCATCCCGGGGGCGCGGGTCAGGCACAGGAAGCCCATGCACTCCGGGCCGGCGCCCAGCGGGACGAACAGCACCGACCCGATGCCGAGGCCGTCGAGGAAGTCGAGCAGGCGGTCGGCGTCCTCGCGCCGCAGGCCCGGCTGATCGCCGCTGCGGCGCGAGAACGGGGCGACGTACTGGTCGGCCCAGTAGCGGTGCGCGAGGCGGATCACGACGTCGTCGATCTCGGAGAACGGCGGGTCGATCTCGGCGCCCTCGGCGTACCAGACGGTCGACGAGCCGCCCTCCTCGTCGAAGGCGGTCAGCCACATGCCGAGCGCGTCGAAGCAGTGCACGAGCGTCGAGCGGCAGGCCTCGATGACCTGGCCCAGCGACGGCTCACCCAGCGCCTGGCGGACGATCTCGCGCGCCTGGGTGGTGATGCGCACCCGCTCGGCCAGCTCCTCGCGCTCGAGCGCCAGCGAGACCAGCGTGCGCGCCATCCCGGCGTACTTCTGCAGGAGCTCGAGCTGGGCAGGGCCGGGGCGACGCCCGTCGCGCGGCTCGTCGACCGAGAGCAGGCCGCGGATGACGCCGTCCTCGTCGCGGACCGGCGAGGTCAGGGCGTCGAGCGGGTGCCAGGCGTCGGGGCCCTCGACCTCGCTGGTCTCGGGGATGAAGCTGTGCTCGATCAGCTCCTGGAAGGCGCGCTCGTGCGGGACGAAGAGCCACGCGCCCCACTCGTCGGCGTTGGCGAGCTCGCCCTCGACCATGTGCGCGGGAAGCCGGCGGCCCATGATCGTCTCGGCCAGGCCCTCACCGGCGCACGCGACGACCTCGAACTCGTCGTCGCGGCGCAGGCTGATCGCGGCCTGCTCGAACCCGGCCAGCACGGCGACGCCCTCGACCAGCACCTGCAGGTGCTCGCGCGTCTGGTCGTCGGACCACGGGTCCGTGGCCCGGCCTACGCCTGCTTCCTGCACCTGCTCCCCCGTGTCTGGGTGATTGCACCTGTCGGGGCCACCTTCTCAGGTAAAGGGAACCCGTGGGGGTGGTCTGACCGAACTCGGCCGATCCACGACCCCGTCACGAGCGGGCCGCGGCGACGAGCGCCGCCGCCCGCTCCATGCCCGGACCGACCCAGGTCGCCAGCCGCTCGCGGGCCGCGTCGAGCGCGGGCGAGGGCGGGTGGCCGGGCGGGACGCGCCCGGGGTAGAGCGCGACCGACTCGGCCCACGCCTTGACGTCGGGCTCGCTGGTGAACGCCGCCGTGGCCCGCCCGCCGAGGAGGTTCATCTCGACCCACTGCGCCAGCGTGTCGCCGTAGTGGCTGGGCGGGCAGAGCCGGTTCTTCTCGGTGTCGTCGTCGCGGGTGGCCTCGACGTAGCCGATGAGCGCGGCACCGAAGCACGGGAAGCCCGCGCGGACCGGCTGCAGGGTGATCACGTCCGGTCGCCAGACGGGCACGAGCGGTGGGATCTGCAGCCCGCTGGCCGCGCAGTGCACGACGAGCGCGTCGTCGGCGATCGTCACGGTCCCGCCGTCCATGACGAGCCGGCCACGCTCGGCCGCGCGCACGTGCCCCATCCGCACGACGTCCTCGACCGTGCGCAGCAGGTCGACCTCCCAGGTCCCGATCGTCGGGCAGCGGGCCATCGTCGGGGTGAGCGAGCGGTCGATGCGCAGCATCACCCCGGCGTCCTCCATCCGCAGGAACATGTCGTCGAGCGACGAGGCGCGCGCGGCCGACTCCCAGACGTCGGCACCCATGCCGAGGAACACCGCCGGGTCCGGCTGGACCACGGCCCGGTTGAACATCCACGGCTCGCGCGGGCGCACCCAGCGGATCGTGCCGGGGTCGACCCCGCGCTGGAGCAGCCAGACGATCGCGTCGGTCGCGGTCTTGCCGGAGCCCACGACGACGTACTGGCTCGGCGTGTCGTCCAGGCGCGCCAGGTCGTTGACCGGCACCACGCGGGCGCCGTCGACCGCGAAGGGCGGCGGCACCTCGGCCGGGATCGTCGGGGCGAGGTAGTGGGCGTCGACCACGCGGGCGCCGGCCGGCACGCGCTGCCGCTCGCCGGTGGCCATCGAGACCACCTCGCCGTCGACGTACTCGCTGCCGGGCAGGAAGCGCACCCGCCCGGTCGCCTCGAGGCGGGCGAGCGCGCGCTCGTAGTAGTCGATGATCTCGGGCTGCGAGGCCCGCTCCTGCAGCCCCCGCTCCGGCCCGCTGTCCTGCACGCGCCCGCCGCCGAGGAGCGTCGACGGCACGCCGTAGAACGCCGACGACTGGTGCAGCCGGACGAACGGGTAGGCCTCGCGCCAGTGCCCGCCGGGGCCGGCCCGCCGGTCGAGGACCACCACGTGCGCGTCGGAGTGGTCGACCAGCGCGTCGGTGAAGGCCAGGCCGGTCGCGCC
>JAYSEC010000371.1:0-2739 GCA_041914085.1 Nocardioides sp.
CGTGGAGCTGCGGGGAATCGAACCCCGGTCCTCGAGCGCCGAACCAGGTCTTCTCCGGGTGCAGTCTGTGCTGTCGCTTTTCTCGGCCCCGGCGCTCGCACAGACACGTCGCCGACGGGCTCAGTCAGGATTGAGTCCCGGTCACCCCTCCTGACAGAGAGTGACCAGCAAGTCTCCTAGATGAGGCCTGGGTCCGGGACGGAGACGGATGCCCGGTCAGACCCTTCGATCACTGCTCAGGCAGCGAGAGCGAAGTCGTTGCGCTTGGAGTTGGCAACTATGGGTTTCCAGCGATCGTTTACGAGATGACGCTGGCTTCTCGACCCGCTTCCCCTGGAACTAACGTCCCAAGTCGAAACCGATCAGCCCCTCTGAACTTGTCAATGACCACAGTCTACGTGGTCCAACCGACCCGCGCCCACCGGTATTCCTGCAGGTCAGTGGCACACGCCGTCGCACCGCGCCGAGAGCCGCGTGGTGATCCGTGCGCCGCCGGGCGCGTCGAAGTGCTGGGAGTCCATGGTGCCGTAGGTCCACCGGAAGCCGTGCCGGCGCAGGACCTGCACCACGGCGTGCCCGCGGCCCCGCCAGGCGACCCGCGCGTGGGAGCGGCCGGCCCACCACGCGTCGGGCAGCCACCGGCCGCCCACGCGGTAGGGGTTCTCCCAGGGGTTGAGGTCGAGCGCGCGGCCCCAGGCGTGCGGTGACCGGACGCCGGGGCGCCCGACGACGTGGCGGCAGTTGAAGGCCGAGGTGTTCCCGGCGGCCATGGACCGCACGTCGTCGGCGCCGTGCAGGCGGGCCGACCAGCCGAACCGATCGACGCGGTACATCGACCGGACCGGGATCCCCCGGTCGTGCAGCTCGGTGAACAGTGAGGCGAAGGCGGGGGCGGCCGACGCGGCGACGACGAGCTCGCCGCGGTGGCGGTAGCCGTCGTACCCGACGTAGTTGGTGCGCAGCAGCCGGAGGCCGTCGCGCCCGACCGGGCAGCCCGGGCGCCACGAGCGGCCCACCATGGAGCGCCACACCCCGTCCGGGATGGGGCTGACCCGCGCGTGGGCGCCCGCCACCACCGCCCGCGGCTGCGCCGGCAGCCGCACCCGGGGCTGCGGCGCGCCACGCACCGACACCGGCGGTGCGGGCGGCACGTTGTCGACCCGCGCGCGAGTGCTGGTGTCGCCGTCGACCCAGTCGAGGGCACGCGCCTGGGCCCGGTAGGCCGTGTCGGTGCGGGGCGTCGCGGTCACGGTGGCGGCACCGGCGGCGTCCGTGACGACCTCGGCCACGGTCCGCCAGCCCCGGCGGGTTCGCTCCTGCACCCGCACCGGCCCGGAGACAGGAGCGCCGGGGGCCGTGGCCCACCGGACCGAGAGGGTGACCACCTGCTCGTCGCGCACCTTCGGTGGTGCGTCGAGGACCACCCGGCTCCGCCAGCGCACGAGCGGCACGGCCACCTCCGGGCTGGCGGCGGGCGGCTGCGTCCCGTCGCCGGCGTACGACGCCCGCACCACGTTGTCGTCCGGGACGGTCGACATCGGCAGGGTGCCCGCGCCGGCCCCTGCGGCGTCGGTCACCACGGTCGCCAGCGGCTGCCAGGTCCCGGCCACCCGACGCTCGAGGGTGACGGTCGCGCCGGCCAGGGGCGCGCCCGCCGGGTCGGTGAGCGACAGGGCGAGGGGCGCGGCCTCCCCCGCCCGCGCGGGCGAGCCGGAGAGCGCCAGCACGGTCGAGGCGGCGCGGTCGAGCCGCAGCGCCAGCCCGTGGGCCGGAGCGGCCAGCAGCGCAGCCAGCAGGGTCAGTCCGCTGGCGAGGACGGCGAGCCGGGGGCTGGGGCGCATGGGTCTCCCGATGGTCCGAGGTGGGCCCATCGTGGCAGCACCCGCGGTTGGGTGCCGCTCAACCCGCCGGTGGACGGATGTGCCCGGCTCACACCTCGGTGGATGACGAGCCGCCGCCCGGCTCCTGCATCTCCACCGGGGTGCGGTGCAGGCGGACGCGGGTGATCCGGTGGCCGTCGACCTCGGCCACCTCCAGCACGTGGTCGCCCACGGGAACCCGGTCGCCGGTCTCGGCCATCCGGGCGAGGCGGTGCAGGACGTAGCCGGCGACGGTCTCGTAGGGTCCGTCGTCGAGCGCGACGCCGGTCCGCTCGCCGAACTCCTCGATGGTGAGGCCCGCGTCGACGGTCGCGGGGTCGGCGGAGGCGTCGACCTCGGCGTCGGTGTCGTACTCGTCCTGGATCTCGCCGACGAGCTCCTCCATCAGGTCCTCGAGGGTGACGATGCCGTCGGTGCCGCCGTACTCGTCGACGACGAGCGCGATGTGCGCTCCGAGCCGACGGAGCTGGTCGATGGAGGGCAGGACCCGGTTGGTGCGCGGCAGCACCGGCAGCTCGCGGGCGATGTCGGCGACGGTCAGGTTGCGCTCGTCGGCGTGGCCGAGGATGTCGCGCAGGTGGAGGTAGCCGAGCACCTCGTCGAAGGACTGGCCGGTGACCGGGTAGCGCGTGTAGGGCTGGGCGGCGATCACCGCGACGGCGCTTGCCAGCGGCAGGTCGCCGCGCAGGAACACCACGTCGCCCCGGGGCTTCATCACCTCGCTGAGCGAGCGGTCACCGGCCTCGAAGACGTCGTCGACGATCTTGCGCTCGTCCTCGGGGATGTCCTCGTGGCCCGAGATCATCATCCGCAGCTCCTCCTCGTCGACCTCGTCGCCGGCGGCGTCGGGGTTGCCGCC
>JAYSEC010000372.1:0-2716 GCA_041914085.1 Nocardioides sp.
AGCTCGGCGTGCGTGCCCTGCTGGACGACCCGGCCGTCGTCGAGCACGAGGATCAGGTCGGCGTCGCGGACCGTGGAGAGCCGGTGCGCGATCACCAGCGACGTCCGTCCCTCGAGCGCGGCGTCGAGCGCGTCCTGGACGGCCGCCTCGGACTCGCTGTCGAGGTGGGCGGTGGCTTCGTCGAGCACCACGATCGCGGGCGCCTTCAGCAGCAGCCGCGCGATGGCGAGGCGCTGGCGCTCGCCGCCGCTGAGGCGGTAGCCCCGGTCACCCACGACCGTGTCGAGGCCGTCGGGCAGCGAACGGACGAGCGGGGCGATCTGCGCTGCCTCGAGCGCCGCCCAGACCTCGGCCTCGGTGGCTGCGGGCCGCGCGTAGAGCAGGTTCGCGCGGATGGTGTCGTGGAACATGTGGGCGTCCTGGGTGACGTAGCCGACCACGTCCTCCAACGACTGCAGCGTCACGTCGCGGACGTCGTGGCCGCCGACGCGCACGGCCCCTGCCTCGACGTCGTAGAGGCGGGCGACGAGGTGCGTCACCGTGGTCTTCCCGGCGCCGGACGGACCGACCAGGGCCACCATCTGCCCCGGCTCGGCGGTGAAGGTGACGTCGTGGAGCACCTGCCCGGTGTCGCGGGACTCGGTGCGGGCGACGGTCTCCAGCGACGCCAGGGAGATCTGGTCGGCGCGGGGATAGGTGAAGGCGACGTGGTCGAACTCCAGGCGCGACGCCGTGGGCGGGAGCTCGACGGCGTCCGGCTTCTCCTGGATCAGCGACGGCAGGTCGAGCACCTCGAAGACCCGGTCGAAGCTCACCAGCGCGGTCATCACGTCGATCCGGACGTTGGAGAGCCCCTGCAGCGGGCCGAGCAGCCGGGTCAGCAGCACGCCCAGCGCCACGATCGTGCCGACGGAGAGGTCACCGCGGATGGCCAGCCAGCCGCCGATGCCGTAGACCAGCGCGGTGGCCAGCGACGGCACCAGCGTCATCGCGGCGAAGAACACCCGGGTGAGCAGCGAGATCCGCACGCCGAGGTCGCGCACGACCGCGGCCTTCCTGGCGTACGCCACGTCCTCGGCGTCGCGGCGGCCGAAGAGCTTGAGCAGCATCGCGCCGCCGACGTTGAAGCGCTCGGTCATCGCGTTGCCGAGGTCGGCGTTGCCGTCCATCTGCTGGCGGGACAGGTCGGCGAGCCGGTTGCTGACCAGCCGGGAGGCGATCAGGAGGATCGGGAACAGGGCGACGCACAGCAGGGTCACCGGCCAGCTGAGGAACAGCATCGTCACGCCGACGACGACCGCTGCGATGACGTTGGAGACGGTGCCCTGCAGGGTGGAGGTGAAGGCACGCTGGGCGCCGATCACGTCGTTGTTGAGCCGACTGACCAGGGCGCCGGTCTGGGTGCGGGTGAAGAAGGCCAGCGACTGGCGCTGGACGTGGGCGAACACCTGCGTGCGCAGGTCGTAGATCAGGCCCTCACCGATGCGGCTGGAGAGCCAGCCGGTGATCAGCCCGAACGCCGCGTCGACCACCGCCACCAGCGCGACCAGGAGCGCCAGCCAGACCACGAGCGAGGTGTCGCCGGTGCGCACGCCGTCGTCGATGATCGACTTCAGCAGCAGCGGCGGCACCACGACCAGGGCGGCGTCGACCACGGTCACCGCCAGGAAGCCGGCGATCAGCCTGCGGTGCGGGCGCGCGAAGCCCAGCACCCTGCGCACGGTCCGCCGCTCGATCTTGTTCTCGACCACGCTGCGGTCGCTGCGCAGGAACCGCCACGGCGGGCCACCTGCACCCGGCCCCATCGACATGCCTGCTCCTTCGCTCGTCCGTCCCGGTGAACGCCCGCGCCCCGGGCATTGTTCCTCGGGGCACCGACAGCGCGGTCAGGAGAGCGCCGCGGCGACCGCGCGGAAGCGGCGTACCTGTGCCTCCCGCTCGAGGCGGCGCTGCTCGTCGAGGTCGCGGTCGGCCGCGCCCTGGAGCAGCGTCTTGGTCTCGGTGACGACGCCGGGCATCGGCGCGACGAGCGCGGCCGCGAGCTCGGCCACGGCCGCGTCGAGGTCGGCGGACGGGACCGAGGCGGTGGCCAGTCCGATGCGCACCGCCTCCTCCGCAGGTACGACGCGCGCGGTGGCGCAGATCTCCAGCGCGCGGGCGTAGCCGACGTGCTCGACCAGCGGCTTGGTGCCGGTGAGGTCGGGCACCAGGCCGAGCGCGGACTCCTTCATCGAGAACTTCGCGTCGTCGGCGACCATCCTGAGGTCGCACGCGAGCGCGAGCTGGAAGCCGGCGCCGATGGCGTACCCGCGGACCTTGGCGATCGTGACGAAGCGGGGGTCGCGCAGCCAGGTGAAGCCACGCTGGAACTCCTCGATGCGCGCCGAGGCCTCCTCGTCGCTGAGGGCCAGCAGCCCCAGGACGCTGCCCTCGCCCGCGTTGGACGGGTCGAGCATCGCCCGGTCGAGCCCGGCCGAGAAGGTCTCGCCCTCGCCCGTCACCACGACGACGCGCACCTCGTCGGGCAGGGTGCGCCCGATCTCGGCCAGCGCCAGCCACATCGCCGGGGTCTGCGCGTTGCGGACGTCGGGCCGATCGAGCGTGACGGTCGCGACGGGGCCCTCGAGGTCGAGGCGGAGGCCGACGTCGGCCAGGTCTTCGGGAGTCATGGGCCGAGGTTACTACTGCTCAGTAACGTGTGGTTTCGAGGCTCGCT
>JAYSEC010000373.1:0-2682 GCA_041914085.1 Nocardioides sp.
TCCTCGTCGGTGAAGCGCTGCACCGTGATGACGGGGCCGAAGATCTCGTTCTGGATCGCCGCGTCGTCCTGCCGCAGGCCGGACAGGACGGTCGGCTCGAGGAAGTAGCCGTCGCCGAGGTCCGTACGCCGGTTGCCGCCCGCGGACACGGTGGCGTGGGAGGGGAGGTCCTCGATGAAGCCGCTGACCCGCGCGAGCTGCTGGGCGTTGTTGACCGGGCCGAAGAGGGCGTCCTCGTCGTCGGGCAGGCCGACGGGCGCCGAGCCGCGGGCGTAGTCGGCGAGTGCGGCGACGAAGTCGTCGTGGATCCCTGGCGCGGCGAGCACGCGGGTGGCGGCGGTGCAGTCCTGGCCGGCGTTGAAGTAGCCGGCGATCGCGATGCCCTCGACGGCGGCCTCGATGTCGGCGTCGTCGAAGACCACCACCGGCGCCTTGCCGCCGAGCTCGAGGTGGACCCGGGTCAGGTTCGTGGCGGCGCTCGCGGCGACCTCGGCGCCGGCCCGCACCGAGCCGGTGATCGCGACCAGACCGGGGGTGCGGTGCTCGACGACCAGGCGCCCGGTCTCCCGGTCGCCGGTGACGACGTTGAGGGTGCCCTCGGGCAGGAACTGCGAGGCCAGCTCGGCCAGCCGCAGCGTCGTCTCCGGCGTCGTGTCGCTCGGCTTGAGGACGACGGTGTTGCCGGCCGCCAGCGCGGGCCCGATCTTCCACACCGCCATCAGCAGGGGGTAGTTCCACGGCGTCACCTGGCCGACCACGCCGATCGGCTCGCGGCGGATCCACGAGGTGTGGCCGGCGAGGTACTCACCCGCGGCCTTGCCCTCCAGCACCCGCGCCGCCCCGGCGAAGAACCGGAGCTGGTCGACCATCGGCGGGATCTCCTCGCTCGCGGTGAGCGCCTTGATCTTGCCGGTGTTCTCGGACTCGAGGGCGATCAGCTCCTCGGCGTGCGCCTCGACCGCGTCGGCGAGCTTCAGCAGCGCCTGCTGGCGCTCGCTGGGCGTCGTACGTCCCCACTCGGCGCTGGCGCGCCTCGCCGCGTCGTACGCCGCGTCGACGTCCTCGGCGCCGCTGACCGGTGCGTGCGCCACGACCTGCCCGGTCGCGGGGTTCACCACGTCGGTCGAGGCGTCGGAGCCGGCGTCGACGAAGGTGCCGCCGATGAAGTTGCGCAGCGTGCGTGGGCTGGTCACGTGGGTCCTCCCGGTCGAGTGCGTGAAGGGAGACTAGGACGACAGCAGGGCGAATCTCCATACCTGTAGCCGAAAGAAACTGCGGGAAACGCAGAATTAACCTCGTGAGATTGCGGAATCCGCGCTCGGGGAGTTGCACGGACGCGATCCGCACAGCACCATGGGCGCCATGAGCGAGCGACGCGAGCCGGTGGACGCATGAGTGAGGGACCCGTGAGGCTCGACGCGACCGCGAAGCGGATCATCGAGCTCCTCCAGGAGGACGGCCGGATCTCCTACGCCGCGATCGCCAAGGCGGTGGGGCTCTCCGAGGCCGCCGCGCGCGCCCGCGTCCAGAAGCTGCTCGACTCCGAGATCATGCAAGTCGTCGCGGTCACCGACCCGACGCAGGTCGGGTTCACCCGCCAGGCGATGATCGGCGTCCGCACCGAGGGCGACCCCGGCCGGGTCGGCGACCTGCTCGCGCAGGTCGACGAGGTCGACTACGTCGTCACCACCGCCGGCAGCTTCGACCTCCTCGTCGAGGTGGTGTGCGAGGACGACCCGCACCTGCTCGACGTCATCCGACAGGTCCGCGAGCTCGAGGGAGTGGTCTCGTCGGAGACCTTCGTCTACCTCAAGCTCAACAAGCAGCACTACAACTGGGGCACCCGATGAGCACCGATCAGTCCGTCGACACCGCACTCGACTACCAGGCCGCCGGCCGCGACCACCTGTGGTTGCACTTCACCCGGCACTCGACCTACGAGAACGGCGGCGAGATGCCGCTGATCGTGCGGGGCGAGGGCCACCGGATCTGGGACTCCCACGGCCGCGAGTACATCGACGGCCTCGCCGGCCTGTTCGTCGTCCAGGTCGGGCACGGCCGCGAGGAGCTCGCCGAGGCCGCCGCGCGGCAGGCCAAGGAGCTCGCGTTCTTCCCGCTCTGGTCCTTCGCGCACCCGCGCGCCGTCGAGCTCGCCGACCGCATCGCCGCCATGGCGCCGGGCGACCTCAACCGCGTCTTCTTCACCACCGGCGGCGGCGAGGCCGTCGAGTCGGCGTGGAAGCTCGCCAAGCAGTACTTCAAGCTCACCGGCAAGCCCAACAAGCACAAGGTCATCTCGCGCGCCGTCGCCTACCACGGCACCCCGCAGGGCGCGCTGTCCATCACGGGCATCCCGCCGCTGAAGGAGATGTTCGAGCCCCTCGTCCCGGGCGCGCACAAGGTGCCCAACACCAACTTCTACCGCCGCCCGGAGTTCGTCGGCGACGACGAGAAGGCCTTCGGTCGCTGGGCCGCCGACCGGATCGCCGAGGCCATCGAGTTCGAGGGCCCCGACACCGTCGCCGCCGTCTTCCTCGAGCCGGTCCAGAACGCCGGCGGCTGCTTCCCCCCGCCCCCCGGCTACTTCGAGCGCGTCCGCGAGATCTGCGACGAGTACGACGTCCTGCTCGTCTCCGACGAGGTCATCTGCGCCTTCGGCCGGGTGGGGGAGATGTTCGGCGC
>JAYSEC010000374.1:0-2679 GCA_041914085.1 Nocardioides sp.
GCCGTACGACTCGCGCGCGAGGTCGGCTCGGCGCTGCCGGCGGGCGGCGCGATGGGGCTGGTGCTCTCCTCGAGCGTGCGGGCGCCGCTGCCCGAGATGGCGATCTCCAACGGCCTGCGGCCCGGCCTGGCCATGGTCGCCAAGACGCTCGCCGACGAGCTCGGCCCGCGCGGCGTACGGGTCAACGGACTCCTGCCGGGCCGGATCGAGACCGAGCGGGTCGCCGAGCTCGACGCGTCGACCGACGACCCCGCGGCCGCGCGCAGGGCGGCCGAGGCGACCATCCCGCTGGGGCGCTACGGCCGGCCCGAGGAGTTCGGCGCAGTGGCCGCGTTCGTGCTGTCGCCGGTCGCGTCATTCCTGACGGGCGTGATGCTCCCGGTCGACGGCGGGCTCCTGCGCGCCCTCTGAGTCGTCCTCGGCCCCCGAGTCGAGGCGCTCGCGCCACGTCCGGCGGCGGGCCTTCGCGACCGGCTGGGGGAGCGGGGCGCGCTCCGGCGTGGCAGGCCTCGGGCGTGCACCGTCGTTGCTCCCCCACGGGCCGCGCCCGCCGCGCCACTCGTCGTAGACCAGGTAGAAGAACCCGAAGATCGCGAGCACCCCGAAGAACCACCACTGCAGGCCGTAGAAGAAGTGCGGACCGTTGTCGAGGTCGGGCATCTCCACCGGCGTCAGCGGGGTCTCGGGCTCCGGCGACTCGGAGCGCAGGTCGACCCAGCCGCCGAGGACCTCCCGGCCGAGCGCCTCGCCGATCCGCTCGCTGCTGACGGCGCGGGTGGAGAGGTCGTCGACCTCGGTGCTGTCGCCCTCGGCGTCACGGCGTACCCACCCGGTGACGGTGACCTCGCCGGAGGGCGGTTCGGGTACGTCGGCCCGGGTCGCACCGCGGTTGTCGGTGGCGTACCAGCCGCGGTCGACGAGGAGGGTGGTGCCGTCGGTCGTCTCGAGGGGGACGACGACGTCGACGCCCGCCTCGCCCTCGCGAGTGCGGTAGCGCACGATCACGGTGTCGTCGACGGCGTAGGTGCCGGTGGCCTCCACGATCCGCCACTCGTCGGCCGCCGCGACGGGCTCGCCGGGGGCCATCACCTCGCCCACGGGGTCGGCGCCGGCCTTCTCGTTGCGCTCGATGATCGCGTTGCGCTCCTTGCGGTCGTCGAGCCGGTGGAACTGCCACTCGCCGAGCCGCCACGCGACCCAGGCGAGGAAGACGACCACCAGTGCGAAGACGACCCAGCGGCGCGAGACCAGGAACCGCAGCTTGTGCACCAGTCGAGGCTATCCGGGACGTCCTGAGCTCCTGACCCCCACCTCGATAGACTCCTGCAGGTGACGACTCCTCTGGCGGACCGGTTCGGCCGCGTGGCCACGGACCTCCGCGTCTCGCTGACCGACCGGTGCAACCTGCGCTGCAACTACTGCATGCCGGCCGAGGGGCTGGACTGGCTGCCCACCGAGCAGACGCTGACCGACGACGAGGTCGTCCGCCTGATCACCATCGGCGTGGAGCGCCTCGGCATCACCGAGGTCCGCTTCACCGGCGGCGAGCCCCTGCTCCGGCGCGGACTGGTCGACATCGTGGCGCGCACCCACGCGCTCGGCGTGGAGACGTCGCTGACCACGAACGCGCTCGGGCTCTCGCGCACGGCTCAGGCGCTGGCCGACGCGGGCCTGGACCGGATCAACGCGAGCATCGACTCCGTGCGGCCCGACACGTTCGCGACGATCACCCGCCGCGACCGGCTCAAGGACGTCATCGCCGGCCTCGAGGCCGCCAAGGCCGCCGGACTGGGCCCCATCAAGCTCAACGCCGTGCTGCTGCGCGGGACCAACGACGACCAGGCCCCCGAGCTGCTGCGCTGGAGCATCGAGCACGGCTACGACCTGCGCTTCATCGAGCAGATGCCGCTCGACGCCCAGCACGACTGGAACCGAGCGGAGATGGTCACCGCCGACGAGATCTTCGCGGCGCTGAGCGCCGAGTTCACGCTCACCCCGCACGGCGCCCCGCGCGGCAGCGCCCCGGCCGAGCTCTTCGACATCGACGGCGGCCCGGCCACGGTCGGCGTCATCGCCTCGGTCACCCGCCCGTTCTGCGGCGACTGCGACCGCGTCCGGCTCACCGCCGACGGCCAGGTGCGCAACTGCCTCTTCGCCCGCGAGGAGTCCGACCTCCGTACGGCGCTGCGCACCGGCGCCGGGGACGAGGAGATCGCCGAGCGCTGGGTCATCGCGATGCGCGGCAAGCGCGCCGGGCACGGCATCGACGACGAGACCTTCCTCCAGCCCGACCGGCCGATGTCGGCGATCGGCGGCTGACCACTACCGGTCGAGCAGGCGCCCCAACTTCTGCGGGGCGCAGAACCGGTAGCTCTCGGTCACGAGCTCGGCCACCTCGTCCCAGTCGGGGTCCCCGTCGAGCACCATGCCGACGACGGTGTGCGACCACGGCGGCAGGAAGAACGGGGGCCCGGCGTGGCTCAGCGCCAGGAGCTCGTCACCGGAGGACCGGAACGTCAGCACGGTCGTCGGCTCGCTGATCCCGGTCACGTCGCGGTAGGCCGAGGTGTAGCCCTCCTGCGCGACCAGCACGTGGGCGAACGTCCTGCCCCGCACCCGCCACCGCACCCCCGTCCACGCGTCCTCCTCGTAGGCGTCCGGCAACGCGAGCGCGGTGCT
>JAYSEC010000375.1:0-2649 GCA_041914085.1 Nocardioides sp.
GACCTGCTCAGCAAGACCGACAGCAAGTACAAGCTGGTGCTCTACAGCGCCCAGCGTGCTCGTCAGATCAACGCCTACTACTCCCAGCTCGGCGAGGGCCTGCTGGAGTACGTCGGCCCGCTGGTCGACACCCACGTCCAGGAGAAGCCGCTGTCGATCGCGCTCCGCGAGATCAACGACGACCTCCTGACCTGCGAGGACATCGACCCCGCCGCCGAGGCCGCCGCCGCCGAGGCCGCCGCCGGCGACGACACGGAGTGACGCGAGCCCCACGATGACCAGACGGGTCGTCCTCGGCGTCTCCGGCGGGATCGCGGCCTACAAGGCCTGTGAGCTGCTCCGCCGGTTCTCCGAGTCCGGGCACGACGTCACGGTCGTGCCCACCGCTGCGGCGCTGCAGTTCGTCGGCGCCCCGACGTGGGCGGCGCTGTCCGGCAAGCCGGTGTCCGCCGAGGTGTGGACCGACGTCCACGCGGTGCCGCACGTCCACATCGGCAAGAGCGCCGACGTGGTCGTCGTGGCCCCCGCCACCGCCGACGTGCTGGCCAAGGCCGCCCACGGCCTGGCCGACGACCTGCTGACCAACACCCTGCTCACCGCGCGCTGCCCGGTGGTGTTCGCCCCGGCGATGCACACCGAGATGTGGGAGCACCCCGCCACCCAGGCCAACGTCGCCACGCTGCGCCAGCGCGGGGCGATCGTGATCGAGCCCGCCGAGGGGCGCCTCACCGGCGCCGACACCGGCAAGGGCCGCCTGCCCGAGCCCGCCGAGATCTTCGAGCTCGTGGTCGGCGTCCTCGACCGGGGCGACGCCGGGCACGACCTCGCCGGTCGCAAGGTCGTCGTCTCCGCCGGCGGCACGCGCGAGTACCTCGACCCGGTCCGGTTCCTCGGCAACCGGTCCTCCGGCCTCCAGGGCTACGCCCTCGCCCGGGCCGCCGCCGCGCGTGGCGCCCACGTCACACTGGTCAGCGCCAACGTGTCCCTGCCCGACCCGGCCGGGGTCAGCGTCGTACGCGTGGAGACGACGGCGCAGCTGCGCGACGCCGTGGTGGCCGCGACCGCGACGGCCGACGCCGTGGTGATGGCGGCCGCGCCCGCCGACTTCCGACCCACGAGCGTCAGCGACGCGAAGATCAAGAAGGCCGACGATGGCTCGGCGCCCGCCATCGAGCTCGCCCAGAACCCCGACATCCTGGCCGAGATCTCCCACGACCGCGCCCGCGAGGGCGCCGTCATCGTGGGGTTCGCGGCCGAGACCGGCGACGCGAGCGGGTCGGTCCTCGACCTCGGGCGCGCCAAGCTCGCCCGCAAGGGCTGTGACCTGCTCGTCGTCAACGACGTCAGCGGGGGAGCGGTCTTCGGCAGCAGCGACAACGAGGCGGTGATCCTCGGCGCCGACGGTGGCTCCGTCGAGGTGCCCCGCGGCAGCAAGACCGCGCTGGCCCACGTCATCTGGGACGAGGTCGCCCGTCGATTCGTCGGGTGAGACATGCGTCCCGGATGCTGGGCAGCAGGTACGTTGTGACCGAACCGTTCCACAGAAGAAGCGAGTGACGACGTGGCTGGACGCCTCTTTACCTCCGAGTCCGTGACCGAGGGTCACCCGGACAAGATCGCCGACCGCATCAGCGACTCGGTCCTCGACCACCTGATGGCGGCGGACCCCGACAAGGCCAACCTGCGCGTGGCCGTCGAGACGCTGCTGACCACGGGCCTCGTCGTGGTGGCCGGGGAGGTCCGCACCGGCGCCTACGCCCCGGTCGCCGACATCGTCCGCAAGGCGATCCTCGAGATCGGCTACGACTCCTCGGAGAAGGGCTTCGACGGCCACTCCTGCGGCGTCCAGGTCGCGATCGGCGCCCAGTCCTCCGACATCGCCGCGGGCGTCGACGCCGGCCACGAGTCCCGCGTCGGCGACTCCGACGACGAGCTCGACAAGCGCGGTGCGGGCGACCAGGGCCTGATGTTCGGCTACGCCTGCGACGACACGCCCGAGCTGATGCCGCTCCCGATCACCATCGCCCAGCGGCTCGCCCAGCGCCTCACCGAGGTCCGCAAGGACGGCACGCTGGCCTACCTCCGTCCCGACGGCAAGACCCAGGTCACCATCGAGTACGACGAGGACGACCGTCCGGTCCGCATCGACACCGTCGTGCTGTCGACCCAGCACGACTCCGGCATCGAGCACGGCCGGCTCGAGGCCGACATCAAGCAGCACGTGATCGACCCCGTGCTCGCCACCTTCGCCATCCCCTCCGAGGGCTATCGGATGCTGGTCAACCCCACCGGCACCTTCGTCATCGGCGGCCCGATGGGCGACGCCGGCCTCACCGGCCGCAAGATCATCGTCGACACCTACGGCGGCATGGCCCGCCACGGCGGCGGCGCCTTCTCCGGCAAGGACCCGTCGAAGGTCGACCGCTCGGCCGCCTACGCCATGCGCTGGGTCGCCAAGAACGTCGTCGCGGCCGGCCTCGCCCGCCGCTGCGAGGCCCAGGTGGCGTACGCCATCGGCAAGGCCGCGCCCGTCGGTGTCTTCATCCAGACCTTCGGCACCGGCGTGGTGTCCGACGAGCAGATCCAGGACGCCGTGCTCGAGGTCTTCGACCTCCGCCCGGCCGCGATCATCCGCGACCTCGACCTGCT
>JAYSEC010000376.1:0-2636 GCA_041914085.1 Nocardioides sp.
TCCGCTCGCGCTCGCGGTCGACGACCAGGCGGGTCGCCACCGACTGCACGCGGCCGGCGGAGAGGCCGGACATGACCTTCTTCCACAGCACCGGCGAGACCTCGTAGCCGTAGAGGCGGTCGAGGATGCGGCGGGCCTCCTGGGCCTCGACGAGGTCGTCGTTGATCTCGCGGGGGTTCTCGACCGCGGCGAGGATCGCGGGCTTGGTGATCTCGTGGAAGACCATGCGGTGGACGGGCAGGCCCTTGGGCGGCTTGAGCTCGTCGAGGAGGTGCCAGGCGATGGCCTCCCCCTCGCGGTCCTCATCGGTGGCGAGGTAGAGGGCGTCGGCCTCCTTGACCAGCTTCTTCAGCTTGGAGATGTGGCTCTTCTTGTCGCGGGGCACGACGTAGTAGGGCTCGAAGCCGTTGTCGACGTCGACCGCGAGGCGCCCCCACGGCTTGTCCTTGATCTTCGCCGGCGTGTCCGCCGCGTTGTTCGGCAGGTCGCGGATGTGTCCGATCGAGGACTCGACGACGTAGTCCTGGCCGAGGTAGCCGCCGATGGTGCGGGCCTTGGCCGGGGACTCGACGATGACGAGCTTTGCCACTTCTTCTCTGCTCCCTCTTGTTGCTGCCGAGATGTGCTCGGCGCCGCAACGGTAGCGCCACATCGGCAGATGGCCACCCCTGGAGGCGACTCGCCCGGTCCGGACCGGGGTCCGAGGGAGCCCCGCGTCAGCCTTCCGAGGGCTTCAGCGGGTCGTGGCCGAACGACATCAGCATGCGGCGTACGTCGTCGTCGTAGGCCTCCGGCTCGGGCTCGTCGCCGCGGATGGTGCGCACCTGCTCGACGACGTGGCGCATCGTGTCGACGTCGTCGGGCGTGAGGTCGGTGCGCCGCTTGCCGAGGATCTGGACGACCTGCTCGCCCACCTCCAGCTCGGGGCTGTCGGGCGCGACCGCCGTGCCGCCGTCGGACGCCTCGACGACCATCCAGTCGCCGAGCTCCCGCGAGGTCATGTTGACCACGGCGTGGAACTCCTCCCACAGCTCGTCGCTGACGTGTGACTCGGCCATCAGGTGTCTCCTCCATCGTCGTGGTGGTCGGGCGTGGTCCCGGCAGTACCCCGTCGGCCGCGATGCACACGGCCGCCCGGTCAGGTCGTGAGGAAGCCCTCGGCGACCAGCTCGCGCACCACGGGGAGGTACGTCGCCCGGAGCTCGGCCTCGTCGCGCTGCAGGAGCGACCCCAGGGCGCCCAGCAGCGCTCCGACCGGGAGGTCGCCGTCGCAGGCGCCGAGGAAGGCCGCCTCGACGGTGTCGGCGGTGCGGGCACGGCGGAAGCCCCGCTGCTGGCGCAGCACGATCGCCTCGGGATCCTCCGCACCCGGACGACCGACCGTCTCCTGCTGGACGTCCTCGCGGGCACGCAGGGTGGTGGTCAGCAGGTCGTCGTCGGAGAGCCCCCGCAGGTCGGAGACGGCCTCGCCCCAGGCCAGGACGGCCGGACCGATCGGCTGCTCCACGTCGTAGGGCCACTCCTGGAGGTCGTGGCGCCCTCCCCCGCCGCGCCGGACGTTGATCCAGCCGAAGCCGACCCCCGCGATCCCCGTCTCCTCCAGCCACGAGAGCCAGGTGTCGTAGCGGGCGGCGTAGTCCGGGCCGCCGTGGTGGCCGCTGTCCTTGAGCCACAGCTCGACGTAGGACGCCGGGTCGAGCGTCTCGCGCTGCACGACCAGCGCGTCGCAGTCGTCGCGCAACCAGGTGGCGAGCCGCTCGTCCCAGGGCCGGCCGTCGACGATCGCCCAGTTGGCGAGGACCTGGAGCCAGCCGCCGTCGGTGAGGTGCTCGGGTCCGGTGCGCACGATGTGCTCGACGACCCGGTCGCCGGGGAGGCCCGAGTCGCGGTAGACCAGCCGCTCGCCGGTCGCCGGGGAGATCACGAAGGGCGGGTTGGTGGCGATGAGGTCGAAGCGCTCGCCGGCCACCGGCTCGAAGAACGACCCGTCGCGGACGTCGACCTCGACCTCGTTGAGGGCGGCGTTGAGCCGGGTCATCCAGAGCGCGCGGGCGTTGACGTCGGTGGCGACGACGCGCGCGGCGTGGCCGGCCAGGTGGAGGGCCTGCACGCCGCAGCCGGTGCCGAGGTCGAGGGCACTGCCGACCGGCTCGCGCATGGTGAGCTGGGCCAGGCTGGTCGACGCGCTCGAGATGCCGAGCACGTGGTCGGGGCCCACCGCGACGGGCGCCCCGTCGAGGCCCGGCGTCAGGTCGGAGACGACCCACAGGTCGCGGTCCTCCCCGTCGCCGGTGGCGGCGTAGGGCCGGCAGTCGGTCCGGGCGGCCACCTCGCTGACGCTCTGCTCGAGCAGCCCGGCGTTGCAGAGCCGGTCGACGAGCCCGGGCAGCGCCCGGTCGGCCTCGTCGCGGGTGACCGTGGTCTGGAGCAGGAACAACCGCACGAGCGTGTCGAGCGGTGCGCCCGACGTCGTACGACGCAGGGCGGGGAGGGTCTCGTTGCGCCCGAGGGCGCGGTGGGCGTCGTCACCGATCGCCTCGGCCACCCGGTCGTAGGTGAAGTCCGCGGCGATGAGTGCCTCGCGCAGGGGGGCGGCGACGTCGAGCTCGGGGCGCATGGCACCAGCCTCGCAGACG
>JAYSEC010000377.1:0-2632 GCA_041914085.1 Nocardioides sp.
AACCCCTAGGGTGAGGTCGCCCCCCGGACCCGACGCCGCTCCCGCTCCCGGCCTGAAGGCGACCAGCACCGCCCATGACCAGCACCCTGCCCGCGACCACGCGCGCCCGCTCGCTCGGGTGGGCCCGTCGGCGACGGCGGCCGCTGTCGGTCGAGACGGTCGTGACCGCGGTGATGTGCCTGTTCTCGTTGACGGTCGGGGTGCTCGTCTACCTCGCGCCGACCGGCATCCCGTTCACGAGCCTCACGCTGCCGATCGTCGTGGGCAGCATCCTGCTCAGCCCGCGCACCCTGCCGTGGTTCGTGGTGTTCGACGTCAGCGTGCTGGCGTTCTGCATCACCCAGCAGGCCGAGATCACCGGCCGCACCGTCGGCGCGATCACGGTGCAGCTGCTCATCGCCGGCGTCGTGCTCGCCTCCAGCTTCCGCCGCACCCGGCTCGGCGTCGCCGGGCTGCGCGGGGAGTCGATGTTCGTCGACCTGCGCGACCGCATCGAGAGCCAGGGCGCGGTACCCGACCTTCCCGCGGGCTGGGGCGTGGAGAAGGCCCAGGAGTCCGCGGGTGGCTCCGGGTTCGCCGGTGACTTCGTGGTGGCCGGCCGGTCGGCCGACGGCGGTCGTCTCGATCTCGTCGTCGTCGACGTCTCCGGCAAGGGCGAGGACGCCGGCACGCGGGCCCTGCTGCTGTCGGGGGCGTTCAACGGCATCCTCGGCGCCGTCCCGCACGACCGGTTCCTCTCGGCCGCCAACGACTACCTGCTCCGGCAGGAGTGGGACGAGGGCTTCGCCACCGCCGTCCACCTCTCGGTCGACCTCGGGTCGGGTGCGTTCGAGATCCGCAGCGCGGGGCACCCGCCCGCCGCCCACTGGGTGGCCGGCGAGGGGCGGTGGGTCGTGCTCCAGGCCGAGGGCCCCCTGCTCGGCGTCGTCGACGGCGTCGACTACGCCCCGCTGCGCGGCACCCTGGCCGCGGGTGACCACGCCCTCCTCTACACCGACGGCATGGTGGAGGAGCCGCTGCGCGACATCGACCAGGGCATCGACCACCTGCTCGCCGAGGCCGAGCGGATGCTCGCCGAGCACGTCGCCGGCTCCGCCGCACGCCTCGCCCAGCGCCTCGGCTCCCGCGACGACGACCGCGCCGTCGTGCTGCTCCACCGGGCCTGACCGGGGGGGGCGTGAGCGGGCATGTTACTGACCGTTGAGCTCACCTCCGGACCGTTGGAACGGTGAACCACCCCGGGTTTTGTCCACCCCCCTGATGCACGGGAGTGGCGATGACAGGCAAGCCGAAGAGTCCGGCGGGGCACAGCAAGTTCAGTCCGCAGTTGCGGGCTCGGGCGGTGCGGTTGGTGCGGGAGAACACCGAGGCGTTCGGTGGTGAGGCGGCGGCGGCGCGGCATGTCGCCGCGCAGACGGGGGTGACGGTTGGGACGCTGCGTCGGTGGGTGCGTGAGGAGCGTGCCGAGGCCGGTGAGGTGGTGCCGTACATGGACTGGAAGG
Organism: Nocardioides sp.; assembly: GCA_041914085.1. Taxonomy (GTDB): domain Bacteria; phylum Actinomycetota; class Actinomycetes; order Propionibacteriales; family Nocardioidaceae; genus Nocardioides. Next base: position 1,503 of record JAYSEC010000377.1, read on the forward strand.
ACCGCCGGATAGCCCAGCTCGAGCGTGAGCTGGCCGAGTCGCAGCAGACCGTCGAGATCTTGAAGGCGGCCACAACTTTCTTCGCGCGGGAGTGCGACCCGCGCCCTCGACCCGAGAGCTCTGTGAGTTCATCGAGGTCCATCGAGACAGGTTCGGGGTCGCACCGATCTGCCGGGCGCTGACCGGCGCCGGGTTCACGATCGCCTCGAACACCTACCGCACCTGGCGTCGTCGCGGGATGTCGCGGCGGGCGCTGTGGGACGCGGCCATCACCGAGGTCCTGGCGGGGATCTACGAGCCGGACTCGCACGATGGGTACGACGCGACCGGTCGGCGTCCGCCGGAGTCGTTGTACGGAAGCGTGAAGATGTGGGCCCACCTGAACCGTGAGGGCATCCCGGTGGCCAAGTGCACCGTGGAGCGGCTGATGCGCCTCAACGGGTGGGCCGGGGCGGTCCGTGGCACCGCGCCGCGGACCACTCTCCGTGACTGCGAGGCCGAGGACCGGCGGGCACCGGATCTGGTCGAGCGCCAGTTCGCGGTGCCCGCACCGGACCTGCTGTGGGTCGCGGACTTCACCTACGTGGTCCGGTTCGGTGGCCGCTGGTGCTACACCGCGTTCACCATCGACGCCTTCGCCGACACCATCGTGGGCTGGCAGGTCGCGATGACCGCGGACGCGGCCTTGGTCGAGGCCAGCTTCCGCGACGGCATCGAGTTCCGCGCCCGCCAGGGCCGCACTGTGCGCGCGGGGGCCATCCACCACTCAGACGCCGGCGCCCAGTACACCGCGCTGCGGTTCGCCGGTGAGCTCGCCGAGGCTGAGTTCCGACCCTCGATCGGGTCCATCGGTGACGCCTACGACAACGCTCTGGCCGAGTCCACCATCGGGCTGTACAAGACCGAGTGCACCCCGGTCGGCTCGCCGTTCAACCCCACCGGGTTCACCACGATCAGTCAGCTCGAGACCGGCACCGCGCACTGGGTCGACTGGTTCAACAACCGGCGGATCCTGCACCGCATCGGGCGCCGACCACCGCTGGAAGCCGAAGCCGAGCACTACGCTTCACAGTCAGCCGCCCAATCGGTCGGCAACTAGTCCGGGGGTGGACAAAACCCGGGACGGTTCA
>JAYSEC010000378.1:0-2630 GCA_041914085.1 Nocardioides sp.
TGGATTCAGTTCCAGATCGCGGCCGCCCACTCCGGGTGGTCGATGAACGGGTTGCGGTTGCCCTGCCAGGTGGAGTGGATGCGGTCGTTGCGCCGCATCTCGAACGCGTCGACCGGGTCGGCGCTGTTCCAGGCGAGCAGGGTCTCCAGGTCCCCGATGCGCGACGAGGAGGTGCCGACGGTGGAGCTCATCTCGAGGTCGTTGAACCCGTCACCGCCCTCGTAGCGGATCGCCATGTAGAACAGCATCCGCGCCACGTCGCCCTTGACCGCGTCGCGCGGCTCGAAGGAGTCGCCGTCGGTCCAGCAGTCGGTGCAGCCCGAGACGGCCGAGCCGCCGTTGTCGAAGTCCTTGTTGCCGCGCGTGGAGTTCACCGTGACGTCCTCGGGGCGCAGGTGGTGCAGGTCGGTGCCCGGCCCCGCGCTCGTGGTGAAGCCGCCGCGCGACTGTGCCCACACGTGCTCACGGTTCCACTGGCCGGAGCCGCCGCCGTTGTTGCTCTTCGCGATGGAGCGCCCGGTGTAGAGCTCGATGACGTTGCTGCTGTTGCCCGGGTCCTGGTCGGTGTCCTTGAGCGCGGTCCAGACCTGGTCGTAGGAGAGCCGCGTGTTGTCGTCGATGATGTCGTGCAGCGCGGTGCGCAGCGCCGTACCGCTCTTGCCGATGGCCGGCGCGTAGTAGGTGCCGTCCCACGGCCCGGTCCCGCCGGTCGGCGGAGGGTCGGTGGGCGTGCCGCTGCCGGCCAGCGCGAAGGCGGACGTGCCGGTCATGCCGGGGTGGGAGAAGTACGCCGCCAGCGCCCCCGTGACGTCGATCTGCCTGCCCATCAGCGACGGGTTCGTGCGCAGGCCCCACTGCGACCGGAACGCCGAGGGGATCTGGACGTAGAGCATGGAGGAGGTGCTGGTCTGCGACGCCGAGTCGGCGATGGCGAGCGCGTAGTCGTTGGGGAAGCCGGACCGTACGACGGTGCTGGTGGCGGTCGGCTGCCCGACGACGTAGCCCCGCACGGTCTGCGTGGCGCCGGTCTGCTGGGCGATGGCCTGGCTGACGGTCAGCGGTGCCGCCGCGCGCGCCGGCGAGGTGGCGGTCGGCAGGGCGACCAGCGACAGGGACAGGAGGGAGACGAGGAGCGCGGACGTGAGGGCGGACGCGAGCGTCCGGCCCTTCCCGAGATGAAGGGTCATGGCAGGGGAGCCTGCCCGAACACGGGCCCCCGGGGAAGGGGTGTCGCGGGGCCGTCGCCGTCGCGTCGGGGGGTGTTCACCGGCCCTCGGGACCCTGTCGCGGCCTCCCAGTGGTCTGGACCGGCTGGGAGCGAAGGGGTGGTGGTGCGGGTGGTACGGGTGGGACACTCCTGCGGGCTCACGCCCCGGCCCGGTCCTGCCGCACCCCGTGCGCGAGGCCGGTCGCCCACGCCCCATACACCCCCACTCAACAGTTCTGCGAAAACGCCACGGAATGTCGAACGACTCTTTAGGTTGAGTCTGCTCCGGTCCACCCGGGGACTCGTTTCGTCGTCGTATCGCTCACCTATCGCGAGGCACACATGACTCAGGATGCAGCCCAGACCCGCCGGGAGGCGGGCCTCTCGGTCGCCGGATGGCCGCTGAGCCGCAAGATGGCTCTCGCGCTGGCGATCCCGCTGCTGCTCGCCGCCACCCTGGGTGGCCTCCGCGTGCAGAACGACGTCGCCGACTCCCGCAGCGCCGGCCGCAGCGCCGACCAGGTCACGATCATCCAGCCCGCGGTCGACTACCTGACCGCGTCCGAGTCCGCGATGGTGGCCGCCCAGTCCGACAGCGCCGCCAGCCAGGGCGACCTCATCGACGCCATCGACGACATCACCACCAGCGCCGAGACGCTGGTCCAGGCCCGTGACGACGCCAACCTCGACGACCTCCAGTCCGCCCACGTCAACGCCCTGCTCGACCTCAGCCAGGCGATGCGCGGCGAGGGCGCGGAGAACCTCGGCCCCGCCACCTGGATCGCCCTGGTCCGCCAGCTCGAGTCGAGCGTCTCGCAGCTGATCACCAGCGTGAACGCGGCGCAGGAGACGCCCGAGCCGCGCCTCGAGCAGCTGTCGCAGGCCATGAGCGGCCGCCTCTCGCTCGCCATGCAGCAGGGCTTCGTCGCCACCACGCTCGCCCAGTCCAGCTCCCAGGAGCTCTTCTCGGAGATCGGCGTGGAGGCGGCGGCCATCGACCGTCTCGCCGGATCCGTCGAGGGTGCCGAGGAGCAGACCGCCGCCCTCCGTACGGCGAACACCCGCCACGCCGGCCAGATCCGCGACGACTCCGCCACCAACCTCGACGGCCGCGACGCCTACGCGCCCTACGACGAGATCACCCAGAAGCTGATCTCGGGCGTCACCACGTCCCTCAACGAGGCCGCCTCCGACGCCCGCCGCAACGCGCTGGTCGGTGCCGCGCTCACGCTGCTCGCCCTCGCCGCGGCGATCTTCATCGCCTTCGCCATCGCGCGCAGCCTCCTCCAGCCGATCAACCGGGTGCGCGAGGGCGCCCTCGCGGTCGCCCGCCACCGCCTCCCCGACGCGGTCGCCCGGATCCGTGCGGGCCAGGAGCCCGAGCCGATCAAGCCGATCGACGTCACCACCAACGAGGAGATCG
>JAYSEC010000379.1:0-1410 GCA_041914085.1 Nocardioides sp.
AGGTCGGCCAGCGCCTCCTTGTCGGCGTCGAGGGTCTGGGCCGACTCGCGCAGCACGATGCGGCCGTCGGCCTTGCGGCGCGCGAAGTGCCCGCCCTTGCGGTCCGACGGCGTGCGCCGCACCGCCTCGATCGCGAACGGGGCACCGGTCTGGGCGAACCAGCCCGCGACCCGGGCGTCGGGCACGGCACCGAGGTTGTCGGAGTTGGAGACGAAGACGTAGCGGTAGCCGGCGTCGATGAGCCGGGCGAGCAGTCCCGTGCCCCGCAGCGCGGTGTAGATGTCGCCGTGGCCGGGCGGGCACCACTCGAGGTCGGGGGCCTTCGGGTAGGCCGCGGGCATCAGGTCGGCCTCGAGGAGCTTGGGCTCCTTGTTCTGCAGGAACTCCAGCGGCAGGCCGTCGACCGGGAGGTCCTCGTAGCGGGCCAGGGCCTCCATGGTGTCGGCCGAGGTCCGGAAGGAGTTCATGAACAGCAGCGGCAGCGTGGCGTCGTACTGCGTGCGCAGGTGCAGCACCTGCCGCGCGATGATGTCGAGGAAGCTCAGCCCGCGCCGCACGCACAGCAGCGACTTGGCGCGCTCCATGCCCATCGACGTGCCGAGCCCGCCGTTGAGCTTGATGACGGCGGTCTTGCGGATCGCCTCCGCGGCCACCTCGTCGTCGACCTCGACGTCGGTCAGCGCCTCCATGTCGAGCGGCTCGATGGTGTCCTCGGCGATCATGCCGGTCTCGCCGTGCTCGAGGAGCCGGTAGTAGTGCGCGAACGTGTCGATCGCGACCTCGTCCACCCCGGCCTGCCGCATCTTCTCGCGTGCGAGGTCGAGGCCGTGAGCAGTGCCCTTGCTTGCCATGCTTCGATCGTAGGCTGCTCACGTGGACGCACGACACTCGGCGGACAACACGATCGCCAAGACGGCCCTCCGCGACCAGGTGCGCGCGGCCCGCAAGCAGCGTCCGCTCGCGGCCACGGCGGACGTCGCCGCCTCGCTCGCGGAGGTCGCGCTGGGGTGGGACGAGGTACGCCGTGCCGCGACCGTGACGGCGTACGTCTCCGTCGGCAGCGAGCCGGGCACCGGCCTGCTGCTCGACGCGCTGGCGGCGGCCGGCAAGCGGGTGCTGCTCCCTGTCGTGCTCCCCGACCTCGACCTCGACTGGGCCCTCTACGAGGGGCGCGAGCACCTCGCCCCGGCGGTCCGCGGGCTGCTCGAGCCCACCGGGCCCCGGCTCGGCAGGGAGGCCGTCGCGCAGGCCGACGTGGTGCTCGTGCCCGGCCTCGCCGTCTCGTCCAGCGGCGAGCGCCTCGGCCAGGGTGGCGGGTGCTACGACCGCGCGCTCACCCGGGTCACCGCCGGCACGCCCGTCGCCGTGTTGCTGTACGACGACGAGGTCGGGCTGCCCGTGCCCACCGAT
>JAYSEC010000379.1:1510-2611 GCA_041914085.1 Nocardioides sp.
CGGCGGGCTCCAGGACGAGGGTGTCGTCGGCGGCCGCCTCGACGGCGTCGCGGGTGTAGGCCCAGGGCAGGGTCCGGCCGTCGACGTAGAGCTCGGTCTGGTCGGTGTAGTGGGAGGACGCCGGGTGCCCGGAGACACCGGTGAGGTTGATCCAGCGCGAGTCGTCCCAGTCGGCGAGGGAGACGACCATCCGCATGGACGGCGCGGCGGTCACCTCGTAGCCGTCGACGGCGTTCCAGGACGTCGCGTCGACGATCGACGAGCCGCCGCCGACCTCCCAGCCGTCCCGGTTGAAGAGGCGCTCGACCAGGCCGACGCCGGACTCGCCGAGGGTGGCGCTGTGGAGGTTCATCCGGTGCAGGCGGCCCCACTCCCACAGGTGCGGGTCGCGGGCCTGGCGGCGGGTGAGCTCGTCACGCGCCGCGACGAGCGCCGCCCGCAGGACGTCGTCGCGGGTCTCCACCCTGTCGGTGGTGTCGGAGTCGTCCCACCACCGGCTCGCCGGGTCGTCCAGCAGAGCGCCGACGACGGAGAACCAGCGGTCGCCACCGTCGGGCCAGGTGCGCTGGCGCAGGTCGTCGTGGAAGGTCAGCTCGAGCACCTGGCGCCACACGACGTTGAAGTACGCCGCCGCGGCACTGTCGGCGGGCTGGGTGAAGTCCCAGTCGCGCAGCAGGTCCTGCGCGTTGCGGTAATACCCGCGGGGCAGCCGCTCCACGTCGAGGAGGTACGGCACGAGGGTCTCCGCCATCGGGTTGGTGCTGTCGAGCTGGAGCTGCGCCATCTCCTCGACCGACAGCTCGCCCTCCTCGACGAGCGCCTCGCGGATCCGGGTCGAGCGGTAGCCGTAGTCCCAGTCCTTGGTGAGCAGGTAGGGGTAGTCCTCGTCGATGACGGCCTGGTTGGCCGTGACGATGAAGCCCTCCTCGGGGTCGAGCACGCTCGGCAGGCCGTCGAAGGGGATGTAGTCGCCGGTCCAGTCGTTGGCGCTGACCCAGCCCTCGACCGGCATGGTGCCGTCGTTGCCGCCGCGCCGGATGGGGATGCGGCCGGGCGACTGGTAGCCGATGTGGCCCTCGCGGTCGGCGTAGACGAGGTTCT
>JAYSEC010000380.1:0-2609 GCA_041914085.1 Nocardioides sp.
CTGGCGTTCACCTGCCTGATCGGCTGGCCGCTGGTCGGCTTCATGGTCGGCAGCATCACCGGCGACGCGACGGCGTGGCACTCCGACCGGCAGGTGGTGAAGCTGTGCAGCCGCCTGACGTGGCTGCTGGTCGCGCCCTGCATCATCCGGGTCGCCGTGCAGGCGCCGATCTGGCTCGCCGGCTCGTCGGGCTCGATGGACCCCGACGCGGCCGTCGCCGCGCTCGGCGTCCTCAAGATCGCGCTGGGCTGGCCGCTCCAGCTCGCCGCCCTGGCGTCGATGGTCTGGCTGCTCTCGCGCAACAAGACCCCGGTCGCCGGCGACCCCGCGACGGCCTGAGTCGCGCAGGCGCGGCGACTCAGCTGCGGTGCTGGCTGGGGGAGAGCAGCTGCTCGAGCTCGGCCTCGACCTCGGCCGGCACCACGAACAGCAGCTCGTCGCCCGACTCGAGCGGCTGCTCGGCCTCGGGCGTGTAGACCTGCCCGTCGCGCAGGATGGTGACGAGCGCGCAGTTCTCCGGGAACGGCACCAGCCCGGCCGGCGTACCGACGTAGGGGGAGTCGGCCGACAGCGTCAGCTCGACCAGGTTGGCGTTGCCCTGGCGGAAGGTGAACAGGCGGACCAGGTCGCCGACGGAGACCGCCTCCTCGACCAGCGCGGACATGATCCGCGGGGTGGAGACGTTGACGTCCACGCCCCACGCCTCGGTGAAGAGCCACTCGTTGTTCGGGTGGTTGACGCGTCCGACCGTGCGCGGCACGCCGAACTCCGTCTTGGCGAGCAGCGACGTGACCAGGTTGGCCTTGTCGTCACCCGTCGCCGCGATCACCACGTCGCACTTGCCGAGCTGGGCCTCGGCCAGGGAGGACAGCTCACACGAGTCGGCCAGCAGCCACTCGGCGTTGGGGACCCGCTCGGGTCGGATGGAGGACGGGTTCTTGTCGATGAGGAGGACCTGGTGGCCGTTCTCGATCAGCTCACGGGCGATCGAGCGTCCGACGGCTCCGGCTCCGGCGATGGCGACGCGCATGTCAGCTGTGCTCCTGGCTTCTCAGTCGTCTTCGGGGCCGGCGTCGAGCACGGCGTAGGCGTGGGCGGCGTTCTCCTCGCGGATCACGATGTGGAGCATGTCGCCCTCCTGGAGCACGGTCTCGCGGGTCGGCAGCATGCCCTCGCCGAGCCGGTCGATCCAGGCGATCCGGCTGCGCGACTGCATCTGGAACTCGACCGTCCGGTTGCCGACCCAGGCCTCGGGGACGGGGATGTGGTCGACGCGGATGGTGCCCGAGGGGTCGCGGAAGTCCGGCTCCGCACCGGCCGGCAGCAGCCGCCGCAGGACCTGGTCGGCCGTCCACTTCACCGTGGCGACCGTCGTGATCCCGAGCCGCTGGTAGACCTCGGCACGACCCGGGTCGTAGATCCGGGCCACGACCTGCTGGAGGCCGAAGGTCTCCCGCGCCACGCGCGCCGCGATGATGTTGGAGTTGTCACCGCTGGAGACGGCGGCGAACGCGTCGGCGCGGCGGATGCCGGCCTTCTCGAGCACCTGCTGGTCGAAGCCGTAGCCGGTGATCTTGTCGCCGTTGAACTCCGGGCCGAGCCGTCGGAACGAGTCGGGCTCGCTGTCGATGATCGACACGGTGTGGTTGCGGTCCTCGAGGCTGCGGGCGAGCGTCGACCCGACGCGGCCACAACCCATGATCACGACGTGCACGCCAGAACCGTATCCCAGCAAGGAACACGGCGCCCCCGGGTCTAGGCTTGCCGCCCGTGAGTGTCGGCGACGTCTCCAAGCGGATCCTGCTGGGCCGCAAGCTGCGGAGCAGCCAGCTGGGCGAGACCCTGCTGCCCAAGCGCATCGCGCTTCCCGTGTTCGCCAGCGACGCGCTGTCCTCGGTGGCGTACGCACCGGACGAGGTCTTCATCATGCTGGCCGTCGCCGGAGCGTCGACCTACGTGTGGTCCTGGAAGATCGGGCTCGCCGTCGCGGTCGTGATGCTGACGGTGATCGCCTCCTACCGGCAGACCGTCCACGCCTACCCGTCCGGTGGTGGTGACTACGAGGTCGCCACCGTCAACCTCGGCCGCAACGCCGGGGTGACCGTCGCGAGCGCGCTGCTGGTCGACTACGTCCTGACGGTGGCGGTGTCGATCTCCTCCGCCGCGCAGTACGCCGCCGGTGCGATCCCCGGACTCATCGGCCACGAGGCGACCGCAGCGACCGTCGCCGTCATTCTGCTGACCGCGATGAACCTGCGCGGCGTGCGGGAGTCGGGCGCCTTCTTCGCCGTCCCCACCTACCTCTTCATGGTCGCCATCCTCGGCATGTGCGCGTACGGGCTCCTGCGACTGCTCGCCGGCGACCTCCCCGAGGCCGAGAGCGCGCACCTGGAGATCCTCCCGCAGGAGGGCTGGGACGGCCCGCTGTCGCAGGTGGCGCTGCTCTTCCTGCTCGCGCGTGCCTTCTCCTCGGGCTGTGCCGCCCTCACCGGCGTCGAGGCGATCAGCAACGGCGTGCCGGCCTTCCGCAAGCCCAAGAGCCGCAACGCAGCGACCACGCTGCTCATGCTCGGCCTGATCGCGATCTCGATGATGATGAGCGTCATCGT
>JAYSEC010000381.1:0-2604 GCA_041914085.1 Nocardioides sp.
GGAGCGGATGACGGGAATCGAACCCGCGTAGCCAGTTTGGAAGACTGGGGCTCTACCATTGAGCTACATCCGCGCGCCCCGGTCGACGTCGCCATCGCCGGTGCGGGAGTCATGGTGCCACACGCGTGAGCGCGGCCCCCAACCCGGACCGTCGGGTCAGCGCCGGTGGACCAGGAGCAGCGCCGCGTCGTCGTTGCGCGAGCCCAGCGCCTCCACGAGACGGGCCGCGCCACCCTCGAACTCCCCGCGCAGGAGCCGCTCGAACTGGCCGAGCATCTTGTCGATGCCCAGGCTGATGTCGCGGTTGCGGGACTCCACCATGCCGTCGGTGTAGAGCAGCAGGGCGTCGCCGGAGCGCATCTCCCCCGAGGTGGCGGCGAAGGTGGCGCCGTCGATGAGGCCGAGCACCGGCCCCTCCGTCTCGACCACCTCCCACCGCCCCGACCCCGCGTGGCGCAGCGCTGCAGGCGGGTGGCCCGCGGAGCGGAGGTCGTAGCGGCCCGTGCCCAGGTCGAGGGAGAGGTGGATCGCCGTCGCGAACCCCTCGTCCCAGTCCTGGCGCAGCAGGAAGGTGTTCGCGGCCGGCAGGAACTCGCTGGGCGGCAGGGCGCTCAGCAGGCCGCCGAGCGCACCGGAGAGGAGGAGCGCGCGCGTGCCGGCGCCCTGGCCCTTGCCGGAGACGTCGACCACCGCGACCTCAAGCCGGTCCCCGACCCGTGAGGCGACGACGAAGTCGCCGGCGAAGGGAGTGCCACCGGCGGAGCGCAGCTCGGCCGCGGCGTACCAGTCGGGGGGCAGCGCCGGGATGCCGCCCTGGCGCAGGATGCGGTCGCGCAGGTCGACGAACATCTGCTCGCCCTGGAGGCCCGCGACGCCCAGGCGCGAGCGTCGGAAGGACGACAGGAGGACCAGGAAGCCGAGTCCGAACATGATCACCACGGCCACGGAGGTCCGCACGGTGATGTCCTGCGTCGGCACCGTGATCGCCAGCACGAGCAGCACGAAGACGACGAACCACGGCAGCTGGCGCGGGCCCAGCACCAGGCTCGAGACGACCAGCGGCACGAGCAGGGTCACCAGCGGCACCCAGGCACCGAGCTGCCAGATGGCGACCCCGACGAGCACGGTGGACACCACGAGCGCGGCGAGCATCCGCGCCCCCCGCGGCACCACCCGGCCCAGGGCGTCGCCCAGCCGCGCGCCCGCGCGGGTGGTGGTGCGGCGCTCCACGGAAGAACTCATGGCCGAGCTCCTCGCGACGTCTCAGGGGTGTTGGAGGCAGATCGTACGGCGCGGGACCGAAAAGTCGGCTGACATCGGGGGCACCAGAAGATGTTGCGTCCCACGAGCTCGCCGGTGCGGACGGTCGACCCGCACACCAGGCACGGCATCGAGGTGCGGCGGTAGACGTAGACCTCGCCACCGTGGTCGTCCTTGCGGGGCTCGCGGCCCATCGCCTCGGGGGTGTGCTCGGGGCGCACGGTGTCGATGCGGCCGGAGCGGACGCCCTCGGACATCAACGTGACGAGGTCGGCCCACATGGCCCGCCACTGGCCGACCCGCAGCGTCTCGCCCGGGCGCAGCGGGTGGATCCGGTGGCGGAACAGGACCTCGGCGCGGTAGACGTTGCCGACCCCTGCCAGCACCTTCTGGTCCATCAGCAGGTCGCCGATGGGCCGGTGGCTGCGGGAGATCCGGCGCCATGCGACGTCGGGGTCGGCGTCGGGACGGAGCGGGTCGGGGCCCAGCCGGGACAGGACCTCGTCGCGACGCCGGCCGCTGACCAGGTCGCACACGATCGCCCCGCGCAGGTCGGCGTACGCCGTAGGGAGGCCGTCGTGCGGGACGGTCACGAGGCGCAGCCGTACGGCGCCGACGGGGGCCGGCACCAGCTCGACGTCGGGATGGACGTCGAACTGCCCGATGAGCCCGAGGTGGACGTGGACGAACCGGTCGCCCTCGAGCTCGACGAAGAGGTGCTTGCCGGCGGAGTCGGCCCCGACCAGCAGGGAGCCGTCGAGCTGCTCGGCGTCGGCGGCGAAGCGGCCCTGGGGCGAGGAGACCCGGACCCGGCGGCCGGCGAACGCGGCGGAGAGGTCGTCGGCGAGCCGGCGGAGGGTGTGCCCCTCAGGCATCCGGCCCGCGCAGCGCCGACTCCGGAAGCGGCGGCAGCTCCTTGGTCTCGTCGTAGGTGGTGACCTGGCTGATGCGGCGCACGTGGCGCTCGTCGTCGCTGAACGGGGTGGTGAGGAAGACCTCGACGAAACGGGTCATGTCCTCGAGGGAGTGCATCCGGCCGCCGACCGACACCACGTTGGCGTCGTTGTGCTCGCGGGCGAGGGCCGCGGTCTCCTCGGACCAGACCAGCGCGCAGCGGATGCCCTCGACCTTGTTGGCCGAGATCTGCTCGCCGTTGCCGGAGCCGCCGATCACGACGCCGAGGCTGTCGAGCCCCTCCGCGCGGTCGCCGGCGACCGCCTCGGCCGCACGCAGGCAGAAGCAGGGGTAGTCGTCGAGCGCGTCGTAGACGAAGGGACCGTGGTCGACCGGCTCGTAGCCGTGGTCGACGAGCCAGGTCATCAGGTGGTCCTTCAGGTCGAGGCC
>JAYSEC010000382.1:0-2572 GCA_041914085.1 Nocardioides sp.
GGCGCGCGCGGAGAGCGTCGGTCGCCATGGTCAGCACCTGCGTCGCCGACACCTCGTCAGCCGCGGGAGGCGGCTGAGGGAGAAGAAGGGCGGCAGGCATGCCTGATTCTATCGAACAAGTGTTCGATCGACAATGGGCAAGGTCGCCTTGGATCGCCGGGCAGGCGCCGTCCGCTCGAGCCCTTGTGCTGTCGGGTCAGCCGCGCGTCAGGATGTCGTCGAGCCGCGTCAGCGCGCGGTCGGCGTAGCCCATCCACATCCGTCCCATGACGCTCGTGGTGAGCCGGGCCGGGGAGGCTTTCGGGTGGAAGGTCCACGCCCATCCGATGGACGTGCCGCCGCCGTGTGGGGTGATCGTCCAGGCTCCGTCGATGGAGTGGACGAAGTGCCGGAGCGGCCCCTCGATGCCATCGAGCCGGTAGGCGAACCCGTTCGGCCGTTCGACGTCGGTCAGGGTCTCGCGCAGCCGCCCGCCGTCGGCGAGGACGATCGTGCGCGTCTGCCCGACGACGCCCCAGTCCTCCGGCTGGTCGGTCACGTCGGTGACAGCCGGAAAAGCTGCGTAGCGGCGGGCGAACACGTCCGGCAGGCGCGCGTCCATCAGGCGGTCGAACGCAGCCTCAGGCTCGACGGAAACCACTCGCGACGCTTCGACCCGGTGACCGGACATGACGCCCAGACTACGCACGAACCCGGCCCGGTGCAGCGATGACGAGGGGCGGCGCGGATCGCTCACGCGGGGGAGGTCGGGTCCTCGGCGAGCGGAAGCGTGACGGTGAAGGTGCTGCCCTCGCCGAGGGCGGACGTGGCGGTGAGCCGACCGCCCATCAGGGAGACCAGCTCGTGGGTGATCGCGAGGCCGAGGCCGAGGCCGTGGCGGTCGCCTGCGTGCGGGTCGGCCTGCCGGAACGGGGCGACGAGGGCCGGCAGCTGGTCGGGGGCGATCCCGATGCCGGTGTCGCGGACCTCGACCTCGAGGTGGGAGTCGGGCGCCGTGAGGCGTACGTCGATGCCGCCCCGCTCGGTGAAGGTGATCGCGTTGTGCACCAGGTTGGTGACGACCTGGCCGATGCGGCGGCAGTCGCCCACGACGGTGGTCGGGACGTCTGCGTCGACGGTGAAGGTGGTGGTGAGCCCGCGTGCCTCGGCCAGGGGAGCGGCCCAGTCCTCGATCTCGGCGACGAGCTCACGGATCCCGAACGGCCTGGGGTGCAGCACGGTCTGGTGTGCCTCGAGGCCGGAGAACTCCAGGATGTCCTCGACGAGGCGCATGAGCCGTTCGCTGGAGCGCTGCAGGATCCTCGCGTAGTGCTCCGGCTCAGGAGCGAGGTCGGTCGCGAGCAGCAGGTCGGTGGCGCCGACGATCGCTGCCAGGGGCGTGCGGACCTCGTGGCTGACCGTGGCGAGGAAGAGCGTCTTCGCCGCGTTGGCCTCCTCGAGCTCGCGCAGCACCCGCTTGGCCTCGGTCACGTCCTCGCTGATCCCGTGCACGCCGACCACCCGGTCGTGGACGACGACGGGGATCCCGGTGCAGCGGATGTCGATGACCTCCCCGTCGATGCGCACGACACGTCCGTCGACCACCTGGGGGTCACCGGCCATCACGGCCTGGAAGGCCTCCCGGAACCGGTCGAGGTCGTCGGGGTGGATGACGTCGGCGAAGTGGGCCTCCCGCAGCTCGGCCAGGGTGAGGCCGGTCATCTCGAGCGTGCGCTGGTTGGCGTCGGTGAAGTGGCCACGCTCGTCGAGCGACCACGCCGACTGCGGGTGGTGGGTGAACAGGGAGGCGTAGCGAGCGGTCGCCTCCGCGAGCGCACCCCCGTGCTCCGCGCGTCCGGGCTGCAGGGCGGGATCAGGGCGGTCGTCCGTCATCAGAACCTCCGAGTGTCCGACTGGCACGCAGGGTACGCACGCCGCGCGCCATCCGCCCGTACCCACTCCCGCGGGATGGACGCGTGCGTCGCCTAGCGGGTGGCCTGCCGGTGGTGGAGCTCGCGCAGCTCGTCGGCCAGCTCGTCGGCCGGCCCTGCCACTGGGAGTCCGGGGGCGACCGCGGTGATCGGCAGCGGTGCCACGGGTCCGGGCGCCAGGCCCCAGCCGCTCCGCCACGCGGTCAGCTGCGCGGTCGAGACGGCGTACACGATCCGGCCGAGACCCACCCACGCGTGGCCGGCCGCGCACATCGGGCAGTGCTCGCCCGACGTGTAGACCGTGCAGCGGGGTCGTACGTCGGCGTCGACGTGCACCGCCGCCCACCGGGCAAGCTCCAGCTCGGGGTGGCGCGTCTGGTCGCCGTCGGCGGTCCGGTTGCGGTCCTCGTGCAGCACCGTGCCGTCCGGGTCGACCAGCACGGACCCGAACGGCTCGTCCCCGGCCTCCAGCGCCTCGCGGGCCAGCTCGACGCATCGACGCAGGTGGGAGAGGTCCGCGGTGGTGAGGCCGGCCATCGTGGCTACTGCTGCCGGTAGGGGACGCCGTCGGCCGCCGGTGGCCGCGAGCGGCCGACCAGCCCGGCCACCGCGAAGATGGTGACGAGGTAGGGGAGCATCAGCATGAACTGGCTCGGCACGGG
>JAYSEC010000383.1:0-2560 GCA_041914085.1 Nocardioides sp.
TCGTCGGTCCGGGGCGTCGCGGCGTCGTACGTCCCGGGGTGGCGGCACATCGCATCCGAGAGGCGGTCGGAGCTGCGGTCTGCCGCCACCCTCGGGCCGGCGCTCGGTGTCGTACGTCCCGGGGTGGCGGCACATCGCATTCGGGAGGCGGTCGGAGCTGCGGTCTGCCGCCACCCTCGGGCCGGCGCTCGGTCAGGTCAGGGAGCGGTAGAGGTCGAGGGTGCGGGTGGCGATGGAGCCCCAGCTGAAGGACTCCTCGGCGCGGCGGCGGCCGGCGGCGCCGTAGGCGCGGGCGCGGTCGGGGTCGCTGACCGCGTCGGTGAGCGCTGCTGCGAGGTCGGCGACGTACTGCTCCGGGTCGAGGGGCGTGCCGGTGCCGTCGGTGGCCTGCTCGATGGGGACCAGCCAGCCGGTCTCGCCGTCGACGACGACCTCGGGGATGCCGCCCGTGGCGGTCGCCACGACCGCGGTCTCGCAGGCCATCGCCTCGAGGTTGACGATGCCGAGCGGCTCGTAGATCGACGGGCACGCGAACACGGTGGCGGCGGTCAGCAGCGCGACCACGTCGGCGCGGGGGAGCATCTCCGGGATCCAGACCACGCCGGAGCGGGTGGCGGCGAGGTCGTCCACCAGCCCGCGCACCTCGGCCTCGATCTCCGGGGTGTCGGGAGCCCCCGCGCACAGCACCAGCTGGACGTCGGGCGGCAGCGCGGCCGCGGCGCGCAGGAAGAGCGGCAGGCCCTTCTGGCGGGTGATCCGGCCGACGAAGATCACGCTCGGCCGGTCGGGGTCGACCCCCAGCTCGCGCACCCGGTCAGGCCGCGGCGTCGGCGACCAGAGCGTGGTGTCGATGCCGTTGTGGACGACGTGCACCCGGTCGGGGTCGACGGACGGGTAGCTGCGCAGCACGTCGTCGCGCATCGCTGCACTCACCGCGACGATCCCCGCCGCGCCCTCGTACGCCGTCCGCTCGGCCCAGCTCGACAGGGCGTAGCCACCGCCGAGCTGCTCGGCCTTCCACGGCCGCATCGGCTCGAGGGAGTGCGCGCTGACGACGTGCGGGACGCCGTGCATCAGGCCCGCGAGGTGGCCGGCCATGTTGGCGTACCACGTGTGGGAGTGGACGAGGTCCGCGCCAGCACAGTCGTCGACCATCGCGAGGTCCACGCCGAGCGTGCGGATGGCCGGGTTGGCCCCGGCGAGGGAGGAGGGCTCGGCGTACGCCGTCGTGCCGGGCTCGGACCGCGGAGCGCCGAAGCACCGCACGCGGGCGTCGACGTCGGGCAGGACCCGCAGCGCCCGGACCAGCTCGGCCACGTGGACCCCGGCCCCGCCGTAGACCTCGGGCGGGTACTCCTTGCTGAGGACGTCGATCCGCATGGAGTCGAACCTAGACCGAAACGCGGACCCGGGGGAGGTCGACCGCGCCCCCGCGGACGGCTAGTTTCGACGCATGGCCATCACGCCCCCGCGCAAGAAGGTCCTCGCCGTCGTCCTCGCCGGCGGTGAGGGCAAGCGGCTGATGCCGCTCACCGCCGACCGCGCCAAGCCGGCGGTGCCCTTCGGGGGCATCTACCGGCTGATCGACTTCGCGCTGTCCAACGTCGTGAACTCCGGCTACCTCAAGGTCGTGGTGCTCACGCAGTACAAGTCGCACAGCCTCGACCGCCACGTCACCACCACCTGGCGGATGTCCCAGCTGCTCGGCAACTACGTCACGCCGGTCCCGGCCCAGCAGCGCGTCGGCAAGCGCTGGTACCTCGGCAGCGCCGACGCGATCTACCAGTCGCTGAACCTGCTCACCGACGAGCAGCCCGACATCGTGGTCGTGGTGGGCGCCGACCACGTCTACCGGATGGACTTCGCGCAGATGGTGGCCGACCACGTCGAGTCCGGCGCCGGGTGCACGGTGGCCGCCATCCGCCAGCCGATCAGCCTGGCCGACCAGTTCGGCGTCATCGACGTCGACCCGTCGAGCCCGGCCCGGATCCGGGCGTTCCTCGAGAAGCCGACCGACCCGGTGGGCCTGCCCGACTCGCCCGAGGAGGTGCTGGCCAGCATGGGCAACTACGTCTTCGACGCCGACGCCCTGCGCGACGCCGTGACCCGCGACGCCGCGCGCGAGCAGTCCAAGCACGACATGGGTGGCGACATCGTGCCGTGGTTCGTCGACAAGTCGGAGTCGGCCGTCTACGACTACAAGGACAACGAGGTGCCGGGCGCGACCGACCGCGACCGCGGCTACTGGCGTGACGTCGGGACGATGCGGTCCTACTACGACGCCCACCTCGACCTGGTCTCGCCGCTCCCGGTCTTCAACCTCTACAACACCGCGTGGCCGATCTACACCAGCTACGGCCCGCACCCGCCGGCCAAGCTGGTCGAGGGAGCCAGCGGCGCAGGGGTCTCGACCTTCAACTCGATCCTGTCGCCGGGAGTGGTCGTCAGCGGTGGCACCGTGAACCAGTCCGTGCTCTCGCCCGCGGTCTGGGTCAAGGACGGCGCGGAGGTCTCCGACTCGGTGATCATGGACGGGGTGCACATCGGCGAGGGCGCGATC
>JAYSEC010000384.1:0-2546 GCA_041914085.1 Nocardioides sp.
GCCAGCACGCCGACCACGACGAGCTGGAGCGCGAGCCCGGACCAGCTCCACAGCCGCGACCAGGAGGCGTAGTGCTCCCCCGCCGCGACCTCCGCGGCGGTGAACGCCGACCCCACCGGGACCGGCTCCGGCGTCCCTCCGGGGACGGGGTCCCACGGGACGAGCCACGCAGCCGTCACGGCGAAGGCAGCGCCGGCGAGGAGCACCACCGCCACGGCCGCACGTCGGTCGCGGGCACGGGGGGTCGGGCGGCTCACCCGGCCAAGTCTTGCAGGCGGGTCCGCCACGCCCGGGTCAGCTCCGGCAGCGGCAGGCCGGCGCGCGCGAGCGCCCGACCGACAGGCGTGCCGGCGGCAGCGGCGTCGTACACCTCCACGAGGCCGCGCTCCCCCAGCCGCTCGGCGACGACCCGGCACGCCAGCCACGCC
The DNA here is from genome assembly GCA_041914085.1 of Nocardioides sp. Classification (GTDB taxonomy): domain Bacteria; phylum Actinomycetota; class Actinomycetes; order Propionibacteriales; family Nocardioidaceae; genus Nocardioides. The sequence goes on from JAYSEC010000384.1 coordinate 429, forward strand.
TGCTCGTAGCGCGCCTGGAGGTCGGCGGCCCGGGTGTCGAAGTCGGCGGCGGTGGGCAGCGCACGCGGCACGCCGTCGCGCCGGGCGAGGTCGATCGCGCGGCCGAGCGTCGTCGACGCGGGCAGGTCGACGTCGCGCAGGGCGACGTAGTCGGCGAAGCCCTCCAGCAGCCACGGCTCGGCCGGGCTCCCGGCGGCGTCGGTGGCGACGTGCACGAGCTCGTGGCTCATCACGACCTGCGCGCCGGCGCGGCGGAGCCCGGCGGTGACCTCCGGGTTGACGAAGACGTGGACCGGCGCCCCCGGCTCGGACGTGCCGGCCGTCGTGGTCACCGCGGCGATCCCGGCGTACGCCCCCGGGGTGGCACCGAGCGTCTCGTCGAGGTCGGCGGCGCTGGCCGGCACCTCGACGACCACGGGTGCGGACCAGTCGGGCAGCACCCGGCGCACCACGCGGATGCCCGCCTCCACGCGTGCGGCGACCGCCTCGGCGTCGGCACGGGACCCGTCGGCCAGCACCAGCACGCCGGGGGCCTCCGCGACCGCGAGCGCGCCGCGCAGCCACAGCGGCACCCGCCCCGGCCCGTCGGCGGGGGCACCGCCGAAACCGGCGATCCCCAGCCCGTCGCCGGACGGCGCGAAGGCGACGCGGACGTCGGCCCGCGAGGGTGCGGCGTCATGGGTGCCGAGCTGCCAGGTGACCTCGGCGACCCCGGTCCAGGCACCGTCCTCCGTGACCGTCCCTGCCTGGTCGACGTAGCGCGCGGTGACCTCGCGCAGGTCGAGCGCGGCGGCGTTGCGACCGACGCCCCGGAGCAGGCCAGCCGCGGCGTCGTCGCCCTCAGGAGCGAGCGCGGCCAGTGCCTGCTGGTCACCGGAGCCGAGCGCCGTGACGAGGTCCTGCAGCACGGCCGTGGCCTCGGCAGGACTCGCGCGGGGTACGTCGACGGGGCCGGTGTCGACCTCGTGCCGCGGGTCGCGCAGCAGCAGGGCGACCGCGAGCGCGCCCACCAGGCACAGCGAAAGGCCGGCCGCCCACAGGAGTGGACGACCGGCCTTCGAGGTCGGCGTGTCAGCCAGGGCGGACCGCGCCGACGTAGGGCATCGAGTAGAGGCCCGAGACGGCGACGCCGGTGCCGGGGTTGGCGGCGTGGACGATCATGCCGTTGCCGATGTACATGCCGACGTGGCTGATCGGGCTGTAGTAGAACACCAGGTCACCGGGCTGCAGGTCGCTGGCCGCGATGTGCGGGCCGGAGCCGTACTGGGCGCTCGAGGAGTGCGGCAGGGACACGCCGGCCTGGGCCCAGGCGCGCATCGTCAGGCCACTGCAGTCGAAGGCGTTCTCGCCCATCGCGCCGTAGACGTAGGCGTCACCGACCTGGGCCATGGCGTACTGGACGGCCGCGGCGGCGCGACCGGACGCCGGGACCGAGCTGGGCATCCGCGAGACGCCGCTGCGCGAGGCGAGCAGCCGCTCGCGCTCCTCGGCCTCGAGGTCGGAGAGCAGGCTCTTGGCCTCGGCCAGCTTGTCGTCGACCGTCTCCTTCTCGGTGCTCAGCTGCTCGGTGAGCTCGGCGATCTCGGTGGTGCGGGCGTCGGTGGCCTCGCGCCGGATCTCGAGGGCCTCGAGCTCGGTGTCGTAGTCGGACAGCAGCGAGGCCTGGAGGTCGTTGAAGGACGACATCGTCGACAGCGTGTCGAGGAAGGACCCCGGGTCCTCGGACACCACGATCTGGCCGACGGTCGAGATGCCCTCGCCCTCGAGCTGGCGCACGACGGCGTCGGAGACCTGGTCGCGGACGGCGTCGAGCCGCTCGTCCTGCCGGGCCTGGTCGGCCTTCAGGCCGGCGAGGTCGCGGCGGAGGTCGGCGAGCTCGAGGTTGGCGTCGTGGAGGCGCTCCTGCGCCGCCTCGGCCTCGTGGTAGAGGCGGTCGACCTTGGCCTTGACGTCCTTGATGTCGGGGTCGGCCTGCGCAGGGGTCGCAGGCACGAGAGCGATGGCAGCGATCGCGGAGAGACCAAGCACGGTCGCGCCAGCTCGCTTGCGGGTGTGAGCCACGAGCGGGGGAACTCCTCGGGGTGTCGTACGCCTACCGGGTGAGCTGACGGGTTCGGC
>JAYSEC010000385.1:0-2545 GCA_041914085.1 Nocardioides sp.
CGAGGGTGGCGACGTGGTAGCTGTCCTCCAGCACCCGCTCCTCGAAGTCCTTCGAGGACAGCCCGGCGTGGAGCGCGCGGGAGGTCGAGATGTCGGCGACGTGGTCGTCCTTGGAGCGGAACGACAGCACCGGGATGGTGATCTTCGGCAGGTCACGGCGCAGCTGGGCCCAGCCGACGGACATCTCGTGGGCTGCCTTCAGCGGCATGACGGGGTAGGCGATCTCGTCCATGCCCGGCTTCTTGATGTCGTTGCGGATCCCCGGGAAGGCGGGCACGAACCGCTTGAGCACCGGCAGGAGCACGGCGTCCTTGCGCAGCGTGTCGATCGCCGCGTTGACCACGACGACCCCCGCGAGCTGATCGCCCCTGTCGGCGGCCAGCCGCAGCGACAGGGCGCCGCCCATGGAGAGCCCGACGGCCACGACGGCGTCGTTCTCGGCGGCGAGCTTGTCGAAGGCGCCCTCGACGGTGGCGACCCAGTCCGACCAGGTCACCCGGTTCATGTCCTGCCACCGGGTGCCGTGGCCGGGCAGCAGCGGCATCTCGACCGCGTAGCCCCGCGCGGCGAGGTCCTCGGCCCACGGCCGCATCGAGGCGCAGCTGCCGGTGAACCCGTGCTGGACGAGCACGCCGATGCGGCGCCCGCCGGTGAGCTCCGGCTTCGCGGCCACGGACATCGGAGCGACGAGGGCAGGGTCCAGGGGCGCGGCCGGGGCGCCGCGGAAGGGCATCTTCACGGCGGTCAGTCTGCCCCATGCAACCGCTGCGCGGGTACCGTGATCGCGTGACGACTCCTGGCGACGAGAGCCGCACCGAGCTGGCCTGGCGCGAGATCGTGGAGCACTACGGCGAGCGCGCGGTGCTGCCCGACGAGCCGCACACCCGCGACGCCGGTGACGACGCCGGATCGCCCGCCTCGCCGGGCTCGCCCGGCGCCACCGATGACGCCGACGCCGCCACCCCGACGACGTACGACGACGGGCTCGACGACCCGGTCGCGGACGTCGACGGTCCCCGGGTCGCCGAGGTCGACCGGTTCCGGCCGCCGGACGCGCCGCCGTTCCCCCGCCCCCGGACGTGGCAGCGCGGCGTCGCGTGGTCGGGGCTGTTCGTCGCGCCCGTCCTCGCCCTGGTCGTCGGCCTGTTCTCCCTCGGGCTGCCGAGACTCGTCGGCTGGGCCCTGGTGGCCTGGTTCGTGGGCGGCTTCCTCTACCTCGTGCGCGAGATGCCGCGCGCGCCCCGCGACCCGTGGGACGACGGCTCCCGCATCTGAGACGAAGGCTGTGGATAGGGTCGCGGCGTGGGATCGAGCGAGACGGTCGAGGTCACCGGCCACCTGATGGACAGCGGCATCCTGTCGCGGATCCTCGACGACATCCGCGACTACGGCGGCGACTACGTCATCGAACGGTTCGACGTCGGGCACGAGGCCAACGACCCGAGCAGCGCGCGCATCACCGTCGAGGCCGAGGACGAGGGGTCCCTCCAGCGGCTGCTCATGCGCCTGCAGACCCGGGGCGTGAACCAGGTCGACCCCGGTGAGGCCGTCGTCGGCGTCGCCGACCGCGACGGCGTGCTGCCCGACGGCTTCTACTCCACGACCAACCTCGAGACCCGGATCCGCATCGACGGCGCCTGGTACGACGTGGAGAACCCCGAGATGGACTGCGGCCTCGTCGTGCTGGAGTCCCCCGGGGGCATCCGGGTGCGCACCGTGCCGATGTCGGACGTCGAGGTCGGGATGCGGATCGTCATCGGCGCCGCCGGGATCCAGGTCTCCGTGCCGCGACCCGACACCGGCACCGACGCCTACAGCCAGCTGGTCGGCGAGACGCCGTACGACAGGCCGCAGGCGGTGCTGGTGCGCCAGGTCGCCGACGAGATGCGCCGCACGCGCGCCGACGGGCGACGGCTGCTCTGGGTGGCCGGCCCCGGCGTCGTGCACACCGGCGCCGTGCCGGCACTCGTCGCGCTGATCGGCGCCGGGTTCGTCGACACGCTCTTCGCGGGCAACGCGCTGGCCACCCACGACATCGAGTCGTCCCTCTACGGCACCAGCCTCGGCGTCGACCTCTCGGTCACCCAGGGCGTCGAGCACGGGCACGAGCACCACGTCCGCGCGCTCAACACGGTCCGCAGGGCCGGCTCCATCGCCCAGGCCGTCGCCGACGGCGTGGTGACCAGCGGCATCATGCACGCCCTCGTCACCCACCGGAAGAACTACGTCCTCGTCGGCTCCGTGCGCGACGACGGCCCGCTCCCCGACGTCTACACCGACGTGATCGAGGGCCAGCGCGCGATGCGCGCCGAGATCGCCGACGTGGGCTACTGCCTGATGATGGCCACGCAGCTCCACTCGGTCGCCACCGGCAACATCCTGCCCGCGACGGTGCCGCTGGTGTGCGTGGACCTGAACCCCTCCACGGTCACCAAGCTCGCCGACCGCGGGTCCAACCAGGGCCGCGGCATCGTCACGGACGTCGGCCTGTTCCTCGAGCAGCTGGCGCTCGAGCTGGTGCCGGACTACCGCCGGAGCTGATCCG
>JAYSEC010000386.1:0-2516 GCA_041914085.1 Nocardioides sp.
GGTGGCGAACGACTTGCCGAGGAACGGGCCGAGCGGGACGTACTCCCACGCCTGGATGTCGCGAGCCGACCAGTCGTTGAGGCCGACGACGCCGAACGTGTGCCGGGCGAAGTCGGCGGTCGTGACCCGGTCGCCGAGCGCGGTGGGCACGCCGACGACGAAGCCGAGCTCGGCCTCGATGTCGAGCCGCTGCGAGGGGCCGAAGGTGGGTCGCTCCTCCGACGGCGCCTTCCGCTGCCCCGCGGGACGTACGACGTCGGTGCCCGAGACGACGACGGTGCCGGAGCGGCCGTGGTAGCCGACGGGGAGGTGCTTCCAGTTGGGCAGGAGCGGCTCGGAGTCGGGCCGGAAGATCCGCCCGACGTTGGAGGCGTGGTGCTCGGAGGCGTAGAAGTCGACGTAGTCGCCGACGGTGAACGGCATCAGCATCCGCACCGAGTCGAGCGGCGACAGCGCCGGCTCGACGAGGTCGCGCTCGGTCTCGTCGGTGAGCAGCCCGGTGATCCAGGCGCGGGTCGACTCCCAGACGGCGGGGCCGGCGGCCATGAAGGGGTTGAGGGTCGGCTGGTCGAACAGCGCGTGCGTGTCGACCATGTCGGCGGCTGCCACGATGCTGAGGTCGAGCACCTGGTCGCCGATGCGCACGGCCACCCGCGGGTGCTCGCCGGAGCGCGCGAAGACGCCGTAGGGGAGGTGGTCGACGTCGAACCCGGAGCCCGCGGCTCCCTCGACCCAGGTCGTCGCTGTCATCGCTTGTCCACCAATCCGAGTGAGATGAGGTCGTCCAGGGGTTCGGTCACCGAGCACGAGCCGAACGAGGTGAACCAGCGCCTGGCCGTGGCCACGTCGGTGCCGGTCAGCGCGCTGCCGTCGCGCTGCTCGAGGAGACCGACGGCGTCGGCGATCGAGCCGCCCTCCCAGAGCGCCGCGGTCGCGGCGAGCAGGTTGAGGAAGCCGTGCGCGCCGCCGCCCTCCGGCTCGTGGCGTACGGCGCGGTGCAGCCCGGCGGTGGCCTTGAAGCGGACCTCCCGGTCGAGCGCCGCGTCGATCCAGCCGGCGACCGTGCCGGCGTCGGGCACCAGGTCGTGGTCGACGTGGCCGAGCCGCAGCTTGAGCCGGTGGTCGCACGCGGCCACCTCGTCGGCGGCGGCCAGCCAGGCGGCCGTCACCGGCCCGGGCACCTCGACGAACAGCGGCACGTCGACCTCCGCGGCGCGGGCCGCGGCGTCGAGGCGCCGCACGTTGCCGACGGGGTCGTCGGCGTCGCGCACGGCGACCTCGAGGCCGGCCAGCGACAAGCCCCTGCGCCCGGCCAGTGCGGCCACGCCCTCGATCGCGCCGGCGCCGCTGGTCAGCACCACCGACACGGGCACGCCGGCCGGCACGGACCCGAGGTCGGTGTCGCGGACCACGAACGACCCGACGAGTCCCGCCCACCACTCGGTCCGCCGGGCGTCGTAGGCGTCCAACGCCTCGCCGAGGTCGGCGTCGCCGGGCGGGAAGATCGCGGCGTCGTCCACCAGGCCGCGCCAGGCCTCGGGGACGGCGTCCGCACCGTCGTGGTCGGGGGGTGGAGGAGTGGGGGACACGCGACTACTCTAACCACCAGATAGCGGACATCAGTGTCCGATGATCGGACGATTGGAGCGGACCGATGGCGCACTACCGAGCACTCGGCCGGCTGCCGCGGCAGCGCCACACCCAGATGCGCGACGACCAGGGCCACCTGTTCCGCGAGGAGCTGATGGGCGAGGAGGGGTTCTCCTCCGACTCTTCGCTCCTCTACCGCCGCGGTGTGCCCAGCGCCATCACCGACAGCCAGGTCTGGGAGCTGCCCGACCAGTCGCGCACGCCCAACCACCCCCTCAAGCCACGCCACCTCAGGCTGCACGACCTGCAGACCGGCACGTGCCCCGTCCAGGGCCGCCGGCTGGTGCTCGGCAACAACGACGTCCGGATCGCGTACGTCGTCACGGGCACCGACCCCTCGCCGCTCTACCGCAACGCGATCGGCGACGAGTGCGTCTACGTCGAGTCCGGCAGCGGGGTCGTCGAGACCGTCTTCGGCACCATCGCCTACCGCGCCGGCGACTACGTCGTCGTGCCGCGCGCCACCGACCACCGCTGGGTGCCCGCCGAGCCGTCGCGGCTCTACGCCGTCGAGGCCAACTCCCACATCCACCCGCCCAAGCGGTACCTGTCCCGCTTCGGGCAGTTCCTGGAGCACGCGCCCTACTGCGAGCGCGACCTGCACGGGCCCGAGGAGACGCTCCAGGTCGAGGGCACCGACGTCGAGGTGCTGGTCAAGCACCGCACCAGCGCCGGCATCGTCGGCACCCGGCTCACCTATGCCACGCACCCGTTCGACGTCGTCGGCTGGGACGGCTGCCTCTACCCCTACACGTTCAACATCGAGGACTTCATGCCGATCACCGGCAAGGTCCACCAGCCGCCGCCGGTGCACCAGGTCTTCGAGGGCTGGAACTTCGTCATCTGCAACTTCCTGCCCCGCAAGG
>JAYSEC010000387.1:0-2476 GCA_041914085.1 Nocardioides sp.
ATCCCGCACTGGTCACGCTCCGCGTTGGGATCTCTCCTGCGCACGTGGGCGCTCGTCAGGCATGGAAGCGCCCGCCTACGCGCAGAGGGCCTCAGGCGGGGCGTGCGGGGACGGTGCCGGCTTCGTCGACGATGCCGCGCTCCAGGATCGCCGTGGCGCCGAACAGGATGTCGGGCGAGCCGTCGGTGTGGGTGAACCAGCTGCGCATGCCCATGAGCTCGTAGCTGTCGGGGTCGAACACCCACGTGGTCCGGGTCCGGAACGCGGCATCGGCGCGGCTGACGCCGATGCCTTGGCGGCCGAGAGCGTCCGTGGCGTCGCGCTCTACCTCGACGCCCGGGATCAGGGTGGTGGCGCGGTAGAAGGCTGCCGCGGTCCTCGGCGGCACCGCCTGCTCGTTGACGAGGTTGCCGATGAGCTCGAAGACCGCCTGCTCGGGCTCCTGGCGCTCTACGGTCCGTGCCTCGGCGTACAGGACGTCGAGGAGCGCGTCGGGGTCGGTGGGCAGGGAAGCCAACCAGGCGTACGTCGGCCGGCCGACGCCAGCCGCGGCGGGGCCGCTGTAGTCGATCGGCCAGTCCTGGCCGAGCTCGCGGATCACGTCGTCGTCCCAACCGTAGGGTCCGGTGTCCTGCCCGAACCAGACCTCCCGCTCGTGCACCTCCCCGAGGCGGACCGGACCGCCGAGGCGACCGTCGTTGGAAAGCACGGCGCTCCTGGCGTAGACGAACTGATCCTCCCGCACGTCGAGGGTGGGCGCTGCCAGTGCGGCCGTGGCTGCGCTCTCCAGCACCAGGGTGGCGGCCGGGGCCGTGGCGACCGCACGGTCGCGAGGCGAGGGGGAGCGTGGATCGGTGGCGATGTCGTCGATGGCGCCCCAGGTGAGGAGCGCGAGGATCGTCGAGCAGGCGACCAGGAGTGCGGGGGCCGCGACCCGGCCGGTTCGGCGTGCTCCCCGATCGTGGTCGTCGATGGCCGTGTGCACTCGACGAGCCAGTCGGGCACGGTGCTCGGGGGACAGCGTGATCTCCGTCGGAGGGGGGAGCTGGCGGCGCAGCTCGAGGAGGTCGCGTGTGGAGTCGTCAGCGGTCATGGTCGTCCTCCTCGGACGGTCGGGATGCGGGTCGGGGTGCGGGTCCAGGTGTCGGTCTCTGCCTCGTCCGGCGGGTCGTCGGTGATCGCCCGGAGACGGGCGCGTGCCCGGGACAGCCGCGACCGGACCGTCCCGACCGGGACGCCCAGGGTCTCCGCGGCCTCGGCGTAGCTCAGTCCCGACCACACGCACAGGGCGAGCACCTCGGTCTCGCTCCGGGTCAGCAACTCAAGTGCCCGTGCGGTCCGGGCGAGGGTGTGCGCGTCGTCGAGGCGCTGCGCGGTGCTGTCGGCGAAGTCGGGGACGGTGAGGTCGTCGGGCGCTCGTGCCAAGAAGGTCAAGAGGCGACGACGGCTCCGGGTGGCGTTGAGGGCTTGGCGCGTGGTGATGGCGAGCAGCCAGGCACGGAGCGGCCGGTCGTCGTCCGCGAGCCCGTCGCGGTTGCGCCAGAGCGTCAGGAACGTCTCGGAGGTCACGTCCTCCGCAGTGGCCCAGTTCGCGGTCAACCGGTGTGCCAGGGTGAAGACGCCGTTGACGTGCTCGGCGTAGACGCTGTCGAAGGCGGCCTGGTCGCCGCCCCGCAGCCGTCGTCTCAGCTCGCGATCCTCGGTGCTCACACCCGTAACTGTCCGTCAGCGCGGTGCAGTTCCCTGTGTTGCGTTCCTTGGGTCCTGAACTTTGCCCGTTGCGTCGTGGGCGCGTACGTCTGAGCGGTCGGGTGCGCGGCGACTGTTGCAGGTATGTCTCCGTCGACGTCCGAAGTTGCGGCGACGCCCCGAGGCGCAGCGCATTTCTGCACAGCGTTCCGGGCCGGTCGGTTGCACCGGTCGCGCGCTAGAGAACGAGCTTCATCCGCGGAGCAGACGTCAGGACGAAACCCGCCTTGTCGTAGAGGCGCCGCCCTTCCTCTGTGGAGCTGAGGTCCACTCGATCTGCGTTGATTGACTTGGCCCACTCGATGACGTCAGCGACCAGGAGGGTCCCGTATCCGCAACCCCGGTGCTGGGGGACGGTGATGACATTGGCGAGCCGGACGGTCCGTCCTCGAGGGCACATCGGGTTGGGAACGCCCAATTCAAGAGTGCCAATTGCGGTCGCGACGATCTCGCCACCTCTGTCGATAACCGGGAAGCGAGCGGCGTCGGAGTCGTCGACGTAGCGGGCGAACCACTTGCGAGCGTGGCTCCTCCATGGCTCGTCGTCGTGAACGCCGTCCTCATCGAAGAGCAGGCCCCATAAGTACAGCAGTTGTGCGCCGTCGTCCGCGGTCGCGACCCTGAGGAAACTACTCGGACTATCCACTGGGCGATCCTAGGTGGCCGAACAGACGGGTTGCGCGGACCTGGTCTGCCGCGATCCGCGCATCCCGCAACCCGATCCCGC
>JAYSEC010000388.1:0-2468 GCA_041914085.1 Nocardioides sp.
GCTGGGCGTAGGTGCGGGTCATCTGCTCGATCGAGCCGACGCCGTCCTTGAAGCCGACGAGGTTGTCGTTGCGCTGGCAGGCCTGCTCGAGCGCGTCGGCGCCGAGGACGGCGTTGGCGCGCGAGTAGTAGATGACGCCGAGCCCGGTCGCCGCGCAGACCGCGCTGATGTGCTCGACGAGCCCGCGCTGGCCCGCCTCGGTGAGGTACGGCGGCATCAGCAGGATGCCGTCCGCACCGGCCTCGTCGGCCGCCCGGACCTGCGCGACGGCGTTGACCGTCGACCCGGTCGCGGGGGCCAGCACGGGCACCTTGCCGCCGGCACCGGCGATGGCGGCGCGCACCACGCGGTCGGTCTCCTCGGGGTTGAGCGAGAATCCCTCGCCCGTGCCGCCGGCCGCGAACAGCCCCGCGACCGGGTATCCGCTGAGCCACTCCAGGTGTGCGCGGTAGGCCGGCTCGTCGAACTGCAGGTCCGCGTCGAAGTGGGTCACCGGGAACGACAGCAGGCCGCTGCCCAGGGTCTCGACAAGCTGGGTGGGGCTGTAGTTCGTCACGCTGGCGGTCCTTCGGTCGTGGCGGTCGGTGTGTGGCGGTGCTCACCAACCTAGGAAGCCCCGACGATGCCTGTCCAAGCCCGTTTCTGGATCGAGTGATGCGCGGGGAGCATGCTTGGGCGGGGCCTCGCTACCCTGCCCGGGTGACCGCCTCCGTGAGCCCGGACGTCCTCCTCGTCGGCGCCGGCGACCTCGGCGCCGCCGTCGGCCTGCGCCTCGCCGAGCGTGGACACGGCGTGCTGGCGCTGCGCCGCAACGCCTCCGCCGTGCTGCCGCCGCTCGTCGGTCGCGCGGTCGACCTGACGGCCGGCGCACCCGACCTGTCCGACGTACGCCCCCGCTTCGTGGTCGTCGCGCTGACGGCGAGGCCGCGCACCGAGGAGTCCTACCGGGCGACGTACGTCGACGGGATGGCGCGGGCGCTCGACGCGCTGCCGGTGCCGCCGGAGCGGGCGGTGCTGGTGTCCTCGACCGCCGTCCACGGCAGCGCCGACCTCCCCGGCATCCAGGACGAGACGTCGCCGCCCGCGCCCTCGGACGGGCCGGGGCGGATGCTCGTCGCGGCCGAGGAGGCCTTCCACGCGCGGGTCCCCCACGGCACGGTGCTCCGCCTCTCGGGGCTGTACGGCGGCAGCAGCACGCGGCTGCTCGACCAGGTCCGGGCCGGCAAGGTCACCGACCCGCACCGGTGGACCAACCGGATCCACCGCAAGGACGCCGCGGCCGCCGTCGTCCACCTGCTGACCATGGCCGAACAGCCGGAGCCGCTCTACCTCGGCACCGATGACGTACCGGCGCAGATGGGTGACGTCGCCGGTTTCCTCGCCGAGCGGCTCGGTGCGCCGGCACCTCCGCCCGCGGACCCCGCGCGGGGCCACGGCAAGCGGCTCTCCAACGCGCGGCTGCGGTCGACGGGCTGGGCGCCGAGCCGTCCCAGCTATCGCGAGGGCTACGCGGGCGTGCGCTGAGGGGGTCTCGATACGCCTCCTCGACCACCTTCGGGGGTTCCGCCTCACATGGTGACCGGCTTGCCTCCCGTGACCGCGATGACCTCACCGGTGATGTAGCTCGACTCGGGCGAGGCGAGGTAGACGAACGCGGTCGCCACCTCGGCGGGCTGGCCGGCGCGTCCGAGCGGCGTGTCCTGCCCGAAGGTCTCGACCTTCTCCGGCGGCATCGTCGCCGGGATGAGCGGCGTCCAGATCGGGCCGGGGGCGACGGCGTTGACCCGGATGCCCTTGTCCGCGATCGACTGCGCCAGGCCGCGGGTGAAGTTCACGATCGCGGCCTTCGTGGAGGCGTAGTCGAGCAGCTCGGGCGAGGGCGAGGACGACTGCACCGACGAGGTGTTGATGATCGAGGCGCCGGCCTTCATGTGCGGCAGCGCCATCCGGCACAGCCAGAACATCGCATAGACGTTCGTGCGCATCACCCGGTCGAGCTGCTCGGTGGTGATGTCGGCGAGCCCCCCGGGCTGCGCCATCTGGTAGGCCGCGTTGTTGACGAGGACGTCGATGCGACCGAAGTCCTCGACCGCCCGGTCGACCAGGGCCTGGCAGGCCTCCTCCTGCACGAGGTCGGTGGGCACGAGGACGCACCGGCGGCCGGCGTCCTCGACGATCCGGCGGGTCTCCTCCGCGTCGTCGTCCTCCCCCTCGAGGTAGGCGATGACCACGTCGGCGCCCTCGCGGGCGAAGGCGAGCGCGACCGCCCGGCCGATGCCGGAGTCCCCGCCCGTGATCACCGCGACCTGGTCGCGCAGCCGGTCGTGGCCGACGTACGTCTCCTCGCCGTGGTCGGGCTCCTCACCCATCTCGCGGGTCACCGAGTCCTCGTCGCCGGGCTTCGGCAGCTGCTCGCCCTCGGTGTCGGGCTGCCCGTGCACCTCGGTGGGGTCCTGCCGGGTCTGGTC
>JAYSEC010000389.1:0-2446 GCA_041914085.1 Nocardioides sp.
GTTCAGCGATCCCCGGTCAGCCGGGGATCACTAGGCGGCTCAGCGGCGCACGAAGATGTGCTCCGCCGCCTCGACGACGAGCTCGGCGGTCTCGCCGCCGGAGCCGATGAGGATGCCCTCGTCGGTGCGGGCGATGGTCACGGTCTTGCCGGGCAGCGCGCCGACGCGGCGCAGCAGGCCCATGAGGTCCTCGTCCTTCTGCATCTCCTCGGAGATGCGCTTGACGTGGACGCGGGCGTCCTCGGCCTGCGCGGCGGCTGACAACGGCTCGACGTTGTCCATGAAGTCCTCCGAGCGCCGGTCGCCGAGCTCGTCGAGGCCGGGGATCGGGTTGCCGTACGGCGACTCGGTGGGGTGGTCGAGCAGCTCGAGGAGGCGGCGCTCGACCGTCTCCGACATGACGTGCTCCCACCGGCAGGCCTCGGCGTGGACGAGCTCCCAGTCCAGGCCGATCACGTCGGTCAGCAGCCGCTCGGCGAGCCGGTGCTTGCGCATCACGCGGGTGGCGAGGACCTGGCCCTCCTCGGTGAGCTCGAGGTGGCGGTCGCCCTGCACGGTGAGCAGGCCGTCGCGCTCCATCCGCGCCACCGTCTGCGAGACGGTCGGCCCCGACTGGTGCAGGCGCTCGGCGATGCGCGCACGCAGCGGGACGATGCCCTCCTCCACGAGCTCGTAGATCGTGCGGAGGTACATCTCGGTGGTGTCGATCAGGTCGCTCACGGGCACATTGTGTCCCATCCGCCAACTGCGGCAGACGCGCGCCCGTGGCACAGTGAGGCCGGTGAGCGAACTCATCGTCCCCCAGCGCTTCTGCGGCCCCCCGGACTCCGGCAACGGCGGCTGGACGGCCGGCGCGCTGGCCGCGCTGGACGACGTGGACTCCCCCGACAACCGGTGCGACAGCTGGCCCGCGATCGAGGTGTCGCTGCGCCAGCCTCCCCCGCTCGACACGGCGATGCGGGTCTCCGCGGAGGACGGCCTGCTGACCGCGAGCAGGGACGGTGCCGTGGTGGCGACCGCCCGCCGCGCCGACCACGACCTGCGCGAGGTCGAGTCGGTCGACCCCGCCACCGCGGCGGGCGCCGCGGCGTCGTACCCGGGCCACGACTTCCACCCCTTCCCCACCTGCTTCGCGTGCGGCACCGGGCGCGAGGAGGGCGACGGACTGCGGATCTTCCCGGGCCGGGTCGGCACCGGGCCCGACGGTGACCTCGTCGCCGCGACCTGGACCCCGCACCCGAGCCTGCACGAGGACTGGCACACCTACGTCGACGAGCACACCCGCGCCTCGCTCGCCTCGACCTGGGCGGCCCTGGACTGCATCGGCGGCTGGGCCGGCGACCTCACCGAGCGGCTCATGGTGCTGGGCCGGATGACGGCCCGGGTCGACGCCCTGCCCATGATCGACGAGGAGCACGTCGTGGTGGGCGAGGGCCGCGGCCAGGACGGTCGCAAGACCTTCACCGCCGCCACGTTGTACGACGCCGACGGCCGGGTGGTCGCGACGGCTGAGCACGTGTGGATCGCCGTCGACCCCGCCCTGTTCGGTGGCCGGGTGCCGGGTTGACCCCGGGGGCGGGGGTGTTGAGAGGATGGGGTCATGGCTGATTTGAACGATCCAACGACGCAGTGGTGGCGCAACTCCGTCGTCTACCAGGTCTACGTCCGCAGCTTCGCCGACAGCGACGGTGACGGCATCGGCGACCTTCCCGGCATCACCTCGCGGCTGCCGCACCTCGCCGAGCTGGGCGTCGACGCGCTCTGGATCACGCCGTTCTACACCTCGCCGCAGCACGACCACGGCTACGACGTCGCCGACTACCGCGACGTCGACCCGCTGTTCGGCACGCTCTCCGACGCCGACGACCTGATCGCGCGCGCCCACGAGCTCGGCCTGCGGGTCGTGGTCGACATCGTCCCCAACCACACCTCCAGCGAGCACGAGTGGTTCCAAGCCGCGCTCGCTGCCGGCAAGGGCAGCCCGGAGCGTGCCCGCTACCTCTTCCGCGACGCCCCCGACGGCGAGCTGCCCAACAACTGGGGCTCGGTCTTCGGCGGCCCGGCGTGGACCCAGGTCGACGACGGCCAGTGGTACCTCCACCTCTTCGACTCCACCCAGCCCGACCTCGACTGGCGCAACCCCGAGGTGCCGGCGATGTTCGAGGACGTGCTGCGCTTCTGGCTCGACCGCGGGGTCGACGGCTTCCGCATCGACGTCGCCCACGGCCTGTTCAAGGTCGAGTCCCTGCGAGACCAGGAGGTCGGCGAGGACGAGCGCCCCAGCTCCGGGCAGGTCAACACCGACCACTCGATGGTCTCGCTCGACCTCAAGGACGAGCCGATGTGGGACCAGCCGGAGGTCCACGACGTCTATCGCTCCTGGCACCGGCTCCTCGACGAGGCCGGCCCGGACAAGATGGCCGTCGCCGAGGCCTGGACCCAGACG
>JAYSEC010000390.1:0-2431 GCA_041914085.1 Nocardioides sp.
GGGAGATCGGGCACCCGACGTGGGTGCAGATCTTCGAGTAGCAGATGATGCCGTCCACGGTCCACTTCTCCCGACCCTTGGCCGGGATGATGTCGTCGGGGTTCATCCGCACGATGATGATCGCGCCCTTGGCCTTCTCGGCCTGCTCCTCGGCGCCGTGGAGCTCGGGGTAGCCGTTCTCCTCCGTCGGGAACATGGCCTCGGGTGCGGCGTTGATGAGGTCGCCCATCTCGATCTCGCTGGCGAGGATCGGGGTGCCGACGACGTCGCGCACCAGGCGCATGCCCGGCTCCCAGATCGTGTGGGCCAGCTTGTCGACGTCGAGCGCGTCACCGGGGGCGAGGTCGCGCAGCAGGACCACGGCCGGCAGGCCGAGGACGCCGACGGCGCCGATCATGGTGTTGCGCACGAGCGGGCGGCGGCCGATGCCGGCCTCGTCGAGGCCGTCGTTGAGGGCCTGGACGGTCGCCTCGCGGTCCTCGGCGGGCGAGGCGGCCGGGTGGCGCATCTCGATGATCTCCACGTCGGCCATCAGCTTGCGGGCGAGGTGGATGATCGCGATGCCGATCAGCAGCAGGCTGACGCCGAGGGTGACGCCGAGCGCCACCGTCGAGGCACCCATCCCGGCGAAGGTGTCCCAGTTGTCGCCGACCTCGAGGGTGAAGTAGGCGACGACGAAGAGGACCGCGCTGATCATCGCGGCGACGAACATCGCCGCGACCTGCCGCTCGGCGCGCTTCTCGGCCTTGGGGTCGACGTCGGTGGGGCGCCAGGTGTGAGCCGGGAGGCCCGGGTCGGGGATCGGCTCGGCCTGGCGGTGGGAGGGCACGTGGGAGTCGGGGGACCCCGCGTCCGAGGGCTTGTGCGCGCCGTGCGGCAGCGGCGTGCCGTCGGGCGCGTTCATGGGCCGGTTGTCGTCGTTCACGCGTTCACCTTGCTCTTCTTGCTCCGAGTCGTGTGCGAGGCGATCCACACCGCCGCGCCGACGAGCCCGCCGATGCCGACGAGCCACGCGAACATGCCCTCGGAGACGGGGCCGAGGCCGCCGAGCGTGAAGCCGGCGTACTCGGGGGTGTCCTGGATGCTGTCGAGGTAGGCGATGACGTCGCGCTTCTCCTCGGGGGAGAGGTTGCCGTTGCTGAAGTTGGGCATCTGCTGCGGCCCGGTCAGCAGGGCCTCGTAGATGTACTTGCCCTCGACGCCGTGCAGGCTCGGGGCGTAGCCGCCGCGGGGCATGGCACCGCCGCGACCATTGAAGTTGTGGCAGGCCGTGCAGTTGGTGAGGAAGATCTGACCGCCGCGGGAGATCGCCTCCTCGCGCTCCTCCTCGGACAGGCCCTCGATGGAGTAGTCGGACTCGTTGGGGATGGCCGGGCCGGGGCCCAGCGAGGCGACGTACGCCGACAGCGCGGCGATCTCCTCGTCGTTGAACACGACGGGCTTGCGGGGCGCCTGGGCGCCCGGGCTCGCCATCGGCATGCGACCGGTGCCGACCTGGAAGTCGACCGCGGCGGCGCCGACGCCGACCAGCGACGGACCGATCTGGTAGCCGTCGCGCACGGTGGGGATGCCCTCACCGTTCTTGCCGTGGCAGAACGCGCAGCTGGCGAGGAACAGCTCCTTGCCCTGGGCGACCTGCTCGGTCTCGCTCGGCTGGCTGTCCGCCTGCGCCGGGGCCAGGGCCGTGTAGAGGGAGCCGCTGATCAGCAGTCCCAGCAGGAGCACGACGAGACCCGCGAGAGGTCCCCGACGGTGCCGGGAGAGGCGACCAGCGGTTCGGTTGAGCACACGCACGATGAGTCCTTGCCGGTTGCGACGGTATGGGATTTCTGGGGCTTGCTTACTTGATGACGTAGATCGTGAAGAACAGGCCGATCCACACCACGTCGACGAAGTGCCAGTAGTAGGACACCACGATCGCGGTGACGGCTTGCTCGTGGGTGAAGCGCCGGGCGAGGTAGGTGCGTCCCAGCACGAAGAGGAACGCGATCAGGCCGCCGGTCACGTGCAGGCCGTGGAAGCCGGTGGTGAGGTAGAACATCGTGCCGTAGGCCGAGCTCGGGATGGTCACGCCCTCGTGGATGAGCTCGGCGTACTCGAGCGCCTGGCCGCCGATGAAGATCGCGCCCATGACGTAGGTGAGGATGAACCACTCGCGCAGGCCCCACTTGGTGAAGTTGAGCAGCCCGCCGGTGCGACCGACCTGCCCGCGCTCGGCGGCGAACACGCCCCACTGGCAGGCGAACGAGGACGCCACCAGGATCGCGGTGTTGGCCGTGGAGAACGGCACGTTGAGCTTCTCGGTCTCCTGCGCCCAGAGCTCGGGGCTCACCGCGCGGATGGTGAAGTACGCCGCGAACAGCGCGGCGAAGAACATCAGCTCGCTCGAGAGCCAGATGATCGTGCCCACGCTGACCATGCTCGGTCGGTC
>JAYSEC010000391.1:0-2420 GCA_041914085.1 Nocardioides sp.
TCGCCGACTCCCGCGCCAAGCTCGAGCTCTACGCCGCCCAGCCGCTCGACCAGGGGCAGGTCCTGGTCGAGAACGGCACCCTCTACGGTGCCATCGAGGCCGGCGGCTTCGACCGGATCACCGGTCACTCGCCGGCCGAGGACGCGGACGAGGACACGTTCGACGAGACCGCACTGGAGCACGCAGCGATGGAGTTCGGGACCGACTGATGGCTGGAGCAGGAACCACCAACGAGGGATCGCTGTGGGGCGGCCGCTTCGCGAGCGGACCGTCGCCGGAGCTGCAGCGGCTGTCCCGGTCGACGCACTTCGACTGGCAGCTGACGCCCTACGACCTCGCCGGCTCCCGGGCGCACGCGAATGCGCTGCACCGCGCCGGGCTGCTCACTGACGCCGACCACGCGGAGCTGCTCCGCGGCCTCGGGGCTCTGGGGGAGCGGTACGACGCCGGCGCGCTGCGCCCCGCCGAGTCCGACGAGGACGTCCATGGGGCGCTCGAGCGGCTCCTGCTCGAGGAGGTCGGCCCGGAGGTGGGCGGCCGGCTCCGCGCCGGTCGCTCGCGCAACGACCAGGTCGCGACGCTGTTCCGCGCCTACCTCCGCGACCACGCCCGCACGATCGCGGGCCTGGTGCTCGACCTCGTCGACGTCCTCGCCAGCCAGGCGGGGGAGCACCTCGCCCCCGGCGAGGAGACCGTCATGCCGGGGCGGACCCACCTCCAGCACGCCCAGCCCGTCCTGCTCGCGCACCACCTGCTGGCCCACGCCTGGCCCCTGATGCGCGACGTCGAGCGGCTGCGCGACTGGGACGCCCGGGTCGCGAGCGACTCGCCGTACGGCTCCGGCGCGCTCGCCGGCCAGACCCTCGGCCTCGACCCGGAGGCCGTGGCCGCCGAGCTCGGCTTCACCGGGTCCTCGGCCAACTCGCTCGACGGCACGGCGGCCCGCGACTTCGCGGCCGAGCTCGCGTTCGTGACCGCCCAGGTCGGCGTCGACCTGTCCCGCCTGGCCGAGGACGTCATCCTGTGGACGACGCGGGAGTTCGGCTTCGCGACGCTCCACGACTCCTGGTCGACCGGGTCGAGCATCATGCCCCAGAAGAAGAACCCCGACATCGCCGAGCTCGCACGTGGCAAGGCCGGGCGCCTGGTCGGCAACCTGTCCGGTCTGATGGCCACGTTGAAGGGGCTCCCGCTCGCCTACAACCGCGACCTCCAGGAGGACAAGGAGCCGGTGTTCGACTCCGTCGAGACGCTCGAGGTGCTGCTGCCCGCGATGACCGGGATGGTCGCCACCCTCACCTTCGACGGCGCCCGGATGGCCGAGCTCGCGCCGCAGGGGTTCTCGCTGGCGACCGACGTCGCCGAGTGGCTCGTGCGCGAGGGCGTGCCGTTCCGCGACGCCCACGAGCTCGCCGGCGCCTGCGTACGCCGCTGCGAGGAGCTCGGCTGCGACCTGCCCGACCTCACCGACGAGCAGCTGGCCGAGATCTCGCCGGCGCTGACCCCGGAGGTGCGCTCGGTGCTCACCGTCGAGGGCTCCGTCGCCTCCCGGTCCGGTCGCGGCGGGACCGCCCCGGTCCGCGTGCGCGAGCAGCTCGACGAGCTCCGCGGCCTGAGCGCCGGCCACCGTGCCCGACTGGGCTGAGGGCGACCCGCTCGAGGTCGCCCCGCGGCTGCTGGGTGCCGTGCTCACCCATGGGGGCGTCTCGCTGCGGCTCACCGAGGTCGAGGCGTACGCCGGCCCGCTCGACCCCGGGTCCCACGCCTACCGCGGTCGCACCGATCGCAACGCGGTGATGTTCGGCCCGCCGGGGCACCTGTACGTCTACTTCATCTACGGCATGCACCACTGCGCCAACCTCGTCACCGGCCCGGACGGCGATCCGGGCGCGGTCCTGCTGCGGGCCGGCGAGGTGGTCGCCGGGCACGACGTCGCGCGCAGCCGCCGTCCCGGCAGCAGCGACCGCGACCTGGCGCGTGGCCCGGCCCGTCTCTGCACGGCGCTCGGGATCACGCTGGGTGACAACGGCGTACGTCCCGAGCTGGCCGCGGGGGAGCCACCCGCCTCGATCAGCACCGGTCCCCGCGTGGGGTTGCGCCTCGCCGCGGACCGCCCGTGGCGCTTCTGGGCCACCGGTGACCCGACGGTGAGTCCCTACCGGCCGGCTGCGCCGGGTCGTCGTACAGGCCGCTGACCTGCGGTTATGCGTAGATGCCCACCCCGGTTTGGCATGTCGCGGGACGGTCGTCTAATGTTCTTCCTGTCGCCGCAAGCGGCGCCGCCTCCTGGCCAGAAGGTCAGCTGAAGCGGAGACCAGCTGCGACCACACCGAAGCGCCAAGCCCACGAGTTTGACGGTGAGCGAAGCGCCCGGTAAGTTTCTGCAGGTTGCCCCGCGACCGGACCGGCCCAGCCGGCGA
>JAYSEC010000392.1:0-2418 GCA_041914085.1 Nocardioides sp.
CGCCGCCAGCTGCCCACCGACGAGGCCCGCGACCTGCTCGCCCTCACCCGGGAGATCGCCACCAAGGAGCTCGCGCCGCGCTCGGCCGAGGCGGAGGCGACCGAGACCTTCCCCCGAGACGTCTTCGCGATGCTCGGCCAGGCGGGGCTGCTGTCGCTGCCCTACCCGGAGGAGCACGGCGGCGGCGACCAGCCCTACGAGGTCTACCTCCAGGTCCTCGAGGAGATCGGCGCCGTGTGGTCGTCGGTCGGCGTCGGCGTCTCGGTGCACGCCCTGTCGTGCTTCGGCCTGGCGTACTTCGGCACCGAGGAGCAGAAGGCCGAGTGGCTGCCCGACATGCTCGGTGGCGACCTGCTCGGCGCCTACTGCCTCTCCGAGCCGCACGCCGGATCCGACCCCGCCGCCATGCGCACCACCGCCCGCCTCGACGGCGACGAGTACGTCCTCAACGGGGCCAAGGCGTGGACGACGCACGGCGGCCACGCCGACTTCTACAAGGTGATGGCCCGCACGTCCGACGACCGCAACGGGATCTCCTGCTTCCTCGTCCCGGCCTCCGCGGAGGGCCTCTCGGCCGACCCGCCGGAGCGCAAGATGGGCCTCACCGGCTCGGCGACGGCGACGATGCGCTTCGACGACGTCCGCGTCCCCGTCGAGCGCCGCCTCGGCGCCGAGGGCGACGGGCTGCGCATCGCCCTCGCCGGCCTCGACTCCGGCCGCCTCGGCATCGCCGCCGTCGCGACCGGTCTCGCCCAAGGCGCGCTGGACTCGGCGGTGGCGTACGCCCGCGAGCGCGAGACCTTCGGCAAGAAGATCATCGACCACCAGGGCCTCGCCTTCGTGCTCGCCGACATGGAGGCCGCCGTCGTCACCGCCCGCGCGACCATGCTCCACGCCGCCCGACTCCGCGACGCGGGGCTGCCGTTCTCCCGCGAGGCCTCGATCGCCAAGCTGGTGGCCACCGACAACGCCATGAAGGTCACCACCGACGCCGTCCAGGTGCTCGGTGGCTACGGCTACACCCGCGACTTCCCGGTCGAGCGCTACATGCGCGAGGCCAAGGTCATGCAGATCTTCGAGGGCACGAACCAGATCCAGCGGATGGTGATCTCCCGCTCGCTGGCCAAGGACAGCAACGGCGCGATCGGCTGACGGTCTGCAGCTAGACGTCGGTGACGCGCACCCCGGCGTGGGCCTTGTAGCGCCGGTTGATGGCGATCAGGTTGGCGGTCAGCGCCTCGACCTGGTGGGCGTTGCGGAGGCGGCCGCCGTACATCCCGCGCATCCCGGGCACGACGTCGGCCAGCGCCTGGACGAGGTCCGTGGCCGCGCGGTCGTCGCCCAGCACGAGCACGTCGGTCTCGATCCGCTCGACCGTCGGGTCCTCGAGCAGGACGGCGCTGACGTTGTGGAAGGCGCCCACCACGCGGGAGTCCGGCAGGAGCGCCGCGGCCTGCTCCGTCGCCGATCCCTCCTCGACGCGCAAGGCGTACGGCCCCTGCTTGTCGAAGCCGAGCGGGTTCACGCAGTCGACGACGACCTTGCCCGCAAGCACGTCCCTCAGCGACGCGAGCAGCTCGGCGTGGCCGTCCCACGGCACGACGACGAGGACGACGTCCGCGGCAGACGCGGCGTCGGCGTTCGACGCGCCGCGGACCCGCCCGACGTCGGCGAGCGTCGCGGCCGTGTCCTGGGCGCGCTGCGCGTCCCGCGAGCCGAGCACGACGTCGAGGCCGGCTGCCGCGAACCGGCGGGCCAGCCCCCGACCCTGGGGTCCGGTGCCGCCGAGGACGGCGATGGTCAGCGACGAGAGGTCGGGCTCGGGGGCGGGGTCAGTCATGGCGCCGACGCTAGCGAAGCGGTCGCGGGCGCCCCGAACCAGACCACCCGTTGGTGGGTTGTCCGGCACCCGTCCGCGAGCAAGCCTCGAAGGCATGACCAAGCGCATCGCATTCCTGACCGCCACCGAGGGCATCGAGGAGGTGGAGCTGACCAAGCCGTGGCAGGCCGCCGCCGACGCGGGTCACACCGTGGAGCTGCTGTCCGTCGAGGAGGGCGAGGTGCAGCTGTTCCAGCACCTCGACAAGTCCACCACCCAGAAGGTCGACCGCCTCGTCTCCGACGCCTCCCCTGACGACTACGACGCCCTCGTCCTGCCCGGCGGCGTCGCCAACCCCGACGCGCTGCGCATGGACGACACGGCCGTCGCCTTCGTCCGCGACTTCGTCGACTCCGGCAAGCCGGTCGCCGCCATCTGCCACGCCCCGTGGACCCTCGTCGAGGCCGACCGGGTGCGCGGCAAGCGGATGACCAGCTGGCCGAGCCTGCAGACCGACGTGCGCAACGGCGGCGGCGAGTGGGTGGACGAGGAGGTCGTCGTCGACGGCAACCTCATCACCAGCCGCAACCCCGACGACA
>JAYSEC010000393.1:0-2416 GCA_041914085.1 Nocardioides sp.
CCCATCCGCATCGCGGTGACCAGTGCCTGCGCCCGGTTGGCGGCGCCGAGCTTCTGGTAGATGTGCGTGATGTGGGTCTTCGCGGTCGACTCGCTGAGGTAGAGCCGGCCGGCGATGTCGCTGGTGCCCAGGCCCTCGGCGAGCAGCACGAGCACCTCCTCCTCGCGCCCCGAGAGTCGGGGTGCGGCCGGGGCGGTGGCGCGTCGCATCATCGCGGCGCTCAGGCCGGCGCAGAGGAACGTGCGAGGGGCCACGGCCGCGTGCTTGGCCGCGCTGACGACCTCGGACGCCTTGCTGTCCTTGCCGACGAACGCCGACGCGCCGGCCTCCATGGCCGCGAAGATCTGGTCGTCGCCGGCGTGCATGGTGAGCACCACGAGCCCGACGCTGTCGCTCTCGCTGCGCACGGCGCGCACGATCTCCAGGCCGAGCCCGTCGGGGAGCTGGAGGTCGGTGACGACGACGTCGGGCCGCACGTCGCGGAAGACGGACAGCCCCTCGTTGACGCTGCCGGCCTGGCCGACGACGTGCATGTCGACGTCGCGCTCGAAGGCGCGGGCGAGGCCCTGGCGGATCAGCTCGTGGTCGTCGACCAGCATGACGGTGGTGCTCATGGGTGAGCACTCCTCTCTCGGACTTTGGTGGCGTGGTCGGTGTGGAGGTGGACGAGGGTGCCGCCGCCCGGGCGGTCGCACACCTCGAGCGACGCCCCGATCCCGGTGGCGCGCTCGGACATGGTCTGGAGTCCCCAGTGGCGGTCCTTGGGGCCGGCGTTCCCGACGCCGTCGTCCTCGATCCGCAGGTCGAGGGTGACGCCGTCGGTGACGAACTCGACCCAGAGGTTGCGGGCGCGCGAGTGCCGGCGGACGTTGCCGATCGCCTCCTGGGCGATGCGGAGCAGCTCGCTCTCGGTGCGCGAGGACAGCGCCGTCCCGGACTCGTCGAAGCTGAGGTGCACCCGCAGGTCGGTGCCCGTGCTGAGGTCGCGCACGTACTCCGCGATCGCTCCGGAGAGCCGGCGGTCGGAGACCTGGTGGCGCAGGTCGAAGATGGAGTAGCGCAGCTCGCTGACCACCCGGCTGATCTCCTCGCGCAGCGACTCGGCGAGGGCGCGCGTCTCGGGCTCGTCGGAGACGGACTCGATCTCGTCGACGACGTAGCCGAGCGCGACGATCTCCTGGGCCACCCCGTCGTGCATCTCGCGCGCGAGGCGGTTGCGCTCCTCGGACGTCGCCATGCCGCGCACCTCGTCGAAGAGCACGGCGGTGTCCATCCGCAGCGCGAAGTTGTCGACGACCTCGGAGGCCTTCTCGGCGATGTCGTCCGTCCAGCGCAGGACCCCGCCGAGGACCAGGTAGCCGAGCGTGCCGTCGGTGCCGTGGATGGTGAGCACCCGCACGTCCGAGGACCGCGTGTCGGTGTCCCGGTGGATCTCGTCCTCGAGCGAGCCCACCTCGCCGTAGCTGGACAGCAGCACGAGCTCGCCGCCCGTCGAGCCGGTGAAGACCGCGGAGGCCACCGCGCCCGTGCGGCGGCGCAGGTCCGCCTCGAGCTCGGCCGCGAGCTGCGCGGTGTCCAGGGCCACCTCGCCGCGGCGGGCCAGGCCGTGCAGCTGCGCCATCAGCTGGTGGGCGGCCTGGTACGGCGCCCGGCGCGCGTCCTGGTGGCGCAGCGAGCGTGACTGCCAGCTGGTCAGCATGCCGGCGCCCAGGCCGCTGAGCACCCACGGGCCGGCGGCGATGAGGTCGGGACGCGGGTCACCGCCGGCCGCCCCGGCCACGGCCGCGAGCACGCCCAGGGCACCGACCGCGGCCACGTTGACCGTGGTGACCAGTCCGTGGCGCAGCCCGGTCACGACGGGCGGGGCGGCGAGGTAGGCGTACAGGCCGGCCGACGCGTCCGCGCTGGCGAGCATGAGCGCCGCCAGCAGCATCTCCGCGGCAGCGGTCCAGGACGTGCGGTTGAGCTCCGGCGTCCAGTCGAGGACCGCCCCGGCGCCGGCGATCACGACGAGCGCCGCCAGGAGCGGCCCCGACACGCCGGCGCGGTCGTCGGAGAGCACGACTCCCGTGGCGAGCGCGAGGGCGAAGACACGGATCGCCGTCGTGACCCGCCACGTGTACGGGAGGCTGCCCAGGGTGCCCGGCCTGTCCACCCGATCGGTCAGGCGCATCGGCTCACTGGTTCCCGAACGTCTCGGCCATCTGGATGCCGGCCGGGCCCATGATCACCAGGAAGAGGCAGGGCAGGATGAAGAGCACGAGGGGGATCATCATCCGCACCGGCACCTGCTGGGCCTTCTCCTCGGCGCGCTGGCGGCGCTTGGTGCGCATCTCGCCGCTCTGGATGCGCAGCACGCGGCCGATCGGGATGCCGAGGCTGTCGGCCTGCACCATCGCCAGGCAGAACGACTTGA
>JAYSEC010000394.1:0-2414 GCA_041914085.1 Nocardioides sp.
ACAGGAAGGCCACCGCGTCGGCGACCTCCTCGGGCTCGACGAGCCGCTTGAGCGGCGTACGGGCGAGCAGGACGGAGTCGAGGACCTCGTCCTCGGGGATGCCGTGGGTGCGGGCCTGGTCGGTGAGCTGGCCCTCCACGAGCGGGGTGCGGACGTAGCCGGGACACACGGTGTTGCTGGTGACGCCCTTGTCGGCACCCTCCACGGCGATGACCTTGGACAGGCCCTCGAGGCCGTGCTTGGCGCTGACGTAGGCCGCCTTGTACGCCGATGCGCGGTGGCCGTGGACGCTGGACACGTGGACCAGGCGGCCCCAGCCCCGTTCGTACATCCCGGGCAGCACCCGCCGGGCGAGCAGGAACGGCGCGTGCAGCATCAGGGCGTGGATGGCGCGGAACCGCTCGGGGTCGAGCTCCTCGAGGGGGGCGACGTGCTGGATGCCGGCGTTGTTGACGAGGACGTCGACGTCGAGGTCGAGCGCCTCGATGGCGTGCTCGTCGGTGAGGTCGACGACGTGCGGGGTGCCGTGCACCTGCGCGGCGACCTTGGCGACGCCTTCCTCGTCGCGGTCGAGCAGGTGCACCTCGGCACCGCTCTGCGCCAGGCGGGCGGCGACCGCGGCGCCGATGCCGCTGGCGGCGCCGGTGACGAGTGCCCGACGGCCGCCCAGGGCGGGCGGGGTGGCAAGGGGGGCGGTGGTCATGCGGCCCACCGTAGGAAGCGGAGTGACGCACGGCACATGGCCGCGGGAGCCACAGTTGACGCGATCCCATGTGGCCTCGCCACATGGGCGCGGCTCATCCGCCCTGGAGCCGCGCCAGTCGGAGCGCCAGCTGCAGGTCCAGCGCGCGCTCGGGCTCGCGCCAGCCGGCGCCGAGCAGCTCACCGACGCGGTCCAGGCGCTGCGTGACCGTGTTGGGGTGCAGGTGCAGCGCAGCGGCGGTGTCCTTGAGGTGGCCCCCGGTGGCGAACCACGCCTCCAGCGTCTCCCCCAGCCCGGTGCCGCGACGCGCGTCCCACGCCCGGACCGGGCCGAGCATCGCCTCGATGAACGCCGTGACGTGCTCGGGCTCGTTGTCGCCGAGCAGGAGCCGCGCCACGCCGAGCCCGGGCGGGTCGCTGACCTCGCCGCGACGGCCGAGCCGCACCAGTGTGTCGAGGCAGCGCCGCGCCTCGTCGTGGGCGGTCACGAGGCGGTCCCCGTGGAGCGCGTCCGTCGTGGCTGCGACGCCGACCGTCGCGGTCCCGCCGAGGTGGTGCACGACGGACTGCAGCTCGGCGCCGACGTGGTGCGCGTCCTGGCTCGGCGCCACGAGGACGACGGCGCCGCGGTGCTCGCCCGCCAGCCCCGACATCCGCCGCGCGAGCGCGACGGCGGCCCGGCTGGCCCGGTGGCGGTCGACGCCGTCGATGCTCGCCGCGGCCACCACGACCGGGCCGTCGAGGCTCGCGCTGTGGCGTCGTACGCGGTCGCGGAGGCGCTCGCGGGACTCGGCGCCGGCCTCGAGCAGGTCGACCAGGAGCTGCCCGCCGAGCCGCTCCTCCGCATCGGTGACCGACCGCGCGAACAGCAGCACGAGCGCGGTGACCAGCGCTCCGCGCTCGAGGGTACGACGCCCGGCGAGGTCGAGCGGCTCGTCACGCCGCAGGACCAGGGTGGCGAGGTGCTCGGTGCCCGCGAGGGCGGCCGCGACCAGCCCGCCGTCGACCACCACCGAGCGGCCGGACGACACCGCGGCCGGGACCGCATCCGTCCAGGCGATCCCCGGATCCTGGCCCGCCTGCAGGTCGCCGGCCGGCGTCCACACCGACGCGGCACCGTCGAGCACCGTCGACAGCACCTCGACGACCTCGGCCACTCCCCCGCCGCTCAGCAGCAGGTCGGTGAGCCGGTCGTGGGCCAGGGCCGCGGCGTCGACCGCCTCGGTGTGGCGGGTGAGCGACCGGTTGGCCTCGTCGAGCTCGGCGAACAGGCGGGCGTTCTCCAGCGCCACCACGGCGTGGGCGGCGAACGAGGTGAGCAGGCTGACCTCCGACTGCGGAAAGCGCCGCACCGACCTGTGCACGGCCAGCAGCGCGCCGATGACGACGCCGTCGAGCACCAGCGGCACCCCGAGGATGGCCCGGATCTGCTCGCCCGCCACCGCCTCGTCGATGTAGCCCTGGTGCACGAAGCGCTCGTCGGTGGCGTAGTCCTCGGTGAAGTAGGCGGCACCGGTCTGGGCGACCAGGCCGAGCAGGCCGGTGCCCAGCGGAAGCCGCAGGTTCTGGAACTCGCGGGTGAGGGCTCCGTCGGTGACCTTCATGTAGGACGCGCCGTCGGCCTCGTCGTTGAGCGAGAGGTAGGTCATGTCGCAGTGCAGGAGCTGCCGGGCGCGGCGCACGATCGCGGCCAGGATGGTGTCGACGTCGCG
>JAYSEC010000395.1:0-2411 GCA_041914085.1 Nocardioides sp.
TCATCCGCAGCTCCTCCTCGTCGACCTCGTCGCCGGCGGCGTCGGGGTTGCCGCCGAGCAGCCGGACGAGCGCGTTGGTCGACACCGAGAGCAGCCAGATCACCGGCGTCATCACGCGCGCGAAGCGACCCAGCGGCGGCGCGAACAGCCGCGACACCTGCACGGAGCGCTGAAGCGCGAGCCGCTTGGGCACGAGCTCGCCGAGGACCAGCGAGAGGTACGACACCGCCAGCGTCGTGACGACCAGCGACACCGTGTCCGGCGCCGGCACACCGATGCGCTCGAAGGCCGGCGCGAAGGACGGGGCGAGCGTCGAGGCACCGAACGCGGCGGAGAAGAAGCCGGCGACGGTGACGCCGATCTGCACCGCGGAGAGGAAGCGGTTGGGGTCGCGGGCCAGGGACGCGACGGCGTGGCCGCGGCCGCCCTCCGCCTCCAGCTTGTCGACCTGCGCCGAGCGCAGCGACACCAGGGCGAGCTCGGTCGCGGCGAACACGCCGCCCATCAGCACGAAGGCGAGGACGAGCAGGACGTCGATCCAGGTACCGGGCTCCACGCCCCTCACCGTAGCGAGGGGCAGGAACCCGGCAGGGCCTCAGCGACCCAGGATCGCCGCGCCGACGGCGGCCACCGGGTATCCCGGCGGCACCATGCTCAGCCGGTCGGCCAGGCCCAGCGACGCCAGGAACGGCGACCCCTCCCCCAGCACCTTCAGCTGCTCGACCACCGCGAGCCGCAGGGGCTCACCGACCTCGGTGACGCCGCCGCCCAGCACGATGCGCTCGGGGTCGATGGTCAGGCCCAGCACCCGGATCGCGCTCGCCACGCCCCAGCAGAAGCGGTCGCGCACGGCGAGCGCCGCGGGGTCGGCGGCCTCGGCGGCTGCGAAGAGCGCCGCGGCCGGCCACTGCTCGCTCGTCGGCCACGCCTGCGAGAGCGCGGCGCCGGACGCGATGGTCTCGAGGCAGCCGCGCTGGCCGCAGCCGCACCGGGCGCCCTCGGGGTCGACGGGGATGTGCCCGATCTCGCCCGCCGCGCTGTGCTCGCCGCGGCGCAGGCTGCCCTGCATCACCAGCCCGGCTGCCAGGCCGGTGCCGACGCTGAGGTAGACCACGTCGTCGACACCGGCCAGGGCACGCGCGGCCAGCGCGGCCGCGTTGACGTCGTTCTCGATGACGACCGGGACCCCGAGCCGGTCCGCCAGCAGGTCGCGCAGGGGCAGGTCGTCACCGTTGAGGTCGAGGTTCACGGCGTGGCGCAGGATGCCGCGCCCTCCGTCGACGAGCCCCGGCACGCCGACACCGACGCGGGCGTCGAGTGGCAGGCCGGTCGAGCGACGCAGCGCGTCGAAGACCCTGGCGGCGGTGGCGGTGACGCCGTCGGCGCCGGGCACGGTCGACTCCCGCACCTCGGCCAGGATCGTGCCGTCCGGCTCGAGGACCACCCCGTGGGTCTTGGTCCCGCCGATGTCGAGCCCGACCGAACGAGTCCCTGCCAGTGCGGCACTCACCGCGTCCACCCTGCCTCTCGCAACACCTCGACCACCGCGGCGACGCCCGGTGCGGACGACCCACGCGTACAGATTCTGGCAAGCGCGCCGTCGTACGGTCCCGGCCAGCCCCACTCGACGACCACCACCGTGCGGCCGTCGCCGGACAGCCGGTCCAGCAGCGCCAGCACCTCCGGTCGGCGGTGCGCGTCGCGGACCTGGACGACGAGAGGTACGCCGTCGGGGATCCCGTCCGGTGCGGCCGGGTCGACCGTGACGTCCGGGCCCAGGCCCCAGGCGACGTCGCCGACCGCGATGTTGGCCGTGGTGGCGACGCTGAGGACCGCGGCGCCGGTGAGGTCGGGGAGCGTGCCCTCGACCACGAGCGCCCCGTGGGCGGCCTCGGTCTGGCGCAGCCGGTCGGGAGGCTCGCCGTCGCCTCCGACCGGAGCCTCCAGGGCGGCCACGCGGGCGGCGGCCTCGGCCAGGCGAGCACGGTCGAGCCGGCCGTCCGCGACCGCGGCCAGCACGGCGTCGCAGATCTCCTCGACCAGCGTGGCCGGCTTGTCGGGCCCGATGCAGAGCAGGTCGCAGCCCGCCACCAGCGCGAGCACCGCCGCCTCCGGCATGCCGTGGCGGTCCGACGCGCCCGCCATGTCGAGCGCGTCGCTGACGACCACGCCGTCGAAGGCGAGCACGTCGCGCAGCATGCCCAGCACGACCGGGCTCAACGTGGCCGGACGGTCGGGGTCGAGCGCCGGCACCACGATGTGCGAGGTCATCACGGCGCGGGTCCCGGCCTCGACGGCCGCGTCGAACGGGACGAGCTCGCGGGTGGCGAGGGTGTCGGCGTCGACGGCGATCCTCGGCAGGTCGAGGTGGCTGTCGGTGGCGGTGTCGCCGTGCCCGGGGAAGTGCTTGG
>JAYSEC010000396.1:0-2393 GCA_041914085.1 Nocardioides sp.
TCGGCGAGGTGGCCGACCAGGCCAGCCGCGACGTCGTCGACGCGATCGCCACCACCCAGACCGGCGCGATGGACCGTCCGGTGGACGCCGTCGTCATCGAGTCCGTCACCATCGAGCGCTGACGGCACGCCCCACCCCGAACCGCTCGACGACGAGATGACCCAGCCCTCCGGGGACCCGGCCGCGACCGGGGTGCCGACCTGCTACCGGCACCCCGATCGCGAGACCTGGATCCGCTGCCAGCGCTGCGACCGGCCGATCTGTCCCGACTGCATGCGCGACGCCGCCGTGGGCTTCCACTGCCCGCAGTGCGTGCAGGAGGCGAACCGCTCCAGCCGCCAGAACCGCGCCGTGTACGGCGGGGAGCGCAGCGCCGACCCGCGGCTGACGTCGTACGTCCTGATCGCGATCAACGCGCTCGTCTGGCTGGGGGTGCTCGCCACCGGCTGGAAGAACAGCGACCTGATCGCGCGGCTCGCGCTGGTGCCGAAGGGCACCTGCGAGTCGCTGTCGAGCGACGGCTACTACCCGACCGCGCTCGGCGAGCGGCTGTGCACGCTCGGCACCCAGGGCGACGGCCACTGGGTGCCGGGTGTCGCGGACGGCGCGGTGTGGCAGCTGATCACCAGCCAGTTCCTCCACGTCGAGGTCTGGCACATCGCCGGCAACATGCTGGCGTTGTGGATGCTGGGCCCCCAGCTCGAGAACGTCCTCGGCCGGACGAGGTTCCTGGCCCTCTACCTCCTCTCCGGCCTGGCCGGCTCGGTCGCCGTGCTGTGGCTCTCGGGCGCGGGCCAGCTGACGCTCGGCGCCTCCGGTGCGATCTACGGCCTGTTCGGCGCCTATGCCGTGATCGCGCACAAGGTCCGCGCGGACCTGCGCAGCATCGCGACCCTGGTCGCCGTCAACCTGTTCATCACCTTCGCCGTCCCCAACATCTCGTGGCAGGGGCACCTCGGCGGCATCGCGGGCGGAGCCCTCGTCGCGGCCGTCCTGGCCTACGCCCCCCGCGCCCGCCGCACGCAGGTGCAGGCCCTCGGGCTCGGCGGCTTCCTCCTCGTGCTCGTGGCGCTGGTCGCCCTGCGCGTCGCCGCGCTGTCCTGACCGCCTGCCCGGCTGGCCGCGGGCCCCGGGGGTCCGGGTCCGTCATACGAACGGGCACCTGGGGGTACCCAGCCGTACGACGCACCGTGGATTCCCCACAGGTGTGCACACAACTGTGGACAACTACACCGGTGTAATTCTCCACAGGAGTTCTCCACAGTGTGGAAATCGGGCGCCCCGAAATCGACTCGAGCGGTGAGAGAGACGCCTCCCCTTCCCCAGGAAGGCGCCTCACTCACCGCTCGAGGCGACGAATGGTGCGACCGGCCTCAGCCGATCGACTGGTGCGAGGGAGAACCTACTCCCACTTGGTCGCGAAGCTGAACCCGACCGCCATGAACGCGATGCCGACGACCAGGTTCCACTGGCCGAGGTCGTTGAAGATCCAGAGCTTGGAGAGGTCGTCGGAGAAGACGTAGAAGGTGCAGATCCAGAGCAGGCCGATCAGGAAGCAGGCCAGCATGCCCACCACGACGCCACGACCACGACCCAGCGGCGTGGAGGGGTGCGCGGACACCATCAGGCCGAGCATCAGCACACCGAAGCCGATGGCGTAGTTCCACTTCCCCAGGTCGGCGACGGCCTTCGGCTTGCCCTCGACCGGCGGGAAGGCGAGCGGGTTGCCACGGGGGCCGACGTAGTAATAAGCCAGCCAGGCGATGCCGGCCACGATCAGCAGCAGGGCGATCACGAACCTGGCGGAGAAGAGGCTCGCCCTCTCCGAAGGGACGTCCGTCTTGGACTTCGACACTGCTGCTCCTGGGTTGGTCGGCTGGGTACGTCGGCATGCTCGGCACGCTCGTCGGGGACGCTCGGCGCCCGCCGGGGGGTTAGCGTAGTCGCCATGCCCCCGCCGCCCCACTCGTCCCCCGGGCGCCGTCGCGTCTGGCGCGCGGCGACACCGGTCGTGGTGCTGCTGAGCGGGGCGCTGTTCGCGGTGAGCGCGGAGCAGAGCGACGGGCTCGACCTGCGTGCCGGCCGGCTCACCGACCTGGCCTCCGTGGTGCGGGCCGAGCGCGCCGAGGCCGGTGACCTCACCGCCGAGGCGGCCGACCTGGCCTCCGAGGTCGAGGCGCTCAGCGCCGAGCTCGGTGACCGGTCCGTCTCGCGGGTGCAGGAGGAGATCGCGACGCTCGTCGACCCGGCGGGCCTCACCGAGAAGACCGGCCCGGCCGTGCAGGTCACGCTCGACGACGCCCCCGAGGAGGCGCGGCTCGCCTACGACGGCAACCCGAACGACCTCGTGGTGCACCAGCAGGACATCCAGGCGGTGGCCAACGCGATGTGGA
>JAYSEC010000397.1:0-2362 GCA_041914085.1 Nocardioides sp.
AGGTCGACGGCCTCGTCCATCATGTCCATGACGTCGTCGAGCGCCGAGGCGAGGGAGTAGATGTCCTCGCGGTCGAACGGCGTGACGAACGTGCTGTTCACCCGGCGGATGATCGAGTGGGTGGTCTCGTCAGCGGCGTGCTCGGCCTCGCGCATGCGCTGCGCGACCTCGGCACGGGAGGTGCCCTCGGCCAGCATCTCGCTGAGGAGCTGCGCGCCCCCCACGAGGTGGTTGGCGGCTTCGCTGAACAGGTCGTAGAACGAGCTGTCGACGGGGCGGAACTTCAAACGCACGGTGAACTCCGAACGGGGGGCGGATGAACCGGGGTAATGCTAGGGGGTGGATTGCCCGCAGGTGCAAACCGAGCGCTCGGGCCCGATCCGGGCCTGTCCGTTGGGGTACGCCGCTCGGCGTGTCGCCCGGCGTGTCGCTCGAAAAACGGCGCGATCCGCGCTCAGCGCCGGCGGGCGCGCTGCCGCGCGATGAGAGCGTCGTGCAGGTGTCGTACGCCACTGTGCTGGCGCCACTCGCCGTCGGCGCCGAGCTCCCAGGCGGAGGTGTCCTCGTCGAGGGCGAGGTCGAGCAGGGCCCGGACCTCCTCGACGACGTGCTGGTCGCGCAGCCGCACCAGCACCTCGACCCGGCGGTCGAGGTTGCGGTGCATCATGTCGGCCGAGCCGATCCACGCCGCGGGCTCGCCGTCGTTCTCGAACCAGAACACCCGGCTGTGCTCGAGGAAGCGACCTAGGATCGAGCGGACCCGCACGGTCTCCGACAGCCCGGGGACGCCGGGGCGCAGCGCACAGATGCCGCGGATCACCAGCTCGACGGGTACGCCGGCCTGCGACGCGAGGTAGAGGGCGTCGATCACCGCCTCGTCGACCACCGAGTTCGCCTTGATGCGGATGCCGGCGCGGCGGCCGGCCTGGTGGTGGGCGACCTCCTGGTGGATCTGGGCGATCAGCCCGTCGCGGACGCTGTCCGGTGCCACGAGCAGGTGCTCGTAGGTGGTGTTGCGGCTGATGCCGGACAGGTTGTTGAAGAGCAGGGCGACGTCCTCGCCGGTCTCCGGGTCGGCCGTGAGCAGGCCGAGGTCCTCGTAGAGCCGGGCGGTCT
The DNA here is from genome assembly GCA_041914085.1 of Nocardioides sp. Lineage (GTDB taxonomy): Bacteria > Actinomycetota > Actinomycetes > Propionibacteriales > Nocardioidaceae > Nocardioides. The sequence goes on from JAYSEC010000397.1 coordinate 1,117, forward strand.
TGGGGTTGTAGTTGCCGGTGCCGATGTGGACGTAGCGCTTGATGCCGTCGGGCTCGTCGCGGACCACCATCGACAGCTTGCAGTGGGTCTTCAGCCCGACGAGCCCGTAGACGACGTGGCAGCCGGCGTGCTCGAGCTTGCGGGCCCAGCGGATGTTGGCCTGCTCGTCGAAGCGTGCCTTGATCTCGACGATCACCAGCACCTGCTTGCCGGCCTGGGCGGCGTCGATGAGGGCCTCGATGATCGGGCTGTCGCCGGAGGTGCGGTAGAGCGTCTGCTTGATCGCCAGCACGTGCGGGTCGGCGGCGGCCTGCTCGAGGAAGCGCTGCACCGAGGTGGCGAACGAGTCGTAGGGGTGGTGCAGCAGCACGTCGTGGCGGGTGACCGAGTCGAAGACGTCGACGGGGGACGCCGACTCGACCTCGGCCAGGCTGGGGTGCGTCGAGGGGAGGAAGGCGGCGTACTTGAGGTCGTCGCGGGGCAGGTCGGCGATGGAGTTGAGCCCGGTGAGGTCGAGCGGGCCGGGCAGCGAGACGACCTCGTCGCGGCCGACGCCCAGCTCGGAGACCAGCAGGTCGAGCACCTTGGGGTCGATCGACTGCTCCACCTCGAGGCGGACCGGCGCGCCGAAGCGGCGGCGGAGCAGCTCCTTCTCCAGGGCCTTGAGGAGGTTCTCGGCGTCGTCCTCCTCGACCTCGAGGTCCTCGTTGCGGGTGACGCGGAAGGTGTGCGCGCCGAGCACCTCCATGCCCGGGAAGAGCTTCTTCAGGTGCTCGCCGATGACGTCCTCGATGGGGACGAAGCGCTGGTTGCCCAGGCCCACGAAGCGGCCGAAGGTCGGGGGCACCTTCACGCGGGCGAAGTGCTCGGTGCCGGTCTTGGGGTGGCGCACCACCACGGCGAGGTTGAGCGAGAGGCCGGAGATGTAGGGGAAGGGGTGGGCCGGGTCGACGGCGAGCGGCGTGAGGACCGGGAAGATGCGCTCCTTGAAGAGCTTCTTGCAGATCTTCTGCTCCTCGCGGTCGAGCTCGGCCCAGCGGACGATCTCGATGCCCTGCTGCCCGAGCTCCGGGAGGAGGTCGACGAGGGCCTGGGCGTGCCGCTCCATGAGGGTGCGGGAGCTCGACCAGAGCTGCTCGATCTGCTCGCGCGGCATCAGCCCGCTGGCGGCGCGGACGGCGACGCCGGCGTCGATGCGCCGCTTGAGGCCGGCGACGCGGACCATGAAGAACTCGTCGAGGTTGCT
>JAYSEC010000398.1:0-2321 GCA_041914085.1 Nocardioides sp.
CCCAACCTTCGGTTTTGGAGACCGATGCTCTGCCAGTTGAGCTAGTGCCCTCCGGTGGTCTCCGCCCGACGGTGCGGGCATGCCGAAGCATCTGGCGAAACCACCAATCGGGAAGCATACGGGGCCGATCCAGCCGAGTCGAACCGAGGGATCCCACCGACGTCCACCTACGATGCCCGCATGGGGACTCCGGCCGTCGGCGGCGACCACCGGCGCGAGGTGTCGCAGCTGCCGAAGGCCCACCTCCACCTCCACTTCACGGGCTCCATGCGGCACGCCACCCTGCTCGAGCTCGCCGAGCGCGACGGGATCGTCCTGCCCGACTCGCTGGTCGAGGACTGGCCGCCGCAGCTCAGCGCTGCCGACGAGAAGGGCTGGTTCCGGTTCCAGCGCCTCTACGACGTGGCGCGCTCCGTGCTGCGCACCCCCGACGACGTACGACGGCTCGTGCTCGAGGCGGCCGAGGACGACGTCCGCGACGGCGGGCGCTGGCTGGAGATCCAGGTCGACCCCAGCGGGTACGCCGCGCGCTTCGGCGGGATCACCGCCTTCACCGACCTCGTCCTGGACTGCGTGCGCGACGCCAGCGAGCGCACCGGCCTCGGGATGGCGGTGGTGATCGCGGCCAACCGCACCCGGCACCCGCTCGACGCGCGCACGCTGGCCCGGCTCGCCAGCCAGTACGCCGGCCGCGGTGTCGTCGGCTTCGGGCTGTCCAACGACGAGCGCCGGGGCCGCACCGAGGAGTTCGAGGGTGCCTTCCGGATCGCCGAGCGTGCCGGCCTGCTGCTGGTCCCGCACGGCGGCGAGCTGCGCGGCCCCGAGCACATCCGCACCTGCCTCGACCGCCTCGGCGCGCAGCGGCTCGGGCACGGCGTTCGCAGTGCCGAGGACCCCGACCTGCTCGACCGGATCGTCCAGGCCGGCGTCGCGCTGGAGGTGTGCCCGGTGTCCAACGTGGCGCTCGGCGTCTACTCCGACCTCACCTCGGTCCCGCTGCCGGACCTGCTCGCCGCAGGCGCGACGGTCGCCCTGGGCGCCGACGACCCGCTGCTGTTCGGCTCGCGGCTCGCCGGGCAGTACGCCACCATGCGCGCCGCGCACGACCTCGACGACGTCACCCTCGCCCGGCTGGCGACGATGTCGTTCGAGGCCTCCCAGGCGCCGCCCGAGGTGCGTGAGGCCGCCCGCCGCGACATCGCCGCCTGGCTCGCCGGGTAGTCAGAGGGTGCAGCCGAGGGTGACCGGCTCGTTGACCAGCCGGACGCCGTACGACGCCTCGACGCCGTCGCGGATCTCTCTGGCCAGCGTCAGCAGCTCGGCGGTGGTCGCGCCGCCGCGGTTGGTGAGGGCGAGGGTGTGCTTGGTGGACAGCCCGACCCGGTCCCCTGCGGCCGCGCTGGTGTAGCCCTTGCCGAAGCCGGAGCGCTCGATCAGCCACGCCGCGCTCGACTTGACGGTCCCGTCGGGCTGCTCCCAGCGGGGGGCCTCGGCGGGCAGCGCGGCTGCCTGCTCGGGCGTGAGGAAGGGGTTGGTGAAGAACGACCCCGCCGACCAGGTGTCGTGGTCGTCCGGGTCGAGGACCATCCCCTTGCCGCGCCGCAGCCCGAGGACGGCCTCGCGCACGTCGCGCAGCGGGGCGCGCCCGCCCTCCGCGACGCCGAGCGTGCGGGCGAGCTCGGCGTACGCGACCGGGGCGCCGAGCACGCCCTGGCGGAGCTGGAAGGTCACGTCGAGGACGACGTGGCGGCCGGGGTCGGCCTTGAACCGGCTGGTGCGGTAGCCGAAGTGGCAGTCGGCGGCGGCGAAGGTGCGCACGCCGCGCAGCACCCGGTCCCAGACCCGGACCCGCGCGATGGTCTGGGAAACGTCCTGGCCGTAGGCGCCGACGTTCTGGATGGGGGTCGCGCCGACCGAGCCGGGGATGCCGGACAGCGCCTCGACGCCGATCCAGCCGCGGTCGACGGCCTCGGCCACCAGGTCGTCCCACGACTCGCCCGCCGCGACGGTGACCGTCGCCCCCGAGCAGGAGGGGTCGCCGGAGCGGTCCACGTCGGCGGTGATGCCACGCGTCGCGACCTCGACGACGGTGCCGGGGAAGCCCTCGTCGGCGACGACCAGGTTGGACCCGCCGCCGAGCACGAGCACGGGCTCGCCCGCTGCGTCGGCCTCGCCGACCGCGGCGACCAGCTCGTCCTCGGTGGTGGCGCGGACCCACCGCTGTGCGGGTCCGCCGAGACGGAGCGAGGTGTGCGCGCTGAGGGCCTCAGGCACGCACGACCGCCTTCGGCATGCCCAGCACCTTCTGGCCCTCGCAGGTC
>JAYSEC010000399.1:0-2316 GCA_041914085.1 Nocardioides sp.
GGACGTTGCCCTTGTAGCGGATGTCGTGCTCGAACTCCGCCCACGCGTGCTGCAGGACGGTGCGCACCTGGACGCTCGCGCGGTGGCCGGCGAGCTCGTCGTGCTGGCCGTCGTCGTGGACCTGCACCAGCAGGTGCCGGCTGGCGTAGCCGAAGCGTCCCGACCGGGCGGTCTCCTCGCCGAGGTCGCGGTCGTCGAGGAGGGTGAGCTCCTCGGCGAGCAGCTCGGCGACCGCGGCCACGTCGCTGTGGACGTAGGTGATCACCCGGACGCCGATCTGGTCGGTGACCTGCTCCAGCGGGTCGGGGTAGAGCGGACGGTCGCCCTCGGTGCGGTTGGCCTTGGCCGAGAACGACGCGACGCTCTTGGTGCGCCCGGTGACGCTGAGGTAGTCGATGCCCGCGTCGTCGAGCAGGGTGCGGATGAGGGTGACGTAGCCGGCGGTGGCCGCGGTCAGCTGCGGCTGGCGGGCGGCGTACTCGCGCACGGCCTCCCGCACCGGCTCCTGCACCTGCTCCGGCACGCGCTCCTGCTGGGTCATGGCGCCAGCCTGCCAGTGCCCGTACGACGTCGGCCACCTGCGTCCCACCGCGCCTCACCGGGGAGCCGACCGGGGTTGGCTATCGTCCAACCACCATGACTGCCTCGCTGCCGACCTCCCCGCGCCGCCTCCACGTGCGCTCCCGTGCCCGCACCCGGTCCCTCGCCGCGCTCGTCACCGGTCTGGCGCTGGCCACGACCTTGACCGCCTGCGGCAACGACGGTGGCGACGACACCGCGTCGGACCCGGCCGCCTCCACGGGTGCGCCGAGCGAGTCCAGCGCGACGCCCAGCACGACCCCGACGCCCAGCGAGTCGCCGGAGCCGGACAGCGGATCGGCCTCCGGGGAGACCATCCCGGCGACCGGGTCGGCGGGCGTGACCGAGGCGGTCGTCGTGAGCAGCACCGAGGGAGGCGGGTCCGTCTCGGAGATGGCCTTCGCCCTCGACAGCGAGCAGGCCGCGGCCGACTTCAGCTCGCAGTTCGAGCGCGGGTTCGGCGACGTGGTCGCCCAGACCGCGTCCGACCTGGCGGAGCAGGCGCCGGACTCGACGCCGTACGCCGCCACGGTGGCGATCGGCTGCGAGGGACCGGAGTCGGTCGCGATCGATGCGGGCGAGGCGGGCTTCCAGGTGGTCGCCCAGGTGCCGAAGACCACCAAGCAGTGCCTGGCGCCGATCACCTACGTCGTCGTCTTCGCCGCGCCGAACGCCTGAGCCGGTCGGCTCGGGCAGTCGCTCGGGCAGTCGCCCAGGCAGTCGCTCAGGGCGCCGGCGGGGTGGTCGGCGGGACCGTCGGCGTCGGGGTGGGCGCGACCGTCGGCGTCGGAGCGGGCGTGGGGAGGATCGGCACGACCGGCGGCAGCTCGCCGTGGTAGACGACGCCGAACGCGTTGGCGACCAGCCGCTCGTTGCCGTCGGACGGCTCGTTGACGATGCCCATCAGGCCCGTCCCGTTGCGGGTGTACATCGCCGAGGAGCCGCCCCCGTCGAGGTTGATCGCGTTCTCCGCACCGAGGGCGGTCATCATGTCGGCGAGCTCGACCATCGTGTAGCCCCGGCTCACCGACGAGCGGCCGTCGACGACGAGGATGAGCAGCTTGCGGCCGTCGGCGTCGATGCCGACTGCCGTACGCGGGTGGGCGATCGTGTTGTTGACGACGCTGCGCAGGCCGTTGACCAGCAGGGGCCGGTCGCCGCTGATCGCGACTGTCGGGTTGCCGCCCTCGATGCGCTGGGCCAGCGTGATCTTCTTGCCCTTGCGGAGCGTCGCCAGCTTGCCGGCGGCGCTGCCGGTGCCGATGAGCACGCGGTCCTTCGGACCGATCTTCTTGCCGCTGGAGAGCTTCGGCCGGTTCGAGATGACCCGGTTCTTGCGCAGCACCACCTCGCGGGCGCGCTTCTTGCCCATGGTGACCTTGTAGCCCTCCGTGCGGTGCCAGTCGGAGGTGAAGACGCCGATCTGGCCGGCCGGCACGCGCGGGTGGTTGATGCCGCTGACGGTCCAGGCCTTGCGCTGGCGGATCGTGTACTGCACGCTCAGCGGGCTCACGTGCGGGCCGGAGCCGTCGAACCACAGCGTGGAGTTCACGCCGGGGATCCAGCCGTCGCGGGAACCGCCGAGGAGGCCCTCGGTCCGGTTGACCGTGACGCCGAGCGGGGCGTCGGTCTGGCCGATGTCGAAGAAGTCGCCGTTGACCGCGGTCAGCGCGCCGTTCCAGCCGCCGAGCTGGCTGACCTTCTTGCGGCTGGTGACGTAGGTGGGGGAGAGCTCCT
>JAYSEC010000400.1:0-2315 GCA_041914085.1 Nocardioides sp.
GGTCGCCCCTGCCTCGACGAGCGAGGCCGCGGCTGCGTCCACGTCGGGCACCTGGAGCGCGAAGCGCACCTTCCCCGACACCCGCCGGCCGACCTCGAGGTCGTCGACCATCGCGGCCTGCGCCTCGTCGAACAGCTCGAGCGTGGCGCGGCCCGCGTCGAGCAGCAGCACCCGGCCCCGGTCGCTGCTCCAGTCGGCCACCTCGGGCAGGCCGAGCGCGTCGCGGTAGAGGCGTACGGCCGCGTCGAAGTCGTCGACGGTGAGGGTGATCCGGAACTCGTGGACATCGAGGTGGACGTCGGTCATGGGTCGATCCTCGCTCAGGCGTAGGGGTCGGTCACCTCGCGCAGCTTCGTGAGTGCGGTGCGCAGCTGACCGGTCAGCCGTGGGCCGAGGTGCTCGGCCCACTCCTGCTCGACGCCGATGACGACCCGCATCGCCTCCTGCGACGCAGCGCGGCCGCGCTCGGTGAAGCGGATCAGCCGGGCCCGCCCGTCCGCCGGGTCGGGGACCCGCTCGACCAGTCCGTGCGCCTCGAGGGCGGCGACGAGCAGGCTCGCCGTCTGCTTCGTGACCTGCGCGCGCTCGGCGAGCTCGGTCAGTCGCAGGCCGGCGGGGTCGATCCGCTGAGCCAGCCGCGCCTGCGCCGGGGTGACGTCGTAGCCGGCGGCGCGCATCGCCGCGACCACGCGCTCGTCCATCGCCCGGTAGGAGACGAACATGAGCGTCGCGAGATCCATCGCACCCCTTGACATTGGTCAGCCACACTGACGACTATGGTCAGTATTCCTGACCATTCTAGGACATCACATGGCCCCTTTGCCTCCTGTCCGCGTGGTCCGCGCGGCGACCGCGGTCCGCACCACCCTGCAAGGCCTCACCCGCCGCATGGTGCCACCGGAGATCGGCCTGCTCGAGCTCGTCTCCGGCTTCCTGGCCACGCACACGACGTACGCCGTCGCCCGGCTCGGCGTCGCCGACGTGCTGGCGGACACGCCCCGACCGGCCGCCGAGGTGGCCGCCGAGCTCGGCACCAGTCCCGACGCGACGTACCGCCTGCTCCGCGCCGCCTCGGCGATCGGCCTGCTCCGCGAGGACTCCGCGGGTCGCTTCGCACTCACCCCGGTCGGCTCGACGCTGCGCGCCGACCGCCACGACTCGATGCGCCCGGTGGTGCTGATGATCGGCGACCCGGCCTACCAGGCGGTCTGGCGGCAGCTGCCGGAATCGGTCACCACCGGCGCCCCGGGCGCGGAGGCGGCGCTGGGCGTGCCGATGTGGGAGCACCTCGACCGGGATCCGCAGTTCGCGGCGACGTTCAACGACGCGATGACCCGCCTGTCGGAGCTGGACTGGCCCACGGTGGCGGCGGTCTACGACTTCACCCCGTTCACCACCATCGTCGACGTCGGCGGCGGGCACGGTCAGCTGCTGGCCCGGATGCTGGGGGCGGCGCCGGCGGCCAAGGGCGTGCTGCTCGAGCGCGAGTCCGTGCTCCCCGGGGCCGAGGCGCACCTGCGCGAGGCGGGGGTCCTCGCGCGGTGCCGCCTCGAGGCCGGGTCCTTCCTCGAGACCGCCCCGGACGACGGCGACCTCTACGTCCTGCGGCGGGTGGTGCACGACTTCGACGACGACGAGGCGTCGGCGATCCTGCGCACGCTCCGGCGGCACATGCCGGACGACGCCACCCTGCTGCTGATGGAGAGCGTCGTGCCGGCCGGCAACGAGCCGCACTTCGCCAAGACCCTCGACCTCGACATGCTCGTCTTCGTCGGCGGCCGCGAGCGGACCGAGCGCGAGTACTCCACCCTGCTCGACCGCTCGGGCTTCCGGATGACCCGCGTCGTCCCCACGATCTCGACCATCTCGCTGGTCGAGGCCCGGCCAGGGAGGTGAACGCGATGGACACCCTGGCCCAGGTCGCTGCGGGACTCTCCGCCGTGGCGCTCATCGCGGTGTTCCCGTTCGAGGCGTTCCTCATCGACCGGCCGTGGGTGCAGCGCTTCCTCGGCATCGAGCCCCACGGGATCGACCACGTCCACCTCTGGTCGTTCTGCATCGGCGCCCGCAACGCCCTCGCCGGGATCGGCACGCTCGTGGGCCTCTGGATGGTCAACCGGGGCGATGCCGACACGGGCACGACGGTCGTCGTCGTGGCCTGCGTCTACATGCTGCTGGCCTCTCTCTTCATGGGCGTCGCCGACCTGCTCGGCTACTGGCTCCCCCGCGGCGGGAGCGTCCGCGGCACGATCGCGTCATCGGTGCTGCCCGCCATCGCCCTGGTCGCGATAGCCGCCTAGCGCAGCTCCGGCGGC
>JAYSEC010000401.1:0-2298 GCA_041914085.1 Nocardioides sp.
CGACAAGCCGCTCGAGATCATCGCCACCCGCCAGTGGTACATCAAGAACGGCGGCCGCGACGCGGCGCTGCGCAAGGAGCTGCTCGTCCGCGGCGAGGAGATCACCTGGATCCCCGCCCACATGAAGCACCGCTACGACAACTGGGTCGGCGGCCTCAACGGCGACTGGCTGATCTCGCGCCAGCGGTTCTTCGGCATCCCCTTCCCGGTCTGGTACCCGCTCGACGCCGACGGCGAGCCCGACCACGACCACCCGCTGCTGCCCACCGAGGACCAGCTCCCGATCGACCCGTCGACGCAGGCGCCGCACGGCTACACCGAGGACCAGCGCGGGAAGCCCGGCGGTTTCATCGGCGACCCCGACGTGATGGACACGTGGGCGACCTCCTCGCTCACCCCCCAGATCGCGGGCATGTGGGAGGTCGACGACGACCTCTTCCAGCGCGTCTTCCCCTACGACCTCGCCACCCAGGCGCACGACATCATCCGCACCTGGCTGTTCTCGCGCGTGGTCCGCTCGGACTACGAGTTCCAGGCCGTGCCGTGGTCGCACGCGATGATCTCCGGCTTCATCGTCGACCCCGACCGCAAGAAGATGTCGAAGTCCAAGGGCAACGTCGTGGTCCCGACCGACATCCTCGACACCTACGGCGCCGACGCCGTCCGCTGGCGCGCCGCGATCGGCCGCCCGGGTCTCGACTCGCCGTTCGACGAGTCGCAGATGAAGGTCGGGCGCCGCTTGGCGATGAAGGTGCTCAACGCCTCGAAGTTCGTCCTCGGCAACGTCGGTGCGACCACGCTCGTGCCCAGCGCCGTCAGCGCTCCGGTCGACTGCGCCCTCCTGGGCCGCCTCGAGATCGTGGTCCGCAAGGCGACCGAGGCCTTCGACGCCTACGACTACACCACCGCGCTCGAGGTCACCGAGAAGTTCTTCTGGGAGTTCTGCGACGACTACCTCGAGCTGGTCAAGGAGCGCGCGTACGCCACCGACGGCGGCGCCGCGACCGAGTCGGCCAAGGCGACGCTGGCCATCGCGCTGCACACCCAGCTGCGCCTGCTCGCGCCCTTCCTGCCGTACGCCACCGAAGAGGTGTGGTCGTGGTGGCAGGACGGCTCGATCCACCGGTCCGCGTGGCCCACGGCCGCCGACCTCGGCTCCGCGGCGGCCGCCCAGCCGCTGGTCCTCGACGCCGTCGCGGCGGCGCTGACCGGCATCCGGGGTGCGAAGTCCCAGGCCAAGGCCAAGATGCGTGCGCCGCTCTCCCGGGTCGAGATCACCGGTCCCGAGCACCTCGTCGCCGCGGCTCGCGAGGCGCAGGACGACCTGCGGGCCGTCGGCACGATCGTCGGCGACCTGGAGTTCACCACCGACGACTCGGCCACCGAGCTGCGGGTCACCGCGGAGCTGGCCCCCACCGAGGGCTGATCACTCGCACGGTGGCCACCCGGCTGCGGACCCACGACGCCGCAGCCGGGTGCCCCGCGCTAGACGAGGAGCATCAGGACCAGGCACAGCACGGCCACCAGGACCGCTGCGATGATCGGTCGCTTCTCGTCGGCCCGTAACGGGTCTTCGCCCCACATGTCCACGAGACGGGGACCTCGCCGGTCCATGACACGGTTCCGGCGAGAAGCTCGTCCGATGGCCGCAGAGGACTAGACCACTCAGGGGTGCCGGGCGGCCTGCGCCGCGTCGCGCGCCGCGTCGGCGGCCTCGCGGGCAGTGTCGGCGGCCTCGCGCTCGGCGTCGCGAGCCGCCTGGGCCGCGTCGCGCTCCGCGTCGCGGGCCGCCTGCTCCGCCTCGCGCTGCGCCTGGGCAGCCGCACGCTCGGCCTCACGAGCAGCCTTCGCGGCCTCCTGCTCGGCCTGCCGCTGCGCCTGCTCCGCTGCGCGCTGCGCCTGGGCAGCCGCACGCTCGGCCTCACGAGCGGCCCTCGCCGCCTCCTGCTCGGCTCGCCGCTGCGCCTGCTCCGCCGCGCGCTGCGCCTGGGCGGCCGCGCGCTCGGCCTCACGAGCCGCCTTCGCAGCCTCCTGCTCGGCCTGTCGCTGCGCCTTCTCCGCCTCACGCTCGGCCGCACGGGCCGCCTTCGCGGCCTCCTGCTCGGCCTGTCGCTGCGCCTTCTCCGCCTCACGCTCGGCCGCACGGGCCGCCTTCGCAGCCTCCTTCTCGGCGTCACGCACGGCCTGCTCGTCCTCGAGCACGTCCTGCTCGGGCTCGAGCTCGGTCTGCTCGTCCTGCTCGTCCTGCTCGTCGCCCTGCTCGTCGCCCTGCTCGTCGGCGTCGGTGGTGCGCACGGC
>JAYSEC010000402.1:0-2287 GCA_041914085.1 Nocardioides sp.
GGCGGGGAGTACAACTACCGCGAGGGCGTCTCGGTCTGGTACCGCTCGTTCCTCGCCTTCCAGCCCGACGCCGACCTGATGGCCGAGGCGCCGATCGGCTTCCAGCTGCACGCGCTCGTCGCCTTCGGGCTGTTCGCGCTGTGGCCGTTCACCCGCCTGGTGCACGTGTTCTCCGCGCCCGTCGGCTACCTCACCCGTCCGTACGTCGTCTACCGCTCGCGCGACGACCGTCCACTGGGCAACGCCGCTCCGCGGCGGGGCTGGGACCGGGTGGGCTGAGGCGCATGTGCCACTACTGCGGGTGCCGGCAGATCCCGCTGATCCGCGACTACATCGCCGAGCACGAGCTCGTCCTCGACCTGGGCAACCGGGCGCTGGAGGAAGCCGGTCGGGGCGCGCTCGCCGACGCGCAGGCGACCGTCGCCGAGATGCGGGCCGAGCTGCGCACGCACTGGCAGGGGGAGGAGGAGGGCGTGTTCGCGCTGATGCGCAGCGACGAGCTCTACCGCGAGCACATCGACCCGCTGATCGCCGAGCACCGTGAGCTCGACGCCCTGCTGGCCAGGCTCGACATGACGACTCCGGTCGACCGGGCGCGCCTGCGCGACGAGGTGGACGAGCTGAAGGTGCACATCTCCAAGGAGGAGGACGGCATCTTCCCCGTCACCCTCGTCGAGTTCAACGGACCCGAGTGGGACCTCGCCATCGCAGCCTGGGAGCGGGCCCACCCCGGCCGCACCGTCACCGTCGACTGAGGCCCGGGAGGCCCCGATGCAGATCACGTCCCTGACCGCCCTCGCCACCGAGCAGCTCGAGGTGGCCCGCACGGCCAGTGCCGGCCGGTCGGCGGTCACCGTCCACGGCGGTCGCGAGCACGACCTGCGCCAGACCCTCATCGCGATGACCGCCGGCACCCGCCTCGGCGAGCACGAGTCGCCCGGCGAGGCCACGTTGCAGGTGCTCGAGGGCGAGGTGACGCTGCACGCCGGCGTCGAGGCCCACGACCTGCGGGCCGGCGAGCACGGCGTCATCCCGCCGCAGCGCCACGACCTCGTCGCGCGCACCGATGCGGTCGTGCTGCTCACGGTGGCCACCCGGGCCTGAGAGGCTGGGGCCATGACGGTCGGCCTGCTCCTCGCTGCGGGCGCCGGTGAGCGGTTCGGCGGACCGAAGGCGCTCGCCCGTGACGACGACGGCACCTCCTGGCTGCTGCGATCGGTGCAGGCGCTGCGCCCGTGCGCGGAGATCGTGGTGGTGCTGGGTGCCGAGGCCGAACGGGCGGCGGCGCTGCTGCCGATGTCGGTCGCACGGGTGCGGGCCGAGGACTGGGCCGAGGGGATGGGTGCCTCGCTGCGCGCCGGGCTGCAGGCCCTGGGGCCGACCGACCACGACGCCGCGCTCGTGTCGCTGGTTGACCTGCCCGACGTCGACGCGGCCGTGGTCGCCCGGCTCCTGGGCCACGACCCCGGTCGCGACGTCCTCGCCCGGGCGGCGTACGACGGGGTGCCGGGGCACCCGGTGCTGATCGGGCGCGACCACTGGGACGGGGTCGTCGCGACCGCCGTCGGCGACCGCGGCGCGCGCGACTACCTCGCCGCGCACGAGGTCGCGCTGGTCGAGTGCGGCGACCTCGCCACGGGCGCCGACGTCGACCAGAGGTGACCCAACGTCCGGCCAACGTGGTGGGTCGTAGCCTCTGAGGCATGGACTCCGCCGCTGACGTGGCCGCCCGGCTGGGCGCGACCGGATACCTCGCCGACGACGAGCTGGCCACGGTCGTGTTCCTCGCCGCGCGCATGCAGCGGCCGCTGCTGCTCGAGGGCGAGCCCGGCACCGGCAAGACCGCGCTCGCCGAGGCCCTCGCCCAGAGCCTCGAGCTGCCGCTCGTGCGGCTGCAGTGCTACGAGGGCATCGACGCCAGCCAGGCGCTCTACGACTGGGACTTCCCGCGCCAGATCCTCCACCTGCGGGCGCTCGAGGCGGCCGGGGACGTCGACTCCGACGAGGCCGAGAAGAGCCTCTACGACGAGCGCTTCCTGCTGTCGCGGCCGGTGCTCGCGGCGCTGCGCCAGGCGCCGGCCGTGCTGCTCGTGGACGAGGTCGACCGTGCCGACGACGAGTTCGAGGCGTTCCTGCTCGAGGTGCTCTCGACGTGGCAGGTGACCATCCCGGAGTTCGGCACCGTCACCGCGCCCGAGCCGCCGCTCGTGGTGCTGACCTCCAACCGCACCCGCGAGCTCCACGACGCCCTCAAGCGCCGCTGCCTCTACCACTGGATCGACCACCC
>JAYSEC010000403.1:0-2273 GCA_041914085.1 Nocardioides sp.
GCGACGAGCCAGGACACGAAGGAGCCGAGGAGGAAGTACTCGGTCATCTCGTGCACGGTCTGCTGCTCGTGCCGCGACGACAGCTCGGGGAACCGGAGCAGGCCCTTGGCCGCCACGACGATGCTGGCCGCGGTCACCTGCCCGCCCAGCGCGAGGGCGAGGATGAAGACGCGCTCGAGCGGACCGAGCAGGCGCCCGCCCTTGAGCTGGGTGGGCGGCAGCCCGCCGTCCTTGCGGGGGTTGATCGTGCCGGTCGACTTCAGCGCGAGCCGGACGAGCACGTTGCCCGTCGACAGCTGGACGCCGAAGGCGCCGAGAAGGAGCAGGAACCGGTCGGCCTCGAGGCCGTCGGCCGCCGGTAGAGAGACCGAGTCGAGCCAGCGGCCGAGGAGCCCGTCGGCCTCGGGCGCCAACCCCGAGCAGGCGACGCCGGTCACCAGCGCCGCGACGAAGACGCCGAGCGGCAGCCACGCGGCCGCCTGGGCGGGGTGGCCGAATCCCCAGGTCACCGCGAACCCCCAGGCGGTCACGGCGAGGGCGACCGCCAGGATCGCGACGACGTCACGCCCGGTCGTCAGGTCGGCGAGGACGCCGAGCACCAGCACGGCCAGCACCCCGACCACCTGCGGGAGCACCTTGATCTTGCGCACCGAGTGGGTGAGGTCGGTGACCGCCAACCCGACCAGCAGGATCCCGAGCCAGCTCATCGCACGCCTCCCACGTTGGTCTCCTCGTCTCCGGCTCGCACCGCCGCCCGCCTCACAGCCGGCGGGCCAGCTCGTCGGCCGCCAGCAGCACACCGAGCCCGTCGGCGCGGATCCGCTGGGACACCGCCGAGGGGCTGACGCCCAACTCCTCCGCGATCTCCTGCTGCTGCCTGCCCCTCAGCAGACCATCCAGCACCGACATCGAGCGCTCCGACAGGCCGCTGACCACCTGGTCGCGCGTCATCAGGGCGGCGTTGACCAATGCTGGGTCGGGACCGGGCTCCTCCTCGGCGGCGGCGTACGCCGTGCGCACGGCCCGCAGCGCCGCCTTGCGCTCGTACGCCTCCACCGCCTCGATCGCCGACCGCGCGGCCCACCAGCCCGGGCCGTCCTCGACCCGCGGGTCCTCGGACAGCACCAGCACCCGACCCCACCCGATCCCCTGCCGCACGTCGACGTCCGGCCACAGCGCCATCCGCACCCGGAGGGTGGCCGCCATCGCCGAGCCGAGGTCGGCGAAGATGCCCTGGAACTCGTCGCCGACCCCGATGCGCAGCGGGACGGGCGGCGCGAACGCCGCGTTGACGGCCTCGACGGCCTCCACGAACCGGGCGTGCACCGCCGCCCGGTCCTCTCGTAGACGGGATCCCACGAGGTCGCCGATGATCGTCACTGAAGCCTGGTGCTTCATGTCGCTCATATGAAGAACATACCTTCTTCTGAGCGAGATGAATAGATGATCTTCATTCCCAGAACACCCGTTCCACCACGGCGTGCGCGCGCCGGGTCGTGCGGAGGTAGTCGTTGACCATCTGGTCCGAGGAGCCCTGCGGGTAGCCGAGCACCCGGGCCACCGCCGCGCGCTCGCGCGCGTCGCGCGGCAGCTGGTCGGCGGGACGGCCGCGCACGAGCGTCACCGCGTTGCGCACCCGGCTCACCAGCCGCCACGCCTCCGCCAGCGTCCGGGCGTCGTCCTCGCCGACGAGACCGGCGGCCGCGGCCGCCTCCAGCGCGGGCAGCGTCTGCGGCGTCCGCAGCGCCTCGACCCGCCCGGCATGGCGCATCTGCAGCAGCTGGACGGTCCACTCGACGTCGGCCAGACCCCCACGCCCGAGCTTCAGGTGGGTCTGCCGGTCCGCGCCGCGCGGCAGCCGCTCGTCGTCCACGCGCGCCTTGATCCGGCGCACCTCCACCACGTCGGCCTCCGAGATCCCGTCCTCGGGGAACCGCAGCGGGTCGACCAGCGCGGTGAACCGGCGCCGCAGCCCCTCGTCGCCGGCCACCGGGTCCGCACGCAGCAGCGCCTGGAACTCCCACACGTGCGACCACTTGGCGTAGTAGGCGGCGTAGGACTCCACGGTGCGCACCATCGGCCCGTTCTTGCCCTCCGGGCGCAGGTCGGGATCGACCTCCAGCGGCGGGTCGCTGGCCGGCAGCGACAGCAGCCGCCGCACCTCCGCGACCACGGCCGTGGCGAACGACGACGCGACCTGCGGCTCGACGCCCCCCACCGGCTCGTGCACGAACATCACGTCGGCGTCGCTGCCGTAGGACAGCTCGAAGCCG
>JAYSEC010000404.1:0-2256 GCA_041914085.1 Nocardioides sp.
ACAGCTCGACGGTCTCGGCGTACCGGAACGTGAACGCCCGCCCGCCCGCCACCGCAATCCGCGCCCGCCTCATCTCGGTGGTTGAGGTGCGAGCGGAGCGAGCCTCGAAACCAAGAGCCTCCACCGGATCCCAGCCCCGGTCGTGCAGGTCCGGCGCAGCGGACGCCAGCCGTACGACGCGCTCGAGGTCCACCTTCTCGGCGATCTGCGCCGCTAGGCGGTTCAGGGCCGCCGCCGCATCCCCGCGCTCGGCCGCCGGCACCAGCCCGAGGTGCCGACTCGGCGCCTCGATCCCGTCGTCCCGCTGCAGGATCCCGAGCACCGGCAGCCGGTCGCCGATCGACCGGACGACCTCCTCGGCGTGCCGAGGCGAGCCGGCCTTGTTGAGGATCACCCCCACCACGTCGACGGGCGGCTGCGACCAGGTGCAGAGCCCGTGGATGGTCGCGGCGATGGTCCGCGAGGCCGACGAGATGTCGACGACCAGGACGACGGGGGTGGGCGTCACGGCGGCCACATGGGCGGTCGATGCGAAGCCGTCGCCGCCGATCTGGCCGTCGTACAACCCCATCACGCCCTCGATGACCGCCAGATCAGCGCCGCGAGCGCCGTGCAGCAGCAGCGGCACCAGCCGCTCCTCGCCGACGAGGTGCGGGTCGAGGTTGCGGCCGGGGCGGCCGGTGGCGAGGGCGTGGTAGCCGGGGTCGATGTAGTCGGGGCCGACCTTGTGGCCGCTGACGATGTGGCCGGCGCGGGCGAGCGCGGCCATCAGCCCGGTGGCGACGGTGGTCTTGCCGTGCCCGGAGGCGGGCGCGGCGACCATGAGGCGGGGGAGGGCTACCACTCGATGCCTCGCTGGCCCTTCTGCCCGACGTCCATCGGGTGCTTGACCTTGGCCATCTCGGTGACGAGGTCGGCGGCCGCGACGAGGCGCGGGTCGGCGTACCTCCCGGTGATCACGACGTGCTGCCGGCCGGTCCGGGCGGTGAGCGTGGCGACGACGTCGTCGACGTCGACCCAGCCCCACTTCATCGGGTAGGTGAACTCGTCGAGGACGTAGAGGTCGTGCCGCTCCTCGGCGAGCGCGCGCTTGATCTCGGCCCAGCCCTCGGCGGCGTCGGCGGCGTGGTCCTCCTCGGTGCCGCCCTTGCGCGACCACGACCAGCCCGAGCCCATCTTGTGCCAGGTGACCGGTCCGCCCTCGCCGGTCTGGGCGTGCAGCTCGCCGAGCCGCTCGAGCACGGTCTGCTCGCCGATGCGCCACTTGGCGGACTTCACGAACTGGAAGACCCCGATGTCGAAGCCCTGGTTCCAGCCGCGCAGCGCGAGTCCGAACGCGGCGGTCGACTTGCCCTTGCCGTCGCCGGTGTGGACGGCGAGCAGCGGGCGGTTGCGGCGCTGGCGCGTGGTCAGCCCGTCGTCGGGGACGGTGGTCGGCACTCCCTGCGGCATCTCAGCCCCTCCAGCCCTCGAGGTGGATGGCCTCGTCGAGGCTCCGGCCCTTCCGCCAGCCGTGGCGGACGAGGTCGGGCACGGCCTGCAGGTGCCGCACCGGCCCGAGGCAGAGCCACGCGACGGGGCGTACGCCGTCGGGCAGGCCGACGAGGTCGGCGAGGAACTCCTCGCGGTAGAACGACACCCACCCGACGCCGAGGCCCTCGGCGGTGGCGGCGAGCCAGAGGTTCTGGATGGCGAGGCAGGTGGAGTAGAGGCCGGTGTCGGCGATCGCATGGCGGCCGAGCACGTGCTGCCCGCCGCGCTCGGGGCTGTACGTCACCACGACACCGAGGCCGGACTCCCGGATCCCCTCGACCTTGATCTTCTCGAAGGTCGCTCGCCGCTCTGGTGGCAGCTCGCTCGCGAACGTCGTCCGCTCGGTCTCTACGTGGTCGGCGAACGTCGCCCGCGTGTCCTCGTCGAAGACGAGCACGAAGTCCCACGGCTGGCTGTGCCCGACGCTCGGCGCCTCGTGCGCCGCTTGCAGGATGCGGCGCAGCTGCCCGAGGTCGACGGGCTCGCCGCTGAACTCGGCGCGTACGTCGCGGCGGCGGGCGATGACGTCGTAGAGGTCCTGGCTGAGGGTCTGCGCGTTCATGCGACGCGGGCCAGTCCCGTGAGCGCCTGGGCGCTGACCTCGGCGAGGGGGAGGTGGGTGGCCCGCATGTGGGTCGCCAGCTGCTGCGCTAGTCCCATACGAAATGAACCGCTTTCACAGTCGACGACCACCGCGGTGGTCTGCTGCTCGGCGAGCCACTG
>JAYSEC010000405.1:0-2253 GCA_041914085.1 Nocardioides sp.
AGCGGCAGCCGCAGCAGTCGATGTCGGAGGACGTCGAGGACTGGCAGCTCGCCCGCGCGGAGTCGCACTCCTCGACGGGGCTGCGGTCGGCGGAGATGGAGGCGCTGGAGCACCTGCCCGACTCCGAGGTGAAGGAGGCGCTGCAGCGCCTGCCCGAGGAGTTCCGCCTCGCGGTCTACCTCGCCGACGTGGAGGGATTCCCCTACAAGGAGATCGCCGAGATCATGGACACGCCGATCGGCACCGTGATGTCGCGACTCCACCGCGGCCGGCGCCAGCTGCGCGACATGCTCGCCGACTACGTCCGGGCCAACGACCTCCTCCCGGCCAGCTCGCTGCCGGGGTCCACAGAGGGGAGCGCATCGTGAGCACGCACGACCACGACAGCCACGAGCACGGACGTGACGACTGCGTCGACTACATCGAGCGCATCGTCTACCTCATCGACAACGAGCTCGACCAGGCCGACTGCGCCGTCGTCGAGATGCACCTGCGTGAGTGCGGTCCCTGCCTGGAGAAGTACGACCTCCAGAAGGCGGTCAAGCAGCTCGTCGCCCGGTCCTGTGCCGAGTCGGCCCCCGAGTCGCTGCGCGACCGGGTGCGCCTGCAGCTGCGCGAGGTGAGGGTGCAGATCACCGAGGGCGGCAGCTGACCGTCCGGCCGGGCCGATTCGCCGCCACCCGGCGGATTTGAGAGACTGCTCCGAGCACCGATTCCAGGAGGACCACATGGGCAAGACCGGACGCAAGCGCCGCGCTCGCAAGAAGAAGGGCGCGAACCACGGCAAGCGCCCCAACGCCTGACGCGCACCCGCGCCGTCATCTCGTAGAAGTCCCCGCCGCGGCGGGGACTTTTGCACGTCCGGGTCAGGGTCACTGAACTTGTCAGGTCGTGCACGGGCCGACAACTTCAGCGATCCCCGGGCAGCCGGGGTTTCCTGAACCTGTCAGGCCGTGCACGGGCCACCATGTTCAGAGGTGGCAGCGCCTCCGCCTTGTACGTTGGGCCGATGAGCGAGACGAGCATGCGCGAGCGGATGCTGGCGGGGGAGCCCTACATCGCCGACGACCCGGTCCTGGCCGAGGAGTCGCAGCGCGCCCAGGGGCTGGCCCACCGGATCAACACGATGGACCCCAACGACGTCGCTGGTCGTCGCGCCCTCCTCGAGGAGCTGCTCGGCGGGTTCGGGGAGGACAGCGAGGTCCGACCGCCGCTGCAGTGCGACTACGGCTACCAGACGACGATCGGCGCCCGGACCTTCGTCAACTGGGGCGTGACCTTCCTCGACGTCGCCGCGATCACGATCGGTGACGACGTGCAGATCGGCCCGAACGTGCAGCTGCTGACCGCCACGCACCCGCTCGAGCCGCAGCCGCGCCGCGACAAGTGGGAGGCGGCGCAGCCCATCACGATCGGCGACAACGTCTGGCTCGGCGGTGGTGTGATCGTCTGCCCCGGCGTCACCATCGGGGCGGACACGGTCGTCGGCGCCGGGTCGGTCGTCACCCGCGACCTGCCTGCCGGGGTCGTCGCCGTCGGATCCCCGGCCCGGGTGCTCCGCGAGCTCTGAGGCAGCGTCCGTCCGCGGGCTCGGTTCAGCCGAGTCGCGACAGGAACCGCTCGGCGTCGACCACGACCCGGGTGATCTCGCCGGCCGCGAGCACCTTTCCGCTCGTGGTGTCGCGGGCGCTGACGGTGAAGCGGTGCAGGCGGCCGTCCTCGTAGGCGCTGGACGCGCTGACCTCGACCTCCGTGCCGACCGGGCTCGCGGCGAGGTGCTCGACCTGCACACGCGTGCCGACGCTGGTCGACCCGTCGGGCAGCACGGGCTCGAGGCACGCGCACGTGGCGGCCTCCAGCCAGGCGAGCAGGCGCGGCGTGCCGAGCACGGGCAGCGAGCCGCTGCCGACGGCTGCGGCGGTGTCGTCGTCGGTGACGACGTACGTCAGCGTGGCGGGCTCGAGCTGCGGCATGGGCAGGCCTTCCGGGAATCGGGGCGTCGGTGGGGCAACCTGTGGGACTGACACACGTCTACCAGACATGAGCGGGAGGGCTGTGGGGTTGGGGGTCGAGACGGTGCCCTCGGTGGACATCACCGAGCTCTACGCCGCCCACCGCTTGTCGCTGGTGCGGCTCGCGGTGCTGCTGGTCGACGACCTGGCGTCGGCGGAGGACGTCGTCCAGGACGCGTTTGCCGCGCTCGCTCGCCGGCCGCACGCCGTGGAGGACCCGTCGAAGGCCCTCGCCTACCTG
>JAYSEC010000406.1:0-2241 GCA_041914085.1 Nocardioides sp.
GGTTGTCCCTGGCGGGAGCAGGACCTGCGCATTAGGGACACGTGCCCCCCAACCCCCCCCCGCCGGAAGTCCTGCAGCGACGCGGAGCCTAAGCGGCCCGGTGCCGCGGCGTGAGGAGGAGGCGGGGCTGATCCGGTCCGACCTGCCGCCGGAGTGGGTGGTGACCATGTCGGCGTCGCCGCTCGTCGCCGGAGCCCGCACTCGGCGGGTAGGCGCGGCGCCGGGGTCGGACCTTGTCGTCGGCGTTCTCCCAGCGGTATCGCAGCACGCCCCGGACCGCTGCGGTTCCGTCCCAGCCCGGCCCATGGCGGTCGATCGGTGGGGCGGTGGTGAGGTCCCATTTCAGTCCGTGCGCCTGAGTCCCAGGGAAAGTCTCCGAGCCCTGCGTTTTGCCTCCCTGGCCCTGGGAAATGCGCTTGCGCCAACAAGATCTCAGCTGCCAAACCCGGACGCTGATTTCTCGCTACGTCTGCGTTTGGCCAGGGTACGACCCTTGACGACGGACGTCGGGCTGGGTCCACCACGCCGTGGCACCTGTTGTTGACACCTGGGAGGGTCGCGTTGTCGTTCGCACCGGAACACCGGACGCCCGTGGCTGTCAACCCCGATGGCGAGCCGTCCGGGGCGGAGGAGAGGGTAGGTGCCGTTGACGTCGACGTGCTGGTGGTCGGCGCCGGCCCCACCGGTCTGACAGCGGCCTGCGAGGCCATTCGGCACGGGCTGAGCGTCCGGATCGTCGACCGTAAGGCGTACCGCTCGACCTTCTCCAAGGCGCTCGTCGTCCATGCCCGCACGCTCGAGGTGTTCGAGACCATGGGGGTTGCCGAGGCCACCGTGGCCGAAGGGCAACCATTCGCCGCGTTGAACATCCATGCCGGTCGTCGTCCTCGCACGGTGCGCGTCGATCTGATGGAGCTGCCCTGGGGTGACACCGCCTATCCGTACTGGCTGTCCATCCCGCAGTACGCCACAGAGCGGATTCTCGAAGAGCACCTCAACCGGCTGGGCGGGGAGGTGGAGTGGCAGGTCTCGCTCGATGAACTCCATGAGGAAGGGGATCACGTCGAAGCGCGACTGAAGCGGGCCGACGACGGCGAGGACGTGGTGCGCTCGCGGTGGGTGGTTGGCTGTGACGGCGGCCGCAGCCGGGTGCGCGAGCAGGTCGGCCTCCACCTCGACCGGGCAGATGCAAAAGCCACATTCGTCCTGGCCGACGTCAAGACCACCGCAGACGTGATCGAAGACGAAGGTCATGTTTTTCTTGGTCCGGAGGGCCTGCTGCTCATCGTTCCGATGCCCGAGCCGCGCCGGTGGCGCATCATCGCGCACGTACCGACACCGCCGTCGGATACGCCGATCACCATTGACGCCGCCTTCCTCGACGCGCTGATCAGACGGCGATCGGGGATCGAGTTCGGCAGCCACGACGTCGTCTGGCAGTCGCAGTTCAACCTGCGTCACGGCATCGCCGACCACTATCGGCGGGGACGGGTGCTCCTCGCCGGCGATGCCGCGCACGTGCACAGTCCGGTTGGAGGCCAGGGCCTGAACACCGGCGTCCAGGACGCCCACAACCTTCTTTGGAAACTCGGAGTCGCGCGGCGCCGGGAAGTCCTCCGGACGGAGGAACTCCTCGACAGCTATGAGGCAGAACGGCGTCCGGTCGCCCGGGCCATGGTTCGGGGTACCGCGCGGGCGACCGGGGCACTGACCGCCCGCAGCGGCCTCCTCCGAGCGCTGCTCGGTCCCGTCGCCCCCCGGATCCTCTCCCATCCCGCCGTGCAGGCGCGGCTCGGACGGGCGGTCGGAATGCTCGAAATCGCCTATCCGGTTAGCCCGCTGGCCAATCCGGCCATCGCCTCGGCGCGCGCCGGTCGTCGCATGCCCAACCCTGAACTGCGCACCGGCGGACGGCTGTATCAAGAGCTGGACCCCGGCCACTACACGTGGGTCGTGCGGCAGAAGCACGGCGAGGCATTTCCCCATCCTTCCGCCCCGACGTGGGGCGGTCTCCCGGTGGTGTTTCTTGGCGACGGGTCGCTCGTTGACGGCTCGGGGCCGCTGCCGCCGGTGGTCCTGGTCCGGCCCGACCGGTACGTCGCCGGGTCCGGTGACTCAGTCGAGTCGGTCTGGTCGCAACTCGCCGTCCACCCGGAACAGGTGCCCGTGCCCAGATGACCTGTTGGGGCCCGGCCGAGGATGGCGAGCAGCGCCGGGGTCAGTACGAGCATGGCGACGAGC
>JAYSEC010000407.1:0-2239 GCA_041914085.1 Nocardioides sp.
GTGACCAGGTCGGCGTCCATGCAGGACTCGAGCATCCCGATGCCCTCGCGCACCTTCAGGTACTCCGGGAGCGAGCGCCCGGCCTGCCGCATGTACCAGACCGGCGTGCGGGACGGCCGCTCACCGCGGGCGGCGGCGAGGAACGGGCTGTCGGCGAGGCCTGGATGGGGCGTCTGGGCGGGGTCGGTCACGCTCGAATCTTCGCAGGTCAGGCGGCGTGGCGGCACATCGGCAGCGCGCAGGGCTGGCCTACTCTGGAGCAATGGTGGCCCGTCACGAGACCCACCCGAGCAGTGCTGCCGGGGCTGGGCCTGCGGAGTTCCGCGCGGCTGTGGAGTCGATGCGCCGGGCCTCGCTGCGCCCGGAGGTGCTCTGCGAGGAGATGCCCGCGCCGCAGCGCATCGCCCCCTGGTCCTCGGCCCTGAGCGGGGACGTCACGGTCGACGACGAGGACCTCGGCACCGGACGGCTGATCCTGCTGCACGACCCCGCCGGCAACGACGCCTGGGACGGCACCTTCCGCTGCGTCGCCTACGCCCGCGCCGAGATCGACCCCGAGCTCGGTGCCGACCCGATGCTGGCGGCGGTCGGGTGGTCCTGGCTGACCGAGGCCCTCGAGGCCCACGGCGCCGGCTTCCACGCCGCCTCGGGGACGGTCACCTGCGTCACCACCGAGAGCTTCGGCGGGATGGCCGAGGAGCCCGGCACCGCCCAGGTCGAGATCCGTGCCTCCTGGACCCCCGCGGTCGACGAGGACGGGGCCCTCGACATGACGCCCCACGTCGAGGCCTGGGGCGAGCTGATGTGCACGGCGGTCGGGCTGCCACCCGTGCCCGAGGGCGTCACCGCCATCCCCAGCCGGCGCGGACAGCGCGGCACCTGAGCGATGGCCGACCCCGCAGAGACCGACCCCGCTCCCCCGCACGAGGAGGAGGCCGAGGCTCCCCCGGCTCCCCTGCTCGAGCTCCGCGACGGCCTGCCCGAGGTGGTGGACACCGACGCCGGGCTCGCCGAGGCGTGCGCGGCCCTCGCCGCGGCGACCGGGCCGGTGGCGATCGACGCCGAGCGCGCCTCCGGCTACCGCTACTCCAACCGCGCCTACCTCATCCAGCTGCGCCGCGAGGGCGCCGGCACGTGGCTGATCGACCCGATCCCGATGTCGTCGATGGCGCCGCTCCAGGAGGCCCTCGACGGAGCCGAGTGGATCCTGCACGCCGCCACCCAGGACCTCCCGTGCCTGCGCGAGGTCGGCCTGACCCCCACCAGCCTGTTCGACACCGAGCTCGCCGGCCGCCTCCTCGGCTACCCCCGCGTCGGGCTGGCCACGCTCGTGGAGACCGTGCTGGGCCAGCGGATGCGCAAGGAGCACTCCGCCGCCGACTGGTCGACCCGGCCGCTGCCGAAGCCCTGGCTGGAGTACGCCGCCCTCGACGTCGAGGTGCTCATCGAGCTGCGGGCCCACCTCGCCGAGGAGCTCGAGGAGACCGGCAAGGCCGAGTGGGCCCGCCAGGAGTTCGACCACCTGCTCGGCTTCGAGCCCGCGGTGCGCAACGAGGCCTGGCGCCGTACGTCGGGCGTGCACCGGCTGCGCGGCCGACGGGCGCTCGGAGCGGCCCGGGCGCTGTGGGAGGCCCGCGACGCGATCGCCGCCGAGCGTGACGTCACTCCCGGCCGGATCCTGCCCGACTCGGCCATCGTCGTCGCCGCCACCGCGATGCCCACCGACCGCCGCACGCTGCTGTCCACGCAGGGCTTCCACGGCCGCGGCGCCAGCCGCTACGCCGCGAGCTGGGTGGAGGCGCTCCAGCGGGTCCGTGCCATGTCCGAGGACGAGCTGCCGACCCGGGCCCCGCGCGGCGACGGGCCGCCGCACCCCCGCACCTGGGCCGACCGCGACCCGGTCGCCGACCGTCGCTTCAAGGCCGCCCGCGAGGCGATGCTCAACCTCGCCGAGGCCCACCACCTCCCGGTGGAGAACCTGCTGACCCCCGACTACCTCCGGCGGCTGATGTGGGCGCCGCCGTCGACCCGCGAGCCCGCCGCGCTGGCCGACGCCGTCCGCGCCCAGCTGGCGTCGTACGGCGCCCGGCCCTGGCAGGCCGAGGTGATCACCGGAGCGCTCGTCGGCGCGATCCTGGGGGCCGACGCGGAGTAGCCGCCGCTCCCCCGCGTCACTCCGACGGCGACTCGGACGGTGACTCGGACGGGGACTCGGACGGGGACTCGGACGGGGACTCGG
>JAYSEC010000408.1:0-2228 GCA_041914085.1 Nocardioides sp.
GCGCGACCATCCACCTCGCGTGTGGCAAGGGTGAGATCCACGACTGCTCCCCGGTTCCCGAAATCAGTTCGGACAGTACGCCTGAGGACGCAGGGTGCGTCCCTAGTTCATTCGGGTGGTATCAAACCACGAGTCCCTCCCGTTCCGCAGGACTCCCCGACATCTCCCCCGGTCGGTGCTGTTTGCCAGACTCGAGAGGTGAGACCTTCCCGCCCCGGCGTGCTGCCCCAGGTCGACGCACTGGTCGACCGGCTGGCGGCCGTGCCCGGCCGCGAGGACCGGCTGCGCCACCTCGAGGTGCTGCCGGCCCGGGAGCCCGTCCACGAGGCGTGGCCGGAGTGGGTGCCGGGCGACGTACGTGCCGCCTTCGCCGCGCAGGGGGTGGCCCGCCCGTGGCGCCACCAGGTGGTCGCGGCCGATGCCGCGCACGCGGGCGACCACGTCATCGTGGCCACCGGCACCGCGTCGGGGAAGTCGCTCGCCTACCAGGTGCCGGCACTGTCCGCGATCCGTGCGGCGCGCGGCCCGCGCGGCGAGCGGGGCGCCTCGGTGCTCTACCTCGCGCCCACCAAGGCGCTCGCCCACGACCAGCTCGCCGGGCTCGCCTCGCTCGGCCTCGACGTGCGCCTCGCGGCCCACGACGGCGACAGCTCGCGGGAGGAGCGCGACTGGACGCGCGACTTCGGGGAGTACGTCCTGACCAACCCCGACATGCTCCACCGCTCGCTCCTGCCCTCCCACCATCGCTGGTCGCGCTTCCTCGGCTCCCTCCAGTACGTCGTGGTGGACGAGTGCCACCACTACCGCGGGGTGTTCGGGGCGCACGTCTCCCACGTGCTGCGCCGGCTGCGGCGGGTGTGCGCGATGTACGGCGCGCACCCGACCTTCGTGCTCGCCTCGGCGACGGTCGCCGAGCCCGAGGTGACCGCGTCGCGGCTGACCGGCCTCGACGTCGTCGCCCTCACCCGCGACGACTCCCCGCGCGGCAACGTCTCGCTGCTGCTGTGGGAGCCGCCCTTCACCTCCCACGCCGGCGAGAACGGCGCCCCGGTCCGGCGCGCGGCCTCGTCCGAGGTGGCCGACCTGCTGGCCGACCTCGTCGCCGAGGACGTCCGCACCCTGGCCTTCATCCGCTCGCGACGCGGGGCCGAGCAGGTCGCCCTGACGGCGTCGGAGCTGCTGGCCGAGGTGGACCGCTCGCTGCCCGACAAGGTCGCCGCCTACCGGGGCGGGTACCTCCCCGAGGAGCGGCGCGCCCTCGAGGCGGCGCTGCGCCGCGGCGACCTGGTCGGGCTGGCGGCCACCAACGCCCTCGAGCTCGGGATCGACATCAGCGGGCTCGACGCGGTGCTGATCGCGGGCTTCCCCGGCACCCGCGCGGCCTTCTGGCAGCAGGTCGGGCGGGCGGGGCGGGGCGCGCACGACGCGCTCGGCATCCTGGTCGCCAAGGACGACCCGCTCGACACCTACCTGGTCACCCACCCGGAGATGCTCATCGGGGCGCCGGTGGAGGCGTCGGTCTTCGACCCGTCGAACCCGCACGTGATGGGGCCGCACCTGGCCGCGGCTGCGCAGGAGTCACCGCTCACCGAGGCCGACCTGCCTCTGTTCGGGCCGACGGCCCGCGAGGTCGTCGACCGGCTCGTCGAGCTCGGGCTGCTGCGGCGGCGCCCGCGCGGCTGGTTCTGGACCGACCGCGGCCGGGCCGCGGACCTGGCCGACATCCGCTCCGCGGGCGGCTCGCCCGTGCAGCTGGTCGAGGCGGACACCGGTCGGGTCGTCGGGACGGTCGACGCGGGCGGCGCCCACAACCAGGCGCACCCCGGCGCGGTCTACGTCCACCAGGGCGAGACCTGGCTGGTCGAGGAGCTCGACCTCGAGCACTCCGTCGCCACGATGCGCCGCGACGACCCGTCGTACTCGACCACGGCACGCGAGGTCACCGACATCAGCATCGTGCAGACGCACGAGCGCCGGTCGTGGGGCGGGTGCGAGCTCGCCCTCGGCGAGGTCGACGTCTCCCACCAGGTGGTCTCCTTCCTCAAGCGGCGCCAGCCCGGCGGCGAGGTGCTCGCCGAGGAGCCGCTCGACCTGCCGGAGCGGACCCTCCGGACCACGGCGGTGTGGTGGACGGTGCCCGACGACGTGGTCGCCGAGGCGGGGCTCGCCACGCTCGACGTCCCGGGCGCGGCCCACGCCGCGGAGCACTGCTCGATCGGCCTCCTCCC
>JAYSEC010000409.1:0-2223 GCA_041914085.1 Nocardioides sp.
CTCCGCCGGCGTCGACACCTCCGACCACGAGGTCAACATCAAGATCCTGCTCGACGAGGTCGTCCGCTCCGGTGCGATGGACGAGCCGGCCCGCAACGAGCTGCTCGCCGAGATGACCGACGAGGTGGCCTCGCTGGTGCTGCGCGACAACTACGAGCAGAACCTCGCACTGGCCAACGCCGAGGCGCACGCCCCGTCGCTGCTGCACGTGCACGAGGACTGGATGCGCGCGCTGGAGAAGCGCGGTGTGCTGAACCGCGAGCTCGAGGGGCTGCCGTCCACGCGGCAGGTGCGCCGTCGGCTCGACCGCAAGCAGGCGCTGTCCGCTCCCGAGCTCTCCGTCCTGCTCGCGTGGACGAAGATCGTGCTGGCCGACGAGCTGATCGAGTCCGACCTGCCCGACGACCCGTACCTCCGCGAGGACCTGCTGGCCTACTTCCCGAGCCGGATGAAGCCCGAGCTCGAGGCGGCCATGGAGGAGCACCCGCTGCGCCGGGAGATCATCGTGACGCAGGTCGTCAACGACCTCGTCAACGGTGCGGGCATGACCTTCTGGCCGCGCCTGGCGGGGGAGACCGGGGCCAGCCCCGCCGACCTCACCCGCGCCAACTTCGTCGCGCGCGAGATCTTCGGGTCGCTGCAGCTGCGCCAGGAGATCGCCACCCTCGACAACCAAGTGCCGGCCGACCGCCAGACGCGGATGCGGATCGAGATGCGCACCCTGGTCGAGCGGGCCTCCCGCTGGCTGGTCACCAACCGGCGGCCCCCGCTGGACTCCGTCGCCACCGTCGACTTCTTCCGCGCGCGGGTGCAGGCCGTGATGGCCGAGCTGCCCGACATCATGAGCGGGCGCGAGCTCGACGACTACGTCGCCCGCGCGAAGCGGCTGACCCAGCAGGGCGTCTCCGACGACCTGGCCTCACGGGTCGCGGTGCTGGCGCCTGCCTACGCGCTGCTCGGCATCGTCGAGACCGCCGACCGGCTCGGGCTCGACCCGGTCGAGGTGGCCCGCGTGCACTTCGCGCTGGGGGAGCGGCTCGGGCTGCCGGCCCTGGTCGAGCGGATCTTCGCGCTGCCGCGCGACGACCGGTGGCAGACCATGGCCCGCGCCGCGGTGCGCGACGACCTCTACGGCGTGCACCAGCAGCTCACCGCGCAGGTGCTGGAGACGACCAGCGCCGACGACCCCGCGCCGGTCCGCGTCGCCCAGTGGGAGGAGTCCGACGAGGAGCTCGTGGGCCGCTCGGCCGCGACCCTCGAGGAGATCTGCCGCGAGGAGACCGCCGAGCTGGCCCGCCTCTCGGTCGGGCTGCGGGTGGTGCGGGGCCTGCTGTCCTGATGGCGTCCCGGTGAGGTCGTGATGGGGCTGCTGTGGGTCACGCCCCGTGCCCGGCTGCGGAGGCTGGTCGCGCGCGACGCGGCCAGTCCGCTGGCCGGCCGGACGGTGCTGGTCACCGGCGCGAGCTCGGGCATCGGTGAGGCGACCTCGGTCCTCGCCGCCGCGCGCGGCGCCCACGTGCTGCTGGTGGCGCGGCGGGCGGACGAGCTCGAGCGGGTCCGGGCGGCGATCGAGGCGGCGGGCGGCCGCGCGTCGACGTACGTCGTCGACCTCACCGACCTCGACGCGATCGACGCCCTGGTGGCGCGGGTGCTCGCCGAGGTCGGGACGGTGGACTACCTCGTCAACAACGCCGGCCGCTCCATCCGCCGCTCGCTGGAGCTGTCCCACGACCGGTTCCACGACTTCGAGCGCACGATGGCGATCAACTACTTCGGACCGGTGCGGCTCACCATGGGGCTCCTGCCCGCGATGCGTGCCCAGCGCTTCGGGCACGTCGTCAACATCGTCACGTGGGGCGTGCAGATGAAGGCACCGAAGTTCGCCGCCTACATCGCCTCCAAGACGGCGCTCGACACGTGGTCGCGCATCGCCGGCCGGGAGACGTACGCCGACGGGGTGACGTTCACCAACATGCGGTTCTCGCTGGTCGCCACCGCGATGGTCGTGCCGACCGACGCCTACGACAACCGGGCGAGCATGAGCGCCGAGCAGGCCGCGGCGAAGGTGGTGCGCGCGCTGGAGGACCGACCGGTCACGTGGGACACCGTGCCGGGCCGTGTCGGCGCGGTGGTCAACGTCGTCGCGCCGCGGCTGAGCGACGCGCTGATGGCCCGCTTCCACCGCTCGGTGCCGGACTCGGCGGCCGCGCGGGGCGTGTCAGA
>JAYSEC010000410.1:0-2185 GCA_041914085.1 Nocardioides sp.
GATCCCGTAGTGGTCACGGTCCGCGGAGACGATCCCGCACTGGTCGCGCTCCGCGTTGGGATCCCTCCTCGCGCACGTGAGCGCTCGTCGGGCATGGAAATGCCCGCCTACGTGCTGAGGGCCTTAGGCGGGGCGTGCAGGGACGGTGCCGGCTTCGTCGACGACGCCACGCTCCAAGATCGCCGTGGCACCGAACAGGGTGTCGGGGGAGCCGTCGGTGTGGGTGAACCAACTGCGCATGCCCATAAGCTCGTAGGTGTCGGGGTCGAACACCCAGGTGGTCCGGGTCCGGAACGCGTTGTCGGCGCGGCTGACGCCGATGCCCTGGCGGCCGAGAGCGTCCGTGGCGTCGCGCTCCACCTCGACGCCCGGGATCAGGGTGGTGGCGCGGTAGAAGGCCGCCGCGGTCCTCGGCGGCACCGCCTGCTCGTTGACGAGGTTGCCGATGAGCTCGAAGACCGCCTGCTCGGGCTCCTGGCGCTCTACGGTCCGTGCCTCGGCGTACAGGACGTCGAGGAGCGCGTCGGGGTCGGTGGGCAGGGAAGCCAACCAGGCGTACGTCGGCCGGCCGACGCCAGCCGCGGCGGGGCCGCTGTAGTCGATCGGCCAGTCCTGGCCGAGCTCGCGGATCACGTCGTCGTCCCACCCGTAGGATCCGGGATCCTGCCCGAACCAGACCTCGCGCTCGTGCACCTCCCCGAGCCGCACCGGACCGCCGAGCGGCCCGTCGTTGGAGAGCACCGCGCTCCTGGCGTACACGAACTGGTCCTCGCCCACGACTAGGTCGGGCGCTGCCAGCGCGGCCGTGGCTGCACTCTCCAGCACCAGGGTTGCGGCCGGGGCCGCGGCGACCGCACGCTCGCGCGGCGAGGGGGAGCGAGGATCGGTGGCGATGCCGTCGATGGCGCCCCACGTGAGGAGCGCGAGGATGGTCGAGCAGGCGACCAGGAGTGCAGGCGCCGCGACCCGGCCGGTACGGCGAGCGCCGCGATCGTGGTCGTCGATGGCGGTGTGCACTCGACGAGCCAGTCGGGCACGGTGATCAGGAGACATCGCGATCTCCGTCGGAGCCGGGAGCTCGCGACGCAGCTCGAGCAGGTCGCGTGTGGAGTCGTCAGCGGTCATAGTCGTCCTCCTCGGACGGTCGGGATTGGGGTCGGGATGCGAGTCGCGATGCCGGTCTCTGCGTCGTCGACCGGGTCGTCGGTGATCGCACGGAGACGGGCGCGTGCCCGGGACAGCCGCGACCGGACCGTCCCGACGGGGACGCCCAGGGTCTCGGCGGCCTCGGCGTAGCTCAGTCCCGACCACACGCACAGGGCGAGCACCTCGGTCTCCGTGCGGGTCAGCAACCGCAGCGCGCGTGCGGTCCGGGCCAGGGTGTGCGCGTCGTCGAGGCGCTGTGCGGTGCTGTCGGCGAAGTCCGGGACGGTGAGGACCTCTGGCGCTCGTGCCAAGAAGGCGGAGAGTCGCCGACGGCTGCGCGTGGCGTTGAGGGCTTGGCGCGTGGTGATCGCTAGCAGCCAGGCCCGGAGCGGTCGGTCGTCGTCAGCGAGCCCGTCGCGGTTGCGCCAGAGGGTCAGGAACGTCTCGGAGGTCACGTCCTCCGCGGTGGCCCAGTTCGCGGTCAACCGGTGCGCCAGGGTGAAGACGCTGTTGACGTGCTCGGCGTAGACGGCGTCGAAGGCGGCCTGATCGCCGCCCCGCAGCCGTCGTCTCAGCTCGCGCTCCTCGGTGCTCACACCCGTAACTGTCCGCCACCGCGATGTAGTTCCCTCATCCGCGTCCCGGAGCCCCGGACCTTGCCGCGCCGGGCGGTTGACGCGTGCGGCCGGGTGATCGCCTGCGCGGGCGACTAGTCCCGGCAGGTCGCTTCACCGCGAGGCGAGGACTTGTTCGTGCAGGATGTCGGCGTGACCGCAGTGCTGGATGACGTCGTGCAGTATGCGACCGTGACGGTGAACTCGCTGATGTAGCCGTCCCGAGGCAGGTAGGAAGCGAATTCCAAGCGCGCCTGCCTTTTGCACACCCGGGAGCGCGGGCGCCTCTGCCATGTCGGGATCGTCGCACAGCGGATCAGCGGCGGCACGGAATGCTTCGGATGTGCCGCGATGAGTCCGACCCGGTCACGGATCCCGCACCGGGTCGCTCCGCGAGCCCATCCCGCACCGGGTCGCTCCGCGAG
>JAYSEC010000411.1:0-2171 GCA_041914085.1 Nocardioides sp.
GTCGGGGTGCACGATGGTCCTGCCCGACGCGCGCACCCGGAGGAGGCACCCATGGACATCGCCGTGCTCGGTACCGGCACCGTCGGCCGGACGCTCGCGGGCGGGCTCGTCCGAGCCGGCCACACGGTGGCGGTGGGCACCCGTGACCCGGGGGCCACGCTGGCCCGCACCGAGCCCGACGGCATGGGCAACCCGCCGTTCGCCGCGTGGCACGCCGACCACGGCGACGTCACGCTGACGACGTACGCCGACGCGGCTGAGGGCACCGACCTGGTCGTGCTCGCGGGCAACGGGTCCGCGGCGCTCGACATGCTGACTGCCGCGGGCGAGGAGCACCTCGCCGGGACGGTCGTGCTCGACGTGACGAACCCGCTCGACTTCTCGGGCGGCTTCCCGCCGACCCTGTTCGTCAAGGACACCGACTCGCTGGGCGAGCAGGTGCAGCGCGCCTTCCCCGACGCCCGGGTGGTGAAGTCGCTCAACACCATGACCGCCTCGTTGATGGTCGACCCCGGGCAGCTGGGCGAGACGACCACGGTCTTCGTGTCCGGCGAGGACGCCGACGCGAAGGCGATCGTCACTGCTCTGCTGGCCGACCTCGGCCACCGCGACGTCGTCGACCTGGGCGGGATCGAGACCGCACGCGGGGTGGAGATGTACCTCCCGCTCTGGCTGCGCACCATGGGTGCGCTCGGCACGGGGGTCTTCAACATCAAGGTCGTGCGCTGACCCCGTGCAGGTCCTTGGCCGTCGGGCTGGTCTCGACGGTGGCCGGGTCCGGGTAGGTGCCGAGGAGCCGGTCGCTGGTGCCGGAGGTGGTCACCGAGAACCAGTAGTGCTCGTTCTTGTAGTGGTGCAGCCGGTGGTTGCGCCAGATCGCCTTGTAGAGCCGGGTGCGGGGCACGTGGTCGGAGTGGATGACGTAGTGGGTCCACTCGTAGGTGAGGAGCACGACGGCCAGGGTGACCACGAAGGACAGCCGTCCCGGCAGGTCGGCGCCGAGCAGCGCGCCGACGCCGAGCGGCACGGCCGTGCCCGCGACGAGGATCACCCACACCAGCGCCCGCCACGGGATGAACACGAGGGGTACGTCGCGCGGGTCGGCGTGGTGCCGGCGGTGGTCGCGGGCGAGCAGCGTGTCCACCTCGACGCCACCGACGCGGCGCGGGCGCCAGTGCAGGATGAACACGTGGATCACCCACTCGACCAGCGGGAACAGGGCGACGAACACCGCCGGGGCCAGCAGGTCGGACCACGACCAGTCGCCGACCACCACGCGGGCGGCCACGGCGGCGAGGAGGAAGCCGGTGATCATCCACGGGGAGGGGTAGCGCCAGAAGGCGCGCGCGGTCGCGGCGAGGGTGACCCTCGGCCTGCGGGAGAGCGCGCGCTCGGCCCGGGCCAGGCGCCTGCGCGCCACGGCCTCGACGTCGGCGCCGTCGTCCGCGGTGCTCATGCGTCCTCCCGGACCCGGTCGATGGCGTCGAGCAGGCTGGCGGTCGCGGTGCCGAGCAGGTCGGCGGCGCTGGCGCGCGCCTGCTCGGGGTCGCCGGCGGTGACGGCACGGGTGAGCGCAGCGTAGGCGTCGACCCGGTCGACCTCGGCCGCCATCAGCGGTGCGAGCGCCTCCACCAGCGGGAGGTAGGCCGCGCGCATGCCGTTGAACATCAGCCGGAAGGTGATCGAGTCGGCCGCGTCGACGAGGTGCTCCCAGAACTCGAGCGCGACGTGCTGGCGAGCCACGGGGTCGGTGTCCTGGCGAAGCCGGTCGACGGTGTCCTCGAGGACCTCCGCCACCGCGGGACCGCCGCGTCCGGCGGCCAGCTCGGCGATCTTCGGTCCGACGTGGGCGCGAGCCTCCAGGATGCTGCGGGCGACGGCGAGGTCGAGCCCGCCGTTGGCGACCAGCAGGCGGGGCAGCAGGTCGAGCCCACCGAGCCGGCGGAAGTCGCGCACCGTGGTCGCGTCGCCCTGGCGTACGTCGACGTACCCGGCGTGGGCGAGCCGCTGCATCGCCTCGCGCACCGCTGGCCGCGAGACCCCCAGCACCTCGGCGAGCCGGCGCTCGCTCGGGAGTGACTCCCCCGGCGCGAGCCCGCCGTCGACGAGCTCCTCGATCAGCTGGTCGTAGACCTCGTCGGGGACGGAGCGGCGGGCGACTGGGGTGAGCG
>JAYSEC010000412.1:0-2163 GCA_041914085.1 Nocardioides sp.
CGGTTGGCCTGCGCCTGCTCGCGGTCGGCGACCTGCTCGGCGTCGTGGGCCTCGACCCGGGCCTCGGCCAGCTCGCGGTGCAGGGTCTGCACCTTGGTGGCCTGCGCCTGGATCTCCTCCGGCGGGCGCTCCTCGAGGACCATCTTCTCGAGCTGGTCGAGGGCGTTCTGCTCGCGACGCTTGAGCTGGTCGACGGTGCGCTGGGCGGCCTCGGCGCGGTCGTTGGCCTGGACCGCCTCCATCGCCTCCTCGGCCGCCTCGCGGCGCAGCTCGCCGAACGACACCTGGTGGGCGTTGGCCGCGACGAGCTTCGCCTTGTCCTTGTCGGGGTGGACGCCGGCGTACTCGGCCAGCGCCCTCACCAGGTCGCGGGTGCTGGCGCGGCGGGCGTCGCGCAGCTCGATCTTGATCTCGAAGCACTCCTGGTAGGCCTTCCAGTCGGCCTCCCAGGCGTCGGCCTGCTTCTGGGTGGCGTCGCCCGGCAGGGTCTCGACGGGCGGCCAGATCCGGTTGCCGCGGACCTCGAGGCCCTTGCTGGCGG
Organism: Nocardioides sp.; assembly: GCA_041914085.1. Taxonomy (GTDB): domain Bacteria; phylum Actinomycetota; class Actinomycetes; order Propionibacteriales; family Nocardioidaceae; genus Nocardioides. Next base: position 542 of record JAYSEC010000412.1, read on the forward strand.
CGAAGGCACGCAGCTGCTCGAGGCCCTCGCGGTGGCGACGCAGCACGTCGGAGTAGGCGTTGATCGCGCGGCCCAGGCCACGCAGGTTGTCGCGGACCGTCGCCGACTCCTCGTGGCGGCGGCCGGCCCGGTCACGGAGCGTGTCGGCGGCCTCGCCGGAGAACACCTCCTCCGACAGCGTGGCGGTGCGCTCGAACCCGTCGACGGCGAGCTCGACCTTGGCGGCGAGCCGGCGGACGGAGTCGCCGTAGGAGTCGACCTTGTCGGGCTCGAGCCAGTGGTAGCCGCAACCGATCGGGTCACCGAACTGCAGCCCGTCCTGCTGGGTCTCGATCCGGTCGACGGCGACCCTCGTCATGGCGTCACCTGGTCGAGCTTCGCGGCCACCCGGGCGGCCTCGCCGACCATGAGGTCGAGCTCGTCGAAGTCGATGATCGAGTCGTCGATGGCGCCGGCGAGGGTGCGGCACTTCTTCGCCACCTGCTCGGCGTCCTCGACCAGGCTGCGCACGCCCTCGACCATCAGGTCGCGCCAGGGGAAGTCGTCGGCGGGGTGGTCGATGTCACCGAGCGCGTCCTTCAACGCCTCGCGTGCGGAGTCCAGCTCTTCCTTGGCGGTCCGCAGCGCCCGCTGGTTGATCGCGATCGGCCTCATGGCGACCTTCTGCCCCGGTGGGGGCTCGGCGAAACGCGACGTGGTGAAACTGTGAACACCCCGAGGCACCGGTCTGGACCGACCCCTCCCTCAGGGTGGGTCGGGGGGTCGGTAGGCCCGCAGCAGCCGCACCGTCCAGACGACCGTCGCGACGACGTACGCCGCCGTGGGCACCGCGAACGCCCACCACGGTGCACCGTCGCGACCCGTGGTCGCGACCCAGGTCGTCAGCACGAGGGCCCCGGTCATCAGCACGCCGGTGAGCGCGGCGAAGCCCTCGAGGTCGTCGCCGAAGCGGACCCGGAACTCGGCCCGTCGCTCGGGTGCGAACCAGTACTCCTTCGAGCGCCGGGGCATGTTGACCCACGTCCCGTCGCCCGACACCGCCAGCCGGGTCAGCGCCGGCATGGCCACGAGCACGACCAGGCCCATGACGACCCAGAACACGATCGTCGCGGTCCGGGAGGCCCAGTCGTCCGCCTGTCCGCCGGCGTCGAAGTGAGCCGGCACCCGATCCGGCAGGACGAGGGCCGACCACACCAGCACGACGACGTACGCCGAGGTGGTGAGGACGAGCGCGAGACGGCCGGGCCGCACGTCAGACGTGCCCGCTCAGCTGGGCCATCCGCAGCTCGAGGCGGCCGAGGAGGTCGTTGCACGCCTTTTCGGTCAGTCGGGCCGGGTCGGACGACTTCTTGTCGCCGCCCTGCGCGCACACCGGGAGCACGTCGATCGACAGCTTCGCGCCGCCGGCGAGCGCGCGGAGCTCGTCGAGCTTGTCGCCGAAGGGCGAGCCGCTGCCGGGGGAGTAGTAGTCGACCGCCGCCTCGACGTCGTCGGCGAAGAGGTCGGCCTTGGTCACCGCGACGATCAGCCACGTGGGGCGGTCGCGGCGCACCGCCATGCTGGCGATGCGGTGGGCGGTGATCGACCAGTCCTCGAGCTCGGCGGCCAGCTGCTCCTCGCGG
>JAYSEC010000413.1:0-2153 GCA_041914085.1 Nocardioides sp.
CGGTCCACGTCCGCGTCGTCGTTGTAGGCCGCGAGGCCGATCCGCAGGCCCGAGTCGACCGGCAGCCCGAGGGCACGGAAGGTCTCGTGCGCGTAGAACGTGCCGGCCGGGACGAGCACGTCCTGCTTCGCGAGCTCCTCGTGGACGTCGGCCGGCTCGCGGTCGCGGAGGGTGACGAACAGCGTCGAGGTGCGGTCGGCCGCGCGCGAGTGGAGGGTGAGCCGGTCGCCGAGGGCGGCGAGCCCCTCCTCGATCCGGACCCGCAGCCGGAGCTCGTGGTCGGCGATCGACGCGGCCGCCGAGACGAGCCGCTCGCGGCGGGAGCCGCCGGTGCCGAGCGAGGCGATCAGGTCGACCGCGGCCGTCACCCCGGCGAGCAGCTCGTAGGGGAGCGTGCCGAGCTCGAAGCGCTCGGGGACGGCGTCCGACGACGGCAGGAGCTTGTCGGGGCGCAGCGTCTCGAGGAGCGCGGGGTCGGCGACGAGCGCACCGCAGTGCGGTCCGAAGAACTTGTAGGGCGAGCACACCACGAGGTCGGCGCCCAGGGCCGCGACGTCGGGGGCTGCGTGGGCGGCGTGGTGCACCGCGTCGACGTGCACGAGCGCACCGACCTGGTGCGCACGCTCCGCGACCGTCGCGACGGGCGGCCGGGTGCCGAGCAGGTTGGACGCCGCCGTCAGGGCCACCAGCCGCGTGCGCTCGGTGATGACGTCGAGGGAGGACAGGTCGAGCTCGCCGGTCGCCGGCACGAGCCGGAGCCACCGCACGGTCACGCCGGCGCGCTCGGCGGCCTGGATCCACGGACGGACGTTGGAGTCGTGGTCCAGCTCGCAGACCACCACCTCGTCGCCCGGCGACCAGGCCCGCGCGAGGGTGCGCGAGACGTCGTACGTCAGCGCGGTCGCGCTGCGGCCGTGGACCACGCCGCCGGGCACCCCGCCCATCAGGTCGGCCACGGCGGAGCGGAAGCCGGCGACCGCCTCCTCGGCGTTGCGCTGGCTGGTCGTGGCGGACCCCCGCTGGGAGAGCGGGCCGGTGAGGGTGCGGGCGATCGCCTCGCCGACGACGGCCGGCGTCTGGGTGCCGCCGGGGTTGTCGAAGTGGGCGATGCCGGACGCGAGGGAGGGGAACCCGGCGCGGAAGGCGCTGACGTCGAACATGCGGGGAACGCTAGTTGGCGATGTGCACGACCGCGTCGCCGGAGTTCACGAGGGGCGCCTCGGTCCGGCCGATCACGATGCCGTCGCGGTTGGCGTAGACCGCCCGCAGGGTCTTGCCGAAGGAGTCGAAGAGGGTGCCGAGGCGCTCGCCGTCGCTGACCTTCTGGCCGAGGTGGGCGTCGAGGTGCAGGATCCCGGTCCGGCGCGCGCGCACCCAGCCGCTGGAGCGGCACTCGAGGCTGGGCTCGACCGGTGGCTCGTCGACGGGGTCGGTCATGCCGAGGGCCGCCAGGACGCGGCGTACGCCGACGACCCCGGCCTCGACGGCGTAGTCGTCGAAGCGCAGCGGCTCGCCGGCCTCGTAGAGCAGCACCTTCGCGCCCTGCTCGCGGGCGGCGTGGCGCAGCGAGCCGTCGCGGATCTTCGCGTGCAGCATCACCGGCGCGCCGAAGGCGGCGGCGAGCTCGCGGGTGCGTTCGTCGTCGAGGTCGGCCCGCACCTGGGGCAGGTTGCTGCGGCGGTCGGAGCCGGTGTGGAGGTCGATGCCGACGTCGCAGCCGGCGACGATCTCGCGCATGAACAGGTGCGCGATCCGGCTGGCGAGCGACCCGCGCGCCGACCCGGGGAACGACCGGTTGAGGTCGCGGCGGTCGGGGAGGTAGCGGTCGCCGTTCATGAAGCCGAGCACGTTGACGATCGGGACGGCGACGAGCGTGCCGCGGAACGACTTCGGGTCCAGGCCCGACATCACCTGGCGGATCACCTCGACGCCGACGACCTCGTCGCCGTGGATGGCGGCGTCGACCCACACGGTCGGTCCGTCCTCGCGACCGTGGACGACCCGGACGGGCAGGGTCACGTCGGAGCCGGTGACCAGGCGGGTGATCGGGAGCTCGAGCGCCCGCAGCGACCCCGCCCGGATCCGGACGTTGCCGATCGCGAAGGACTCGCGCGCCACTACGCGGTCCTGCGGGGGGCGGCGGTGGAGGTCAC
>JAYSEC010000414.1:0-2116 GCA_041914085.1 Nocardioides sp.
GTCTTGATGCCGTTGAGGCGCATCGCCTCGAGCTCGGCGGGCAGGCCGTGGGTGTCCCAGCCGAAGCGGCGCTCGACCCGCTGGCCGCGCATGGTGCGGTAGCGCGGGATGAGGTCCTTGACGTAGCCGGTGAGCAGGTGGCCGTAGTGCGGCAGGCCGTTGGCGAACGGCGGGCCGTCGTAGAAGACGAACTCGTTGCCCCCGTCGTCGCCGGCGTCACGCTGCTCGACGCTCGCGCGGAACGTGTCGTCGGACTCCCAGTACGCCAGCACCGCCTCCTCGATGTCGGGGAAGCGCGGGCTGCTGGCCACGGTCGTGGCGCCGGTGTGCGAGACCTTGGGGTAGGCCATCTGGGGTGCTCCTCGCGGTGCGTCGTACGTCTCGGTCGGTGTGACACGAGGACGACGTCTGCCGCGGTACCACCTCGCTTGCCCGTCCTGCTCGGACGGACCGCTTCGTTGCGGCTGTGTCGGGCCGTACCCGTCGGGTTCTACTGGGGTGGCGGCCGGCTCGCCGCACCTGTTCTTCCCGAGGCTCGCCGCTGATGACGGCTCAAGCGCCTGCCCCGATCGTACGGCGCCCGCTCGGGCGCGCGCCAATCAGTTCGCGGGCGTGGCGGGCGGCCTGCGCCGGGCGGCTCTCCTGCGCCCCCGCGGGGTAGTCCAGTGACGAGACGTCGTCCGGAGGCCCGTTTGGGAGCAGAAGCTCGACAGCACGAGGAGTTCGCCGGATGCCATGGACGGCAGGCTACGCATGTCAAAGAAACTTGACATCGCGACATCGCCCCGCCACCATCCTGTCAAAGAACTCTTACATCACCAGGGGGACCCATGACCGAGATCCGCACGAACTGGCTCGTCGCCGCCGCGGTCGGGGTGACGCTCGCGGCCCTCACGGGGATCGTGGCCGCGTGGGCCCAGACAGGCGGCCTGGACTCCCTGCGCTTCGTCACCTTCGGCGTGATGTCCCTGCCGTGCTGGGTCGGGCTGGTCACCTTGCTGCGCTCGGAGGACGACCGGCCGGCACACGCCGACGAGTCCGTCGAGATGCAGTGGATCACCGAGGCGACCAGCGGGGCGTTCCTCGACCTCCTGCTCGTCCTGGGTGTCGCGACCACCGCATCCGCGGTGCTCGGGCTCGACGCGGTCCCGACGGTGGCGTTGCTGGTGGTCGCCATGCTGGACGCCGCCGCCCGCTACGCGATCCTCCAGCGTCGAGAAGGCTGATGGAGAACCGCCTTCGCGACCTCCGGGAGCGTGCCGGGCTCTCGCAGGCCGAGTGCGCGGACGCCCTGGGCGTGACGCGCCAGACCGTCATCTCGATCGAGAAGGGTCACTTCGACCCACGGCTGTCCCTGGCCTTCCGCATCAGCCGGCTGTTCGCGGTCCCGGTGGACGAGGTGTTCGAGCCGGAGGACTGACGCGGCCGCAGGTGATGTGCTCGCGCACCACGCCGGCGTGCGGTTGGCTTGACCCATGGCGAACCCCGGGTACGACGGCATGTGGCTCCCCACCGACCAGGACCCACGGATGCAGGCGGAGCCTGCGTTCGGTGAGCGCGCCTGCCTGGTGGGCTACCTCGAGCACTACCGGCAGACGCTCGCGCTGAAGTGCGACGGGCTGACGGCCGAGCAGCTGGCGACGAAGGCCGTGCCGCCGTCGAACATCTCCCTGCTGGGGCTGGTGCGCCACATGGCGCGCGTCGAGCAGAGCTGGTTCCGTCGCGTCATCGAGGGCCGGATGGACCTGCCGCGGCTGTTCGGCGGGGACGACGAGGACGCCGGCTTCACGTTCCCCGACGTCGACGACGACCTGGTCCGCGAGTCCCACGCGCTGTGGCAGGACGAGATCGCCTACGCCCGGGCGGTCCTCGACCGGACCGAGCTCGACGCCGTCGTCGACGTGCACGGCGAGCCGAGCGAGGTGCGCGACATCGTCGTCCACATGATCGAGGAGTACGCCCGCCACTGCGGCCACGCCGACCTGGTGCGGGAGTGCATCGACGGGCGCACCGGCCAGTAGCCCCTCCACCCGCCGGGTGGGCCACGTCCGTAGGCTTGCCGGGTGACTGCTGCCTCCGGCTACGGCCTGCTGACCCTGCACGGCGACACCGTCCT
>JAYSEC010000415.1:0-2115 GCA_041914085.1 Nocardioides sp.
CCAGGAGCGTGGCCACCCCGGCCAGGCGCAGGCGGCGCTGCAGGCGGGCCTCGACGTGCTCGATGTCCAGGTCGATCGTCGTCATGGGGCACTCCTCGGCCTCGTCCTGCGGCTTGTCCACAGTTTGTCCACTGTTGGTGGACAAACGCAGCGTACGACCTTGTCCAAGGTTTGTCCAAAGTCCGCTATCCTCGGTGACGTGTACACCGTCGGCCGCACCGCCCAGCTCACCGGCGTCCCCCGGGAGACCCTCCGCAAGTGGGAGCAGCGCTATGGCGTGGTGACCCCGGTGCGGACCGAGGGCAACTACCGCCTGTACGACGACGAGTCCGTGCGCCGGCTCAGCGTCATGCGCGACCTCGTCGACTCCGGCTGGTCGCCCAAGGAGGCGGCCCGCCGCGTGCTCCAGGCCCCGGTTGCCCCCACCACGAGCGACGACGAAGCACCCGCCCCGCTCGACGAGCTGGCCCGGTGCGCCGAGCAGTTCGACCTCGAGCGTGTGGAGGAGGTGCTCGACGAGGCGTTCGCGCGCTCCGACCTCGACGCCGTGGTGGACGACTGGCTCATGCCGTCGCTGGTCCGGCTCGGCGAGGCCTGGCAGCGCGGGCAGGTGAGCATCGCGGGCGAGCACTTCATCAGCGCCGCGGTGCACCGGCGGCTGGCGTACGCCTTCCAGCAGCTCTCGGCGGCCGGTCCCGACGCCCCGCGGGTCGCGGTCGGGCTGGCGCGCGGCTCGCGCCACGAGCTCGGCGTCCTCGCCTTCGCGGCCGTGCTGCGCAGCCAGGGGGTGGGGGTCACCTACCTGGGCAGCGACATGCCGCTGGAGGCGTGGATCGAGACGGTCCGCACGCTCGACCCGGACGCCGTGGTCATCGGGGTGCCCACGATCGAGGACCTCCCGGCCGTGCGCGAGGTCGTCGCGGCGCTCGCCCCGCGCGGGCTGGTGCTGGTCGGCGGCGCCCACCAGGAGCGGGTCGAGGGCGCGGAGCCGCTGGGGCACGCCGCTGGGGCCGCGGCCCGCGACCTCGCGGCGCGCCTGCGCGGCTGAGGCGGCGTACGTCCGGCCCGGCCTACTGGGCCGAGCGGACCCGGATGCCGGAGAGCGGGACGGTGACGGCACCCGCGGGGTCGGTGAAGAAGTCGTTGCCCTTGTCGTCGACGACGATGAAGGCGGGGAAGTCCTCGACCTCGATCTTCCAGACCGCCTCCATGCCGAGCTCCTCGTACTCCACGACCTCGACCGACTTGATGCAGTCCTGGGCGAGGCGGGCGGCCGGGCCGCCGATCGAGCCGAGGTAGAAGCCGCCGTGGGCGTGGCACGCCTCGGTGACCTGCTTGGAGCGGTTGCCCTTCGCGAGCATGACCATGGAGCCGCCTGCGGCCTGGAACTGCTCGACGTAGGAGTCCATCCGACCGGCGGTGGTCGGCCCGAACGAGCCGGACGGCATGCCCTCGGGCGTCTTGGCGGGGCCGGCGTAGTAGACCGGGTGGTTGCGGAGGTAGTCGGGCATCTCCTCGCCCGCGTCGAGGCGCTCCTTGATCTTGGCGTGCGCGATGTCGCGGGCCACGACGAGCGGGCCGGTCAGCGAGAGCCGCGTCTTGACCGGGTGCTTCGACAGCTCGGCGAGGATGTCGGGCATCGGCTGGTTGAGGTCGATCGGCACGACCGCGCCGCCCTCGATGTCGTGGGCCATGCCTGCGTCGGGCATGTACTGCGCGGGGTCGGTCTCGAGCTGCTCGAGGAACACGCCCTCCGGCGTGATCTTGCCCAGCGCCTGCCGGTCGGCCGAGCAGGACACCGCGATCGCGACCGGGCACGACGCACCGTGCCGGGGGAGCCGGACGACGCGGACGTCGTGGCAGAAGTACTTGCCGCCGAACTGCGCGCCGATGCCGAACGACTGGGTCAGCTCGAAGACCTTCTCCTCCAGCTCGACGTCGCGGATGCCGTGGGCGCTCATCGAGCCCTCGGTCGGCAGGTCGTCGAGGTAGTGGGCCGAGGCGTACTTCGCGGTCTTGAGGGCGAACTCCGCGCTCGTCCCGCCGATGACCACGGCGAGGTGGTACGGCGGGCAGGCGGCGGTGCCGAGCGAGCGGATCTTCTCGTCGAGGAAC
>JAYSEC010000416.1:0-2071 GCA_041914085.1 Nocardioides sp.
AGCACCGCGCGCTCATCGTCGTGCAGGACCGCGACTGGAGCAGCCTGCCCGACGAAGCCAGGGAGCGCGTGCGCGCGCTCCAGCGCTCGTACGTCGACGTGTGGGCCACCCAGCTGCGGCTCCACGACCCGAGCCTGAGCCCGGAGACGTCCCGCACGCGGGCCCACGTCCTGTTCGGCCTGCTCAACTCCACGCCCCACAGCGGCCGGCTGCCCGACCCGCAGATGCACGACGTGCTGCGAGAGATGGCCCACGGGGCCCTCGGTCTCGCCTGACGGTCGGCGGGCTCGCACCGGTCCGTGCGCACCCGATCCCCCCGATAGGGTGAGGCCATGAAGCTGAGCGAGAGCCTCGAGAACGCGTTCAACGCGCAGATCACCCTCGAGTTCCAGGCGTCCCTCGTCTACCGCCAGCTGGCGATCGAGCTCGAGATCATGGACCTGCCCGGCATGGCCGCGTGGCTGCGCCACCAGGCCGACGAGGAGATCGTCCACGCCAACAAGTTCATCGACCACGTCGCCGACCGTGACAACCACCCGCGCATCGGCGCGGTCCCGGCCCCCGTGGTCATCGTCGGGTCGGTGCTCGACGCCTTCGAGGCGGCGCGGGCGCACGAGGAGAAGGTCTCGGCCTCCATCCGCGACCTCTACCGCCTCGCCGAGTCCGAGGGCGACCTCGACTCCCGCCCCCTGCTCAACTGGTTCCTCGAGGAGCAGATCGAGGAGGAGGCGACCGTCAACGAGATCGTCGGTCGCGTGAAGCTCATCGACGACGACGGCCCCGGCCTGCTCCGCCTCGACGAGGAGCTCGGCGCGCGCCCGGTCTCCACGACCGAGGCCCGCTGACCCGCCCTGACCGCCTGACCGCCTGACCGGCTCACCAGGAGTCGGCCGGCTGCGCGAGCAACCGCGCGGCCCGGGCCGCGGCGTCCTCCGCGACGGCCAGGTCGTCGGGCTGGCCGGGTTCGTCGGGTTCGTCGTCGGCGTCCCCGGCGTCTGGCGCTCCGTGCGCTGACCCCGCCGGTGTGCCGGGTCCAGTCAGCCGGTGCAGCTCGCGCAGGACCCGGTCGCGCGAGAGCCCGCGCAGGTGGGTCAGCACGAACGGGTCGCCCTGGATCAGCCACGCGAGCTGGGTCCACACCGCCAGCGCGTGGGGACAGGGGTCGAGCCAGGAGTCGCACGTGCAGGCCGCGCCCAGCTCGCCGCCGTACGGCAGCAGCTCGACGCCCGCCTCCTCGACCGCCTCGACGAACGAGTGCGGGAGCTGGCCGGCGAGGAGCGCCCCGATCCGGCCGGACTCGGCGGCGACCAGCTCGGTGAACGCGGCGGCGTCGCCGGCGTCGAGGGCCGGCACGGTCACCTCGACGGTGAACGCGTCCTGACCCTCGGTCACCGCCGCCACGGCGCGGCCGTCCTCGACCGTGATCGCGCCGACGGCACCGGCCCGGGCGAGGGCCCGCCCGGCGCGCAGCTCCTTGTCGCCGAACGCGGCCTCCTCCACCGCGCGGAGCACGGCCTTGCTCCACCACGTGCCGGCGCCGCCCCCGCGGCGCGGCGGGAGGCGGGGATGGGTGGTGCCGGTCACCGGCGGTCTCCGGTGGTCCGCAGCTCGACGAGGTCGCGGAGCTCGGCGTCGGAGAGCTCGGTGAGGGCCGTCTCCCCGCGAGCCAGCACGGAGTCGGCGAGGGAGCGCTTGCGGGCGAGCAGCTCGGCGATCCGCTCCTCGATCGTCCCCTGGGTGATGAAGCGGTGCACCTGCACGGGCTTGGTCTGGCCGATCCGGTAGGCGCGGTCGGTGGCCTGGTCCTCGACGGCGGGGTTCCACCAGCGGTCGAAGTGGATGACGTGGTCGGCGCGGGTGAGGTTGAGGCCGGTGCCGCCGGCCTTCAGCGAGAGGAGGAACACCGGCGCCTCGCCGGCTTGGAAGCGCGCCACCATCGCGTCGCGCTGGGGCACGGGCGTGCCGCCGTGCAGGAACTGGTGGGGCACGCCGGTGGTGGCGAGGTGCCGCTCGAGGAGCCGCGCCATGGCGACGTACTGGGTGAAGACGAGGACCGCGCCGTCCTCGGCCA
>JAYSEC010000417.1:0-2067 GCA_041914085.1 Nocardioides sp.
ACGGTGCCGGTCGAGGAGTTGAAGAACTCGTCCATCGGTACGTCGACGAACACCGGCCCGCGGTGGCTCGAACGGGCGAGCGTGAACGCCTCGTCCATCCCCGGCGCCACCTCGGCGGCGGTCATCAGGGTCCGCGCCGACTTCGCGACCGGCGCGATGATCGGGGGCTGGTCGAGCTCCTGGAGGGAGCCGCTGCCCCAGCGGTTCTGCGGCGCGCGGCCGCCGACCACCACCATGGGCGAGCCGGCGAACTGCGCCTGCGCGATCGCGCTGATGCCGTTGGTGACGCCGGGGCCGGCGGTGAGCACGGCCAGGCCGGGCACGCGGGTGAGCTTGCCCGTCGCCTCGGCCGCGAAGGCGGCCGTCTGCTCGTGGCGCACGTCGAGCAGGCGCATCTGCGGCTCGGCCTTGACTGCCCCGTCGTACATCGGGAAGACGTGGGCACCCGAGAGGGTGAACATCGTCTCGACGCCGTGCGCGCGGGCGACGTGGACGGCCAGCTCGCCGCTGTGGCCGGAGATCTCGCTCATGCCCGCAGGTTAGCGGGTTCCTACTGACAGGTAGGGCGCGTTCGACAGGCGGAGCGCCTCGATGACCACGAGGAGCAGGTCGGGCCGCACCGGAGGCGGCTCGGGCCCGAGCGACAGGTGCAGGAACAACGCCCGCAGGAACGCCTGCGGTGCGGAGGTGACGGCGAAGGGGTCGTGGTCGACGGGCCCGCGGAAGGGATTGCCGGCCGCGGCGATCCGGTGGACCCACGGCTCGAGCGCCTCGACGCCCAAGGTGTTGCGGCGCAGGATCTGCATGACCGCGGCGGCGATCCGGTCGGGCTCACCCGCGGCGAGCGGGGCGTCCGCGGGCTGCTCCAGGAGCCGCTCGGCCAGGACGTCGAGCAGCACGGCGTGCTCGGAGCCGGCGATGTGCGGCGACTCCCCGAGCGCCCCGAGCGCGTCGGCGCCGTGGGCGATCGCGTGCGCCCAGCCCTTGTCGAGGACGTAGCCGCGGGTGTCGCGCTCGGTGAGGAACCAGGTGGCCAGGCGGTCGCCCCACTCGAGGATCTTGCCGCCCGGCAGGAGGTGCTGCTCGTTGTCGCGCTCGAGGCACGCGCCCAGGATCAGTGCGCTGAAGCTGCGGCGGAACACCGTGTCGGTGCCCTGCTCGCCCAGCCCGACGGAGAGCCCGGCGACCATGCCGTCGCCGAGGCCGGCCAGCAGGTCGTCGTAGACCCCACGGTCGATCCAGGTCACCAGCGCGGGGTAGGCGGTGCCGTCGCGCACCTCGGGCCGGGTCGAGCCCAGCATCGTCGTGAGCTCGGCGGTGAGGTCGTCGAGCGGACGGTCCGAGGGGACCTCGAACCCGGCTGCTTGCACCTGGTTCCAGTACCCGAGCGACATGTGACCCATCCTGCCAGCCATCCCCGACACACCCCTAGTCCGGTCCACGGGTGGCCGGGGGAGCGGTGCCGGTCGAGCCCTAGGCTGGCCGGGTGCCGTCCCTCCACGAGCTCGTGCGAGCCCACACCGACCTCGTCGACGACGACGTCGCGTGGCTCCAGCGGCTCATGGCGGACTGGCAGATCCTGGCCGACCTCTCCTTCGCCGACCTCGTGCTGTGGCTGCCCGACCGGGAGGGGCGCGGCTACTGGGCCGGGGGCCAGATGCGCCCCACGACCGGCCCCACCGCGCTGGTGGACGACGTGCTGGGCACCTTCATCCCCACCGGCCGGCGCCGCATGCTGGACGAGGCGTTCGGCTCCGGCCGCCTGGTGCGCGAGGGCGATCCCGAGTGGCGCGACGCCGTGCCGGTGCGGGTCGAGGTCATCCCCGTCCGCCGTGCCGGCCGGGTGATCGCCACCATCGCCCGCAACACCAACCTCCTCGGCATCCGCACGCCCAGCCGGCTCGAGCTCAGCTACCTCCAGACCGCCGCCGAGCTCACCCAGATGATCGCCAACGGTCACTTCCCGCTCCCGGGGCAGCGCAGCGACCACGCCGACTCGCCCCGCGTGGGCGACGGCTTCGTGCGCCTCGACCCGGCGGGACGGGTCGTCTACGCCAGCCCCAACGG
>JAYSEC010000418.1:0-2064 GCA_041914085.1 Nocardioides sp.
CGGGACCACCAGCTCCCACTCCGTGCCCCACGACCCGCTCTCGACGCGCGCCGTGCCACCGAGCTCCTCGATGCGCCCGCGGATCGAGGAGACGACGCCGAGGCGGCCCTCCTCCTCGGCCTGCTCCAGCCGGCCCGCCGCGATGCCCGGGCCGTCGTCGCGGACGGACACGGTGACGGCGTCGGGGGCGGCCTGGGCGAGGACCCATGCGGTCGCCCCCGGGCCGACGTGCGCCAGGACGTTGTCCAGGCACGCGCGCACGGCAGCCACGGTCTCGGTCGCGACGTGGGCGTCCACCAGCACCGCCGTGCCGGGCGTGGCGACCTCGACCCGGACGGGGTGCGCCGTCGCCATCGCCTCGAGCGCACCGGCCAGGTCGACCCGGCCGCCCGCCGCCGTGGGGACGGTGTCCTGCTGGCGGATCAACGACCGCAGGCTGCGCTCCTGCTCCCCCGCCAGCCGGCCGAGCTCGGCCCACTCACCGCCCGCGGCTGCGCCCCGCCGCTGCGTCATGGCGAGGACCTGGAGCACGCCGTCGTGGACCGCGCGGGCCAGGCGGGTGCGCTCCTCGGCGGCCGCGGCCGCGTGCTCGGCCGCGTCGCGCTCGCGCGCCATCCGCTGAAGGGACTCGCACATGTAGCCGACGATCGGACCGCCGATCAGCACCAGGAACACGTTGCCGTAGTTGCCCTGGTCGAGCTCCGTGCGCGGCACCACGTCGAAGAGGGCGATCGCGGCAGCGGCCGCCAGCCCGCCGCGCCAGTGCCAGTGGATGGCCCAGGCCAGCAGCGCCCCCATCACCCAGAAGCCCGGGATGGTCGCGTTGAAGCCCTCGGACTTCACCCACGGCGTCGCAGCCATGGCGGCGAGGGTGATCGCGAGGTCGGCGACCAGCAGCAGCGGCGTACGACGTGCGCGGTCCTGGTAGAGCCAGATGGCGAGCGCCGTCCAGAGGGCCAGCGCGACGACGATGGCCAGGCCGGCGGTGGGGTGCTCGAAGTTGTCGCGGCGGTAGGCGTTGAGGCCGACCATGTTCACGGTCACCACGACCCGGACGATGGCCAGTGCCGCGTGGAGCCGGTCCTCCACGGCGAGCGCCGAGTCGGCGCGCGGCGTCCGCGACGCCGGCGTCAGGGCGCTCAGGACGCCTTCTGCTCCGGCCCGTCGCCGGCCTTCTCCTGCGCCGCCTGCTCGGCAGCGGCCTGCCGGGCCTTCTCGCGGGCCTCCTCCTTGGCCTCCTCCTTGGCCTCCTTGTCGAGCTCCTTGGCCTTGCTGGCGTAGAGGTCGACGTACTCCTGGCCGGAGAGGCGCATGATCTCGTACATGATCTCGTCGGTGATCGAGCGCAGGATGTAGCGGTCGTTCTCCATCCCGGCGTAGCGGGAGAAGTCCAGCGGCTTGCCGAAGCGCACGACGGGGCGCGTCCAGGTGCCGTAGACCTTGCCGGTGGGCGCGACGACGTCGGTGCCGACGACGGCGCACGGGATGACCGGCGCACCGGACTCGAGGGCCAGCCGCGCGACACCGGTCTTGCCGCGGTAGAGCCGGCCGTCGTGCGAGCGGGTGCCCTCGGGGTAGATGCCGAACAGCTCACCCTCGGCGAGGATCTTCATCGCCGACTTCATCGCCCCTTCGGCCGCGTTGGCCCCCGAGCGGTCGATCGGCACCTGCCCGGCCCCGGTGAAGAACTTCTTCTGGAACCAGCCCTTGATGCCGGGGGTGGTGAAGTACTCCGCCTTGGCGACGAAGGTGACCCGCCGGGTCAGGGTGAGCGGCATGAACAGCCAGTCGGCGTACGAGAGGTGGTTGCTCGCCAGGATCGCGGGACCCTCCTCCGGCACGTGGTCGATGCCGTAGGCCTTGGGCCGGAAGACGAGTCGCAGCACGGGCCCGAGGGCGATCCACTTCAGGAACCAATAGAGCACGCTGCCGAGCCTATCCCTGCTGCTCGCGGGTGACCCGGTCGATGAACTCCGCCGACTCGGCGAAGATGCGCGGGGCGTCGTTGTCGAGGGTGGCGACGTGGTAGCTGTCCTCCAGCACCCGCTCCTCGAAGTCCTTCGA
>JAYSEC010000419.1:0-2040 GCA_041914085.1 Nocardioides sp.
GATCCCGGTCGACGGCGGTCTCACCATCGCCTGATGTCCCACGGGGACTACAAGGCCTTCTTCGCGGCGGCCTGCGCCGGCGACGTGGCACTCGTCGAGCACCACCTCGACGCGGGCGTCGACGTCGACTTCGTGCACCCCGAGCTCCAGTCGACCGCGGTGGTCGCCGCGATCGAGGAGGGGCGCACCACCGTCGCCCTGCTGCTCCTCGACCGGGGGGCGTCACCCACCCTGGTCTCGCCGCTGGAGGGCATGACGCCGCTGGAGGCCGCCCGCGCGGCCGGCCTGACGGAGGTCGTCGACCGGCTCAGCTGAGCCAGGGCTGGCCCGCGACGACCCCGTCCGTACGCCGTCCGTCCGCCGCCTCGTCCAGCCAGCGCTCCGCGTCGGTCACGCCGCTGGCCCCCCAGCCGTCGAGGTGCCGCCTGACGACCTGCGCGCCCTCGCGCACGGCGTAGACACCGCCCGACAGGGCGAGCACGAAGGCGTCGTCGATGGTCTCCAGCAGGTCGGCCGAGCCCGTGTCGCAGGCGTCGCAGCCGCAGTCCGGCTGTCGCTCGAGGACCTCCACGGGCTCGCCGACGCCGACCTGGACGAACGCCTCCTCGGCCGACTCGGACGGCGCCACGCCCACGACGACCGGCTGCGTCCCCTGCCGGCCGCGCACCACGACCACGCGCGTGGGCTCGAGGACCGGCTCGCCCTGCCACGCGAGGGACGACGGGTCGACCGACTCGGCCGTCCCGAGGCCCGCCGCGGTGATCGCCGCGACCCACGCATCGGCGCGGACCGCGAGGAGCCGGTACTTCTCCGGGTCGAGGCAGCGGGAGTACTCCTCCATCAGCGCCTGCCGTCCGCCGGGATGGGGGTTCGGCCAGTCCGCCAGGTCTCCGCGCAGGCGGGCGAACGCCTCGTCGACAGCGGGCAGGAGTCGGGCGGCAGCGAAGCGCCGGCGGTCGGACCGCGTCGAGACCGCGACCCCGTCGAGGAGGTGACCGGTCAGGTCACCGTGCGGGACTGCGAAGGACACGGAAACGGGTGGGTCGACGGCGACCGTCGGCTCCGCGGCGACGAACACGACGGCGCCTTCTCCGACGTCGACCGGCTCCCCGATGGGCAGGAGGGTCACCTGCACTCCGCTGGCGTCGTGGAACACGCGTCGCGGCCAGGGCTCACTCGGCACGAAGTCCAGCGCGAGCAGCAGGTCGGCAACCCGGTCGGGGTCGCGGGGCGTCAGCCCGACCCACTCCACGACCGCGCCGTCGGGCGGGCCTGGAGGCATCGGCGTCGTCCACTCGATCAGGAACGGCAGCGCGTCGTCGTACGGGCCGTGGTCGACGTCGCAGACCTTCCACTCCACCAGGTCGCCGTCGGGCGTGCGCCGCGAGCCCGGGACCGCGGGCGCCGGGTCGAAGCCGGCTGCGACGAGAGCCGTGCGGGCGACCTCCACGTCGTCCACCGCGACCGCCCACGAGATGGGGCCGCGGGCGTCGCGGACACGGTCGAGCCACGGGTTCGACTCGTCACGGCCCGCCGCGATGAGCTCGACGTACGCCGGTCGCGGGCCGCGGACGAGCACGTTCTCGGTCCCGACGGGGTGCGCTCCCCCGCGCTCGGCGGGGAGGCCGGCCGCGCGCCAGCGCGCCGCCGCCTCGTCGAGGTCCTCGACGGCGACGACGAGGTGGTCGAAGCGCGCGGCCACGTGGCGGGCGGGTCAGCCGGCGAGGATCTCGGTGACCGCGCGGACCAGCCCCGCGACGTCCTCGTCGCTGGCCACCAGCGGCGGGGCGAAGCGGACGGTCGAGCCGTGCGTGTCCTTGGCGAGGATGCCGCGCGCCATCAGGGCCTCGGACATCTGCCGCCCGGACATGAGGGTCGGGTCGATGTCGATGCCGGCCCACGCGCCACGGACACGGACGTCGGACAGGCCGTTGCCGACGAGCGGGCGGAAGCCCTCCTCCAGCAGGACGCCGATCTCGGCGGAGCGGGCCTGGAAGGTGCCCTCCTCGAGCATCGCGACGACCTCGGTGCCGATGGCCG
>JAYSEC010000420.1:0-2030 GCA_041914085.1 Nocardioides sp.
CGTGAACCCGCTCACCGGCGAGGGCATCGCCTACGGCCTGGAGCCGGGCGGGCTGGTCGCGGAGCACTCCGCCGGCGGCGCCGGCCTGGGCCAGGCCTGGCGCCGCACGCTGGTGGAGCACTACGGCGAGGCGTTCTCCATCGCGCGCCGGCTCGCCGGCATCGCCACCCAGCCCAAGGTCGTCGCGGCGCTCGGCCCGGCCGGGATGCGCTCGGACTGGCTGATGACCCTCGCGCTGCGCTGGATGGGCAACCTCGTCGACGACGCCGACCGGGACCGCGCCGCCCGTGTGTGGCGCTGGGCCGGGCGCCGCTCGATCGCCCGGGACGCGCGCCCGCCCTTCGCCTGATGGCCGGCGATCGCACCTACCGCGTCGCGATCGGCCTCGGACGGGCCGGCATGCGCGCGCTCGACCTGAGGCTCACCGGCCACGACGTCCACCACGTGCCCACCACCGGGCCGGTGCTGCTCGCCGCCACCCACGTGTCGTACCCCGACTTCGTCTTCGTGCAGGAGGCCGCGCGCCCGTCTGGGCGCTACGTCCGCTTCATGACCCGCCACGACGTGTGGCAGGTGCGCGGCCTGGCTCGGCCGATGAGCGCGATGCGCCACATCCCGGTGGACCGGCAGGCCCCGGCGGGGGCGTACGTCATGGCGCGCGGGCTGCTGCGCGCCGGTGAGGCGGTCTGTGCGTTCCCGGAGGCCGGGATCTCCTACTCCTACACCGTGCGCTCGCTGATGCGCGGCGTCGCGAGCCTGGCCCGCGAGACCGGTGCGCCGGTGGTGCCGGTCGCGGTCTGGGGCGCCCAGCGCGTCTACTCGGTCGGGATGCCCGACGCCCGCGGTCGGGAGCCGCGGCCGAGCTTCCGGCGCGGCCGCCGGGTCGACGTGTCGTTCGGGCCGGCGCTCACCGTCGACCCCGGCGACGACCTCACCGAGTGGACGTGCCACCTCGGGTCGGTGCTCACCGCGCAGCTCGAGGCGCTGCAGGGCCTGGCCCACCACCAGCCGCGGTCGGGCGAGCACGCGCCCTGGCACCCCGCGCACCTCGGCGGCCACGCCCCGACCCGCAGCGAGGCCGCGCACCTCGACGTGGTGCCGCGGTCGGCGATCAGGCCGACGTGGGGGCCGGGCTGACCTTCCGCCGCTTCTCGACCCAGCCCAGCGGGTTCGTCAGGGGCTCCAGCACCCGGCGCACGGGCGGGCTCGCCAGCAGCATCGTCAGGCCGATCGCCGCGACCACCGTGACGACCAGGCCGGCGACCGGGTAGGCGGCGGTGAAGTCGGGCCAGCCCGCGAGCTTGGCGGTCTTGATGACGAACCCGTGGAACAGGTAGACGACCATCGTGGCCGTCCCCATGGTGGTGAACCACCCCAGCGAACGCCGCGGCACGAGCGACATCGCGGCGAAGGCGCCGAGCAGGCCGACCATCATCACCGTGAGCCGGGTCTGCCAGATGATCTCGTTGTCGATCGGGAGGCTGTTGTAGCCGGTGTCGTACCAGAGCAGCGCCGTCTCGGCCCACTCGTCGGTGTAGAGCGCCATGACGCCGATGCCGACCAGCGCCGGCACGGCCGCCAGGCGCACCCACACGTCGTCGAGGTGCTTGAGGTGGCGCGGCTTGAGGTGCAGGCCCAGCACGAAGAACGGCAGCAGGCCGAGGAAGCGCGGGATCATCAGCGCCTCGGTGTCCCACAGGCCGCCGGCCAGGCTGACGACCACCGAGAGCGGCAGGAACAGCCAGTGCCGCTTGAGGATCGGCGTGATCAGGCGCCACATCAGGAGCACGATGAGGTACCACATCGTCCAGTGCGGCTCGATCCACAGCGGGTACTCGACGCCCTCGTCGACGACGTCGCGACGGTAGTAGAACAGCGCGGGCTCGAAGAGGAGGTAGGGGATCGCGAGCGTGTAGACCAGGCTCTTCATCCGGCGCCGGTCCCACTCGAACGACTTCGAGAGGTAGCCGCTCACGAAGACGAACGCCGGGATGTGCCACAGGTAGATGAAGTCGTAGACCCAGTGGCTG
>JAYSEC010000421.1:0-2028 GCA_041914085.1 Nocardioides sp.
CGGCCGGGCGACTGGTAGCCGATGTGGCCCTCGCGGTCGGCGTAGACGAGGTTCTGCGCGGGCACCGCGAAGTCGGCCGCCGCGGCCCGGAAGGAGTCCCAGTCCGACGCCCGGTTGAGGGCGAGGATCGCGTCGGCCGTCGGCGACGGCTGCAGCGCCGTCCACGCGAGCGCGACGGCGTACCCGCTCCCCCGCTCGCCCGGCTCGTCGGTCGGGGCGTTGGCGCCGACCGTCGCGAACTGCGACGACACGTCGCTGATCAGCGGGCCGTGCACCGTCTCGCGCACGCGCAGCTCGACGTCGTCCTCGCCGCGGACCTCGATCGTCTCGGTGCGCACGTCCATCGCCTCGGTGGAGCCGTCGCGGACGTAGCGGTCGTCGCCCTCGGTCTGCTCGAGGAAGAGGTCGGTGACGTCGGGGCCGAGGTTGGTGAAGCCCCAGGCGATGTCGGCGTTGTGGCCGATGATCACGCCGGGCACGCCGGAGAAGGTGAAGCCCGAGGTGTCGAGCGTGCACGCGTCGGAGACCTCGCGGCAGTGCAGGCCCATCTGCATCCAGATGCCCGGCTGGCTGATCCCGAGGTGCGGGTCGTTGGCCAGCAGCGGCGCGCCGGTCGCGCTGTGCTCGCCGTCGACGACCCAGGAGTTGCTGCCGATGCCGCGACCGGACCCGACGAGCTCGGGCATCGCCTCGACGACGTCCCGCACCCCCTCGAGGGCGTCGACGACCTCCGGTGGGTACGCCGGCCGCCGGGGGTTGCGGGTGGCGTTGCCGGTGGCGTTCTGCTCGAACACGCCGTCGACGACCCCGCCGCCCTCCACGATCGGCGGGTGGTCGGCGAACGGGTACTCGGGCCAGAGCTGTGCGATCTCGTCCTCGGTGTGGTCCAGCGAGAGCAGCACCCGGTCGACCTCGGCCTCCATGTTGCCGCGCAGGTCCCAGGCCATCGCCTTGAGCCAGGCGAGCGAGTCGATGGGCTCCCACTCCTCGGGCGTGTAGTCGAGCCCGGTCAGCCCGAGCACGGAGTACTCGACGGCGAGCTGGGACGGTGAGCGGTCGGAGACGTAGGCGTTGACCCCGGCGGCGTACGACGTCAGCGCGTCGCGGGTGGCCGGCTCGAGCAGGGCCCACTCCTCCTCCGCCACGCGGCGCCACCCCATGGTGCGGATGAGCTTGTCGGTCTCGAGGGTGTCGGGACCGAAGATCTCCGAGAGCCGCCCGGCCGTCACGTGCCGGCGGAAGTCCATCTCGAAGAACCGCTCCTGCGCGTGGACGTAGCCCTGCGCGAACATCAGGTCGGCGTCGCTGTCGGCGTAGAGCTGTGGGATGTCGTGGTCGTCGCGGACGACCTCGACCGACGCCGCGAGGCCCGGCACCTCCACCTCGCCGTCGGTCTGCGGGAGCGGTCGGCGTACGACGACCACGACCGTCGCGGCCAGCACCACCAGCAGCAGGACCAGCCCCAGCGCGGCCCACGCGGTCCAGCGCGCGGCGCGGGGGGCGCGGCGGAAGGCTCGCCACCACCGGAGCGCGCGGCCGTCGCCGGGCGCGTCGGTCGAGGTCGTCGTCGGGTCGGGGGACGGGGTGGCTGGCTGGTCGCTCATCGCGTTCGCCATTGTGCCGTACCATTGGCAGTCGAAGGGCTCGAGTGCCAGCGCGTCGCGCCGGCCCAGCCCGATCAGTGCCTGCACCACCTGGAATCACGTCGGAACCACGCGAGGACTCCACACATGCCCACCTACCAGTACGCCTGCACCGAGTGCGGCCACGCCTTCGAGCAGTTCCAGAGCTTCAGCGAGGACGCGCTGACCGTGTGCCCGGAGTGCGACGGACGGCTGCGCAAGCTCTTCAACGCCGTCGGCGTGGTGTTCAAGGGCTCGGGCTTCTACCGCACCGACAGCCGCTCGTCCTCCTCGTCCGCGACGCCCGCCGCCAGCTCGTCCGGCTCGTCGTCCGACTCCTCGTCGTCTGCGACGGCGTCCTCCTCGACGTCGTCGGCGAGCACCAGCACGTCCTCCGACTGACCCC
>JAYSEC010000422.1:0-2022 GCA_041914085.1 Nocardioides sp.
AGGAAGACCGCGATGCGCGACCAGAAGCCCGGCAGCACGACGGCCGCGAAGACCATGAAGGCCGCGGTGAGCAGCGCGATCCACTGGTCCTGCGGCCAGTAGATGCCGGCGACGACGGGCGCGAGGTTGAAGCCGATCAGCATGACCACGGCGCCGGTGACGGCCGGCGGCAGGATCTTGTGGATCAGCTCCGCCCCGGCGAAGTGCACCAGCACGCCGACCGCGGCGAGCACCAGGCCGCCGACCAGGATCGCGCCGGTGACGTACGACGAGTCGTTGCCCTCGTCGAGGGCCCGGATCGCGGCGACGGACGCGACGAAGGAGGCGCTGGTGCCGAGGTAGCTGGGGACCCGGTTCTGCACGATGAGCAGGAACAGGATCGTGCACAGACCCGAGAACATGATGGCGAGGTTGGCGTCGAGCCCCATCACCAGCGGGAACACGAAGGTGGCGCCGAACATGGCGACCACGTGCTGGGCCCCGAGGCCGATCGTCTTGCCCCACGGCAGGCGCTGGTGCGGGAGCACCGCCTCGCCGGGAGCGGGATCGACCACGTCCCACTTGAACATCGACATGAGCAAGGCCTCCAGATTTCGCAGGGGTGGTTACCCGAGAAGCCACAAACTAGTGCGCCACATCACACACCCTCACTGGCGACATCTGCCGAAGGAACGCCGGGGGTGATGACAAGTTCTTCGGCGGTTCCAGCCGGTGCCTGTCAGCGAGGACGTGGCGCTCGTACCGTGCGGGACATGGCACCGCCCGCCCCCGTCGCACCCGTCGACCTCCGTCGCGCGACCGCTGCGGACGCCGCGGCGATGGCGGCTGTCGCCGAGGCGGCGTACTCCCCCTACGTCGCGCGGATGGGAGGGCTCCGCCCGGGTCCTCTCGACACCGACTACGCCGCCGCCGTCGAGGACACCGAGGCCTGGGTCGCGGTCCAGGACGGCGACGTCGTGGGGTTCGTGCTCCTCGTGGACGAGGACGACGTCCTGCTGCTGGAGAACGTCGCCGTCGTCCCCTCCCACCACGGACGCGGCGTCGGCCGGCGGCTCCTCGAGCACGCCGAGGAGCGTGCCCGCGCCCTCGGCCGCACCGGGATCCGGCTCTACACCCACGTCACGATGGTCGAGAACCAGGCGCTCTACGAGCGGATCGGGTACGTCGAGACCGGCCGCACCACCGAGCACGGGTTCACCCGGGTGTTCTACGAGAAGCGGCTCTGAAGCTCCTGCACGGCGGCGTCGCGCGAGGTCACCGCTCCGCGACGCGGACGGTCATGTCGATCCCGTTGTCCGAGTCCTCCGGGACCCCCACGACGCCGCCGAGCACCCCGACGACGACACCGATCGCGACGAGACCGCGGATCGAGGCGCCGAGGCGGGAGGGCGGGCGGGTGCGCTGCCAGGCGTACCACGGCGTCCGTCCGAACCTGTACAGCGCGACCAGCGCGACGACGGTGGTGGCCAGGGAGGCCAGGGCGACGATCGCCTCGCGCAACCCGTCGAGGTACCCCAGCCCGACGCACTCCGCGACGAGCGACACCACCAGCACGATCCAGGCGAGGGCCACCCGGACCGGCCGGGCCCGGATGACGCCGGCTGCGACGTAGCCGACGAGCAGCGCGCCGAGCGCCATCGAGCCCAGCAGCGAGACGCCGTTGACCTGGTTCACGCCGCGATCGGCGAGCACCACCACCTGGCCCGCCAGCGACGCCCATGCCAGCACTGCGATCTCGGTCGGCAGCGGCGGCGTGGGCTGCTGCTCGGTCTCCCCGTCCATGTCCACGGGCGGGATCCTCGCACCGACGCCGGTCCCGCGTGCTGCGATCCGTCCTTCCGGCGCGCCGCTCGACCCCGCCATCGTGGGGACTGGCGGGGTGCGGGGCGGGGTCATGGTCGGTCGGGCGGCTGTGCCTCCGCGATCGGACTGCTCCCGCTGTGGTCGCGTCGGTAGTGGTGGCCGTGAGGGCTGGTCCACTCGAACACACCAGGCGCGACCATCCGGTAGCGCCAGGCGGTG
>JAYSEC010000423.1:0-2002 GCA_041914085.1 Nocardioides sp.
CATGGCCGAACAGACCTCCTCGTCGATCACCATCGACGCCCCGCCGGCCGACGTCATGGCCGTCATCGCCGACTTCGAGTCCTACCCCGCGTGGGCCAAGGGCGTGCAGACCGCCGAGGTCACCGTCGAGGGGGCAGGCGACCGTGCCGAGCAGGTCTACTTCGCGCTCGACGTCTCCCCGATCAAGGACGAGTACACCCTCGCCTACGACTGGGACGGCGACCGCGAGGTCACGTGGACGCTCGTCGAGGGCAACATGCTCAAGGCGCTCGACGGCGCCTACACGCTGGTGGACCTCGGCAACGGCAGCACCGAGGTCACCTACCGCCTGGCGCTCGACGTGAGCATCCCGCTGATCGGCATGCTGAAGCGCAAGGGCGAGAAGATCCTCATCGACACCGCGCTGAAGGGCCTCAAGAAGCGCGTCGAGTCGCTCTGACGCCCGGGTCCGGGATGCGGATCCTCCTCTTCACCGGCAAGGGCGGCGTCGGGAAGTCCACCCTCGCGGCCGCGACCGCCTGCGCGAGCGCCGCCGCCGGGCACCGGACGCTGGTCCTGTCGACGGACGCCGCGCACTCGCTCGCCGACGCGCTCGACGCGCCGGCCAGCGCCGAGCCGACCCAGGTCGCGGACGACCTGTGGCTCCAGCACGTCGACGCGCAGGAGCGCTTCGAGCGGTCGTGGGGCGACATCCAGGGCTATCTCCTCAGCGTGCTCGACGTCGCCGGCGTGGACCCGGTCGCGGCCGAGGAGCTGACCGTCATCCCGGGGGCCGAGGAGGTCCTCGCCCTGCTCGAGGTGCGGGCCCAGGCCCGGTCGGGCGCCTGGGACGTGCTCGTCGTCGACTGCGCCCCGACCGCCGAGACGCTGCGGCTCCTCGCGCTCCCGGAGGCGCTGGGCTGGTACATGACCCGGGTCCTGCCCGTCGAGCGCCGGGTGGTCAAGGCGCTCAAGCCGGTGCTGGCCCGTGCGGCCGGCGTGCCGATGCCGGACGACCCGGTGTTCGACGCGATCGAGCGGCTGCACGCCGAGCTCGACGACGTACGAGCCGTGCTGACCGGGCCGGAGACGTCCGTGCGGCTCGTGCTGACCCCCGAGTCCGTGGTGCTGGCCGAGGCGCGCCGCGCCTACACCTTCCTCACCCTCTTCGGCTACACCGTCGACGCCGCCGTGGTGAACCGCGTCTTCCCCGACGGCGGTGCCGACCCGTGGCGCGCCGCCTGGGTCGCGTCCCAGCGGCGGGTGCTGGCCGAGGCCGCCGACTCCTTCGCCGGCCTGGAGCTGTGGACCTCGGTCTACCGCGACACGGAGCCGGTCGGTCGTGAGCAGCTGCTCGACCTCGCCCGCACCGTGTACGACGACGGGGACCCGCTGGCCGCGCCGGACGGGCGTCCCGGGCTGCGCGTGCGGTCGGTGCCGGGCGGACGGGTCCTGTCGTTCCCGCTGCCGCTCGCCGCGCAGGACGATGTGCGCCTCGCCCGGAAGGGCGACGAGCTCGTCGTCTCGGTGGCGTCGTATCGTCGTCTCCTGACGCTGCCCTCGGGACTGGCGCGGCACCGCGTGGCGGGTGCCCGCGTGCGCGACGGGGAGCTGCAGGTGCGGTTCACCGATCCCACCTCTGATCCCACCTCTGACCCCGCCTCTGATCCGCCCGAGCCGGCGCCGACCCGACAGGAGACCACGTGAGCGACGCGGGTGACGCCCACGACTCCCACGACTCCCACGAGGTCGGGTCGCTGGCCGAGGAGGCCGCCCGACTCCTCGGCACGCTCTCGGGGTGGGCGCGCGAGCACGCCGGCGACGCCGGCGAGGGCCTGTCCGGCCTGGCATCGCAGGCGGCGGCCTCGGCCCACGACCTCAACGAGCACCTCGCGACCGGCTCGCCCGAGTGCACGGTGTGCCCGGTCTGCCGTGCGGTGCACGCCGTGCGTCACCTCGGCCCCGAGGTGACCGGCCACCTCGCCGCGGCTGCGACCTCGCTGGCCCAGGCCGTCGCCGCCGC
>JAYSEC010000424.1:0-2001 GCA_041914085.1 Nocardioides sp.
GCACGACCCGCTCGTGGAGCAGCGCGACCTCGTCGTCGCAGGCGCGCACCCAGAAGAGGTTCACGTTGAAGGCGAAGACCTTGTTGAGCCGCTTGACCGGCACGCGCAACGTGGCGAGGTCGATCTGGCGCACGACGAGCCGGCCGGCGTCGACGTACTTCTGGTTGCGCCGCTTGGTGCGGTCGACGCCCGACTCGGAGCGGTCGATGGCGAACAGCTTGCCCGTCTCGAGCTTCGCGCAGATCGCCTCGGCGCCGGCGCCGGGGCCGCAGCCGATCTCCAGGACCTGGTCGCCCGGCTGGACGTCCATGAGGTCGACGGCCCACTTGATGCGCGGCGGGATGGTCGAGATCGGCATGACCCACAGCCTGCCAGACGCGAGTTCACGAGTCAGCCACCGCCACCCACCGGGTGTCCGACTCGCTAGGTTGGGCGGGTGAGCACAGCAGACCCCGCACCGCGTCCCGCGTCCACCACCGCCCCGATCCGGGTCGGGGTCCTCGGGGCGCGCGGCAAGGTCGGTTCCGAGGTGTGCCGCGCGGTCGGTGCCGCCGACGACACCGACCTGGTCGCCGAGGTCGACGCCGGCGACGACCTCGCCACCCTCGTCGAGTCCGACGCACAGGTCGTCGTCGACTTCACCCACCCCGACGTCGTGATGGCCAACCTCAGGTTCTGCATCGAGCACGGCATCCACGCCGTCGTCGGCACGACGGGCTTCGACCGGTCCCGCCTCGACCAGCTCGAGGCCTGGCTCGCCGACGCACCTGGCGTGGGCGTGCTGATCGCGCCGAACTTCTCCATCGGGGCGATCCTGATGATGCGGTTCGCGGCCCAGGCGGCGCCGTTCTTCGAGTCGGTGGAGGTCGTCGAGCTGCACCACCCCGACAAGGCCGACGCGCCGTCCGGCACCGCGCGCCGGACCGCGGAGATGATCGCGGCGGCGCGGCGCGATGCGGGCTGCGACCCGATGCCCGACGCCACCTCCACCGGGCTCGACGGGGCGCGCGGCGCCGACGTCGACGGCGTCCGGGTCCACGGCCTGCGTGTGCGCGGCCTGGTGGCGCACCAGGAGGTGGTCCTCGGTGCGGCGGGCGAGACGCTCACCATCCGCCACGACTCGCTCGACCGCGTCTCCTTCACCCCCGGCGTGCTGACCGGCGTCCGCGCGATCGGCGAGCACCCGGGGCTCACCGTCGGCCTCGACGCCTTCCTCGACATCGGCTGACCCGCCGGCGCCCTGGTCCGGCTCAGACGAGGCGGGCCAGGGCGGCGACGACCGCCGCCCCCACGACGACGACGAGGAACGGCATCCGCAGCAGCAGCGCGACGACGGCGAAGGCCAGGCCCAGCACCCTGGCGTCCAGGGCCAGCGACGTACCCCCCGAGAAGACCTGGACCGCGACGAGCGCGGCGAGCAGCGCCACCGGGATCAGGTCGGCGACACGCTCGACCGTGGGATGGCTCAGCACCCGTTCGGGCAGCGACATCCCGGCGAGCTTGAGGAGGTAGCAGCCGATCCCGGCGAGGAGCACCGCGGTCCACATCAGCGGTGACCTCCCGCGACGTCGTCGGGGCCGGGGACCTCCGTCGGGTCGTCCCCGCGGGCCAGCACCCCGACCAGCAGGGCGACGCCGCCGGCCGCGAGCACGGGCACGCCGGGTGCGCTGAGCGGCACCATCAAGAGCGCGACGAGGGCGGCCAGGACGCCGACGAGCACGTTGCGGCGGTCCTTCAGCCGGGGCCAGAGCAGGGCGAGGAACGCCGCGCCGACGGCGGCGTCGAGGCCGAACGTGCGCGGGTCGCCGACGGCCTCACCGGCGATCGCCCCGACGACCGTGGCGAGGTTCCAGAGGACGAACACCGAGATCCCGGTGGTCAGGAAGCCCAGGCGCACGGCCGGCGTCGTGCCGCGGCCGACCGACATCGCCGTCGACTCGTCGATCAGCACGTGGGCGGCGGCAGCCCGGCGCCACCCGCGCCACTTCAGCAGCGGCGCCA
>JAYSEC010000425.1:0-1989 GCA_041914085.1 Nocardioides sp.
GACTGCATCCGGATGCCGAGCACGTCGAGCTTGAGCAGGCCGAGCTCCTCGACGTCGTCCTTGTCGAACTGGCTCATCGGGAAGCCCGCCCACGACGCCTCGACCGGGGTGCGGTCGAGCAGCGTGGCGTCGGAGAGCAGCACCCCGCACGGGTGCACCGCGATGTGGCGGGGCAGGCCGTCGAGCCGCTCGACGAGCCCGAAGAAGCGGTCGAGCGCCCCGTCGCCCAGGCCGCTGGCCCGCAGCTCGGGCAGGTCGCGCAGCGCCGAGCGGGCGTCGCGCGCCCGGACGTGCGGGAACGCCTTGGCGATCGCGTCGACCTCGCCGGGCGGCATGCCGAGCGCGGCGCCGACGTCGCGCACCGCGTGACGGACCCGGTAGGTGTCCATCATGGACACGCACGCGCACCGCTCGCCGCCGTAGCGGTCGAGGATCGCGCGGTAGACGTCCTCGCGGCGGGCGGACTCGACGTCGACGTCGATGTCGGGCAGCGAGGCCCTCCGGGTGGACAGGAACCGCTCCATGAGCAGGCCGTGGCGGATCGGGTCGACGCCGGAGATGCCGAGGAGGTAGTTGACCAGGCTGCCCGCACCCGACCCCCGGGCGGCGCGGCGCACCCCCATCCCGCCGATCAGGTCGGTGACGTCGGCGACGGTGAGGAAGTACGACGCGTAGCCGAGGGCGCGGATCGTCTCGAGCTCGTCGTCGAGGCGCGTCCAGATCCGCATCCGGGGTGCGGAGCCGTAGCGGCCCGCGATCGCCGCCTCGCACCGCAGCCGCAGCGCCACGTCGGCGGACGGGGCGCCCGTGCCGGCCAGCGCGAGGTCGGGGAAGTGCACCTCGCCGATGCCGAGGTCGGCGCGGGGGTCGAGCGCACAGCGGTCGGCCACCGCACGGGTGCGGGCGAGCAGCCGGCGCGCCTCCACCTCGCTGTCACCGAGCCCGGCGAGGCGACAGACCTCCTCGGCCACCTCGTGCATCTGCTTGCCCGACTTGAGGAAGCCCTCCGCGTTGCCGCGACTGGTGCCGGGCCCGATGTCGCGCAGGCTCGCCGACCCGAGCGGGACCAGCCGCCGGGCCGCGTCGAGGACGTCGACGGTCGGGGCGTCGAGCCGGTCGGCGTAGCGCACGGCGTTGGTCAAGACGGTGCCGACGCCGGCGGTGCGGGCGATGCCGGCCATCCGGGCGGCGTGCGGGGAGCTGCCCGGCCCCCAGTCACCGCCGCGCCCGCCGAGCCGGTGGGAGACCAGCTCGACGACGAGGCTCGCGCGCGGCACCAGCTCCAGCCAGGACCGGACCACCGCCAGCCCGAGGTCGTCGCGACGACGCGTGGCGGCCGCCCCCAGCTCCGAGGCCGGCCCGAGCAGCACCACCACGTCGCCGTTGCCGAGGTGGGGCGCCAGCACGTCGAAGGACGCCACGGGGCGGCCCCGCTCCCCCGACAGGTGCACCGCGGAGACCATCCGGCAGAGCGCGGCCCACCCCGACCGCCCGCTGGCGAGGAACGTCACCCGGCCGCTGCCGCCCTGCTGCAGCGAGCGGTCGCGCGCCGCGCCGCCGCGCACCGGGGTGCGTGGCGGGCGAGCGCCGGCCGGGACGGCCATCGGCGGGGCGCCCCCGGGACCGACCGCGAGCTCGACCCCGAGCACCGGCCTGATGCCGGCGCTGCGGGCCGCGCGGACGAACTTCACCGCGCCGTAGGTGCCGTCGCGGTCGGTGAGGGCGAGGGTGTCCATCTCCTGGTCGGCGGCCCGCTCGACGAGCACGTGCGGGTGGGAGGCGCCGTACTGGAGGGAGTAGCCGGAGGCGACGTGGAGGTGGACGAACGGGTCGGGCGACACCCCGCTCCCTCAGGCCACGCTGGCGTGGGGCACCAGGCCGAGCGCCTGCTCGACCACGGCCAGGAACCGGTCGGCGTCACGCACGAGGTCGTCGGCCTCGCGCTCGGTGACCGCGCGCGTGGAGCCCGCCTCGGCCGCGGCCCGCTTG
>JAYSEC010000426.1:0-1988 GCA_041914085.1 Nocardioides sp.
GGGGCCGTCGCCGCGTCGAGGCCGCCGTAGTAGAGCCCGCGGGGCAGCACGACGACGTTGCCGGCGAAGCGGTCCCCGCCGACGTGGGAGGTCTCCCAGACCGCGTCCGCGTGGGGGCCGCCGGCGAGCGCGAGCGCGGCGGGCCGGCCCAGCTCGGCGCAGCACGCGTCGTGCCGTCCGTGGGTGCAGACCGCGAGCAGCGGCGCGTCGTGCGGCTCGAGCCCGAGCGACAGGCCGGCTCCGAGCGGGGCGAGGTCGAGGTCGCGCACGTCGTTGAGCTCGTCGAGCAGCGCGGTCTCGGTCCACGACTCCGGGCCGGCCGCCCGGCAGGCGAAGAGGCGGACCCCGCCGTCGACCCCGCGCCGGCCGGGCCGTCGCACCAGCAGCACCCGGAACCGGTGCTGGCCGGCGGCCTCGCGCAGGTGCACGCCCAGGCCGTAGGGCAGGCGGGCGTCGCGCAGCACGTCGACACCCCACGGGCCGGCGTGCTCCAGCAGCAGGTAGCTGCGCACCGTGGAGGCCGTCCCGGCGAGGTCGTCGCCCCGCTCGCGGCTGGCCGCGGCGCAGCGGAAGTCCGTCACCGGACGACCTCGAGCAACCCTTCGCGCACCAGGCGCCGGCACAGCACCAGCGCGCTCTCCGGGTCGAGCGGCAGGTCACCTGGGGTCAGCTCGCGGTGGGCGGAGACGTGCTCGAGCGCCGGGCGCACCCGGGCCGGGACGCGCAGCACCCGGTCGCCGATGAGCACCCGGACCACGTCGCCGTCGTCGGCGAGGGCGCACGGGCGCCCGGCGCGGCGGCGCAGCCGGGTCGTGGCGTCGAGGTCCGCCAGCGATGCGCGGTCGAGCAGCGCCCCGGGCAGTCGGGGCGGACGGCCGCCGAGGAACCGGTCGGCCTGGTCGCCGGCCACGGCCGCCGGGTCGAGGCGGCGTACGGCGTCGGCGAGCGCGGCGAGGTGGTCGCCGAGGCCCTCGGCCAGGCGCGCGGGGTCGTCGAGGTAGCCGGCCGGGAGGTGGCGGTCGGGGACCTCGTCGAGGAGACGGCCCACCTCGCGCTGCAGCAGGCTGCGCCAGGTGAGCTGGTTGATCCCGATGGTCAGGTGGAGCGAGACCGCCTCCTGCGCGCGGGCGGCGTGTGGGGTGCCGGTCGGGAGGTAGGCCACGACACCCGGCTCGAGGAGCAGCTCGCCCGGACCGCCGTCGCCGTGGATCTCCCAGAGCTTCGTGCCGTGGGTCTGCAGCACGAAGACGTCGTGGGAGTCGGAGTGGACCGCGAAGCCCTGGGCGCCGGGCGGGGTGAGGTAGGCGTTGGCCTGGCAGGGGTGGCCGAGCTCGAGCTCGAGGTCGGCGACGAGGTCGCCGACAGGAGTCCAGTAGCGCTGGAGTCCCTGGAGCACGATGGTGGCGCCCTCGTCGTGCAGGCGCATCAGCTTGACCGGGTCGACGAGCCCGGTGAGCGGCTTGCCGGCGAGGCTGCCGCCACGGGTGAACGACGACTCGGGGAGCACCGAGCCGTTGCGGGCCACCCGGACCGCCGGGGTGCGGATGGCGGTCTCGGTCAGCAGGTGGTCGACGTCGGCGAGCGAGAGGACCTCGGCCCCGAGCGCCGCGTCGGTGCGGTGGACGTGGACGTGCGACGCCCAGACCTTGTCGAGGAAGGTCTGGGCGTCACCCGTCAGTCGGTCGAGAGCGCTCAGAGCGAGGACCCGTCGGTGCCGTCGGTGCCGTCGGCGTCGGTGGAGTCGCCGTCGGTGGAGTCGGTCGAGTCGCCGTCCGTGCCGTCGGCGTCGGTGGAGTCGCCGTCCGTGGCGTCCGTGGAGTCGCCGTCCGTGCCGTCGGCGTCGGTGCCGTCGGCGTCACCGGGTGCGGACGGCACGCCGGTGGGGTCGGTGCCCTCCGTGCTCATCTCGTCGTCGCCCAGGGGGCTGTCAGGAGTCGTCGTCATGGATCCTCCTCGTCGTGCCGCGACGGACGGTCCGCCCCGGATAC
>JAYSEC010000427.1:0-1969 GCA_041914085.1 Nocardioides sp.
TCGACGGTGACGTGCAGGTCGGTGATGACGAGCTTGCTCATGCGGGGGTGACTCCGTTCAGGGTGGTCTCGGTGTCGACGTACACGTCGGTGCCGCGTACGTCGACGGGGAAGGTGGCGACCGGCTCGGTCGCCGGGAGGTTGGTGGGCTTGCCGGTGCGCAGGTCGAACATCGACCCGTGCAGCCAGCACTCGATCTGGCAGTCGACGACCTCGCCCTCGCTCAGCGCGACCTCGGCGTGGCTGCAGACGTTCTCGACCGCGAAGACCTCGTCGCCGTCGCGGGCGACGGCGACGTCGTACCGGCCGAGGGTGACGGCGAGGGCCTGGTCGGTCGGGACCTCGTCGAGCGAGCAGGCGCGTTCGAAGGCCATCAGGACCCCGTCTCGAAGACGGTGTCCTTGAGGACGTTCTTGGCGAGCTCGGCCTCGACCGTGGTCAGCAGGCGGTCCTCGATGGACGGCACGCCGACCTGGCGGATCAGGTCGTTGAAGAAGCCGTGGACGACCAGGCGCTGCGCCTCCTTCTCCGAGACGCCGCGCGACTGGAGGTAGAAGAGCTGGTTGTCGTCGAAGCGCGCGGTCGCGGAGGCGTGCCCGGCACCCTCGATCTCGCCGGTCTCGATCTCGAGGTTGGGGATCGAGTCGGCCTGGCAGCCGTCGGTGAGGACCAGGTTGCGGTTCTCCTCGTAGGTCTCGATGCCCTCGGCGACCTTGCGGATCAGCACGTTGCCGACCCAGACCGTGTGCGCCTTCTCGCCCTGGAGCGCGCCCTTGTAGACGGCGTGCGACTTCGTGCGCGGGGCGTTGTGGTCGGCGAAGATCCGGTGCTCGATGTGCTGGCCGGCGTCGGCGAAGTAGAGGCCGAGGAGCTCCGCGGAGCCGCCCGGGCCGTCGTAGGTGACGTTGGCGTCCATCCGGACGACGTCGCCGCCGAAGGAGATCGCGGCGTGCTTGTAGGTCGCGTCGCGACCGACCCGCGCCTGGTGGTGCGCGAGGTGCACGGCGTCGTCGGCCCAGTCCTGGATCGACACGACGGTCACCTCGGCGCCGTCGCCCACGACGATCTCGACCACCGCCGCGACCGAGGACGAGCCGGTGTGGTTGAGCACCACCACGGCCTTGCTGTGGCGCCCGAAGCGCATCGCGACGTGACCGGCCTCGGTCACCGAGACGTCCTCGCCGTGGAGGTCGACCACGACGGGCTCCGGGACCTCGGTGTCGGCCGGGACGTCGATGAGCAGGCTCGCCGGCACCTCGGCCAGGACCCGGGCCGCGAAGCGCGTGTTGGGGGCCCAGCCCGAGATGCCGCGCAGCGCGCGGGCCTCCTCGCCGGAGACGCCCTCGATGCGCACGCCCTCGGGGGTGTTCCACGTGCACGACGTGGCCGAGCGCATGAACTCGGCCTCGCCGTGCAGGCCGCGGAGCCGCTTCAGCGGGGTGAAGCGCCAGATCTCCTCGCGCCCCGTGGGGACGGGGTGGTCGGCGACGTCGAACGAGCCGGGCGGGTTGAGGTGGCTCTCGATCTTGTCCTGCTCCAGGGCGGAGCGGACGGAATCCGTGGTGGCGGTCAAGGTTTCTCTTTCTCGGTACTCGGAGGAGCTTCGTACTGTCTTCCGGGCCGCTCGACGCCGCCGCTCCGCGGCGGCGTCGTACGGCCCGGATCAGTCAGCCGACCGCGCCCTCCATCTGCAGCTCGATCAGGCGGTTGAGCTCGAGGGCGTACTCCATCGGCAGCTCCTTGGCGATCGGCTCGACGAAGCCGCGCACGATCATCGCCATCGCCTCGTCCTCCTCCATGCCGCGCGACATGAGGTAGAAGAGCTGGTCGTCGGAGACCTTGGAGACGCTCGCCTCGTGGCCCATCGACACGTCGTCCTCACGGATGTCGACGTAGGGGTAGGTGTCGCTGCGGCTGACCTGGTCGACCAGCAGCGCGTCGCACAGCACGTTGGACTTCGAGCCGTGGGC
>JAYSEC010000428.1:0-1931 GCA_041914085.1 Nocardioides sp.
CCCCGGGCGCGACGGTGCTGCTCGTCGACGACCAGGTCGCGACCGGCTGGACCCTCACCGTCGCCGCCGCGGAGATCCGCGCCGCTGGCGCAGGCGCCGTCCTCCCGCTCGCCCTCGCCTCCCAGGGCTGACCCCGCTCAGGAGCCGTCGTCCAACGGCCGGGCGTGGAGCCGCCGGGTCAGCAGCCGCCGCTCGGCGTCGTTGCCGGTGAGCCCGAGCGCGCGGCGGTTCGCGGCGTCCGCCTCCTCGTCGCGACCGAGGGCGGTCAGCAGCTGGGCCCGGGTCGCGTGGAAGAGGTGGTAGCCCGCGAGCGGCTCGGCGAGGGTCTCCAGCCGACGCAGCGCGTCCTCGGGCCCGGCGACCTGGGCATGGGCGACCACCTGGTTGAGCCGCACGACGGGCGAGGCGTCGTACCTCGCGAGCTCCTCGTAGAGCAGCGAGATCTGCAGCCAGTCGGTCTCCGCCCAGCTCGCGCCGGTGGCGTGCACCGCGGCGATCGCCGCCTGCAGCTGGTACGGCCCCGGCCGGCGCAGCGACGCCGCCCGCTCGATCATCCGCTCGCCCTCGGCGATCGCGTCGTGGTCCCACAGGCGCCGGTCCTGGTCGCGCAGCAGCACGAGCTCCCCGCCGGCGAAGCGCGCTCGGTTGCGCGCGTGCTGGATGGTCAGCAGCGCGGCCAGCCCCCACGCCTCCGCCTGGTCGGGCAGCGACGTCGCGACGACGCCCGCCAGCCACACCGCGTCGGCCGCCAGGTCGCGGTCCTGGCTGGGCCCGGTCGACGAGACGAAGCCCTCGTTGAACATCACGTAGACGACCGCCAGCACGTCGGCCAACCGGGCGGCCCGCTGCGACTCCGGCGGCACGGTCAGCGCGATGCCGGCCGAGACGACCTTGCGCTTGGCCCGTACGACGCGCTGCGCCAGCGTGGTCTCGTTGACCAGGAACGCGCGGGCGATCTGCGGCGTGGTGAGGCCGACGACCGCGCGCAGGGTCAGCGCGAGCCGGGCCTCGGGGGCCAGTGCCGGGTGGCAGCAGGCGAACAGCAGCGCCAGCCGGTCGTCGGTGTCCGCGCCCGTCCCGTGGTCGGGCGGCTCGGCGCGGAGGGCGAGGGCGCGCTGGCGGTCGCGCAGCCGCAGCGCGTCCATCGCGTTGCGGGTGGCGGCCACCTGCAGCCACGCGCCCGGACGGTCCGGGGGGCCGTCGCGGCGCCACGACGTCAACGCCTCGACGACCGCACCCTGCACGGCCTCCTCGGCGAGGTCGAAGTCACCGAAACGGCGGGAGAGCCGGGCGACCAGCGGGCCGGCCTCCTCGCGGAGCGTCCGGGCGAGGAGGCCGTCCGTCGTGGTCATCGGTGGGCCCCTGCGGGCTCGCTCACTCGAACTGCGAGTAGTCCTCGACCATCGGGCGGATCTCGACGGCCACGCCCGGGAGGTCGAGCATCGGCCAGGTCTTCACCACGGCGATGGCGGCGTCCATGTCGGGCACGTCGATGACGCTGAAGCCGCCGATCACCTCCTTGGCCTCGTTGAACGGCCCGTCGACGACGACCGCGCCGTCCGACCCGTGCTTGACGGTGGTGGCGGTCTCTACGCCGAGCAGCTCGGCGCCGGAGTCGGCCATCACGCCGGCGTTCTCCCCGAACCACTCGTAGACCCGCTTGTAGACCGCCTGCGCGGCCTCCGGGTCGGTGGACGCGTCCAGGTCGGGGCGCGAGGTGTACATCAGGACGTACTTCATGGTAGTGCCTCTCGTGCGGGGGCCCCGTGGTCCGGGGCCACTCATCACCTCGTCGCCGCTCGCTATCGGAAATCGACAGCCCGCGGAGAACTTCTCGACATCATCGCGCGAACGGGCCCGCGCCGGGACCGCACGCGGTCGTCAGCGCGCGAACCGCACGGCCTGACGGAAGTAGTCACGCTCGAGCTCAC
>JAYSEC010000429.1:0-1923 GCA_041914085.1 Nocardioides sp.
ATCGTCGCCGACTTCGGGCTGGTGCGGGCCTGGAAGGGCGACCGCCACGGCAACCTCGTCTACCGCCAGTCGGCGCGCAACTTCAACCCGCTCGCCGCGATGTGCGGCCGGGTGACCATCGCCGAGGTCGAGCACCTCGTGGAGCCGGGCGAGCTCGACCCGGCCGAGGTCCACACCCCGGGCGTCTACGTCCAGCGGGTCGTGGAGCTCACCCCCGAGCAGGCCGCCGACAAGCGGATCGAGAAGGTCACCACGCGACCGCGACCGGACTCCTCCACCGAGGCGCTGGTCGACGACGCGGCGACGCACGGACTGGGAGGCTGAGCGAGATGGCATGGACGCGTGAGGAGATGGCGGCGCGGGCGGCCTCGGAGCTCAAGGACGGGTCGTACGTCAACCTCGGCATCGGGCTGCCGACCCTGGTGCCCAACTACGTCGCCGACGACGTCGAGCTGGTGCTGCAGTCGGAGAACGGCATCCTCGGCGTGGGGGCGTACCCCTACGAGGGCGAGGAGGACCCCGACCTGATCAACGCGGGCAAGGAGACGGTGACCCTGCGCAAGGGCGCGTCGTTCTTCGACTCCGCCCAGTCGTTCGGGATGATCCGCGGCGGCAAGATCGACGCCGCGATCCTCGGCGCCATGCAGGTCTCGGCCAATGGCGACATCGCGAACTGGATGATCCCGGGGAAGATGGTCAAGGGCATGGGCGGCGCGATGGACCTCGTCCACGGCGCCAAGCGGGTGATCGTGCTGATGGAGCACACCGCGAAGGACGGCTCGCTGAAGATCCTGAACGAGTGCGACCTGCCCTACACCGGCAAGCGCGTCGTGCAGCGGATCATCACCGACCTCGCGGTCATCGACGTGATCGACCCCGCCACCGGCGAGGTGGCCCCCTCCGGCACCCTCGGCGAGCGGGCGCTCCGGCTCGTCGAGCTCGCGCCGGGCGTCACCGAGGACGAGGTGCGGGAGAAGACGCAGCCCGAGCTGGTCTGATCACTTCCGGTCCCGCGTCGCGAACCACTCCTCGAGCCCGGCCAGCGTCTCGGGGTCGAGGGCCGTCTCCGGGTCGGCCACGATCGCCTGCTGCAGGTGCTCGCGCGCGGCGTCGTACAGCGGCGGGCTGATCGCCCACGGCAGGTGGGTGACGTACCACGGCCGGAAGACACGCGCCCCCAGTGCCTGCAGCAGCTGCGCCACGATCCCCGGTCGTCCGCGACGTACCCAGAAGCCGACAGCCCGTCCGACGACGGCGGCGACCGCGAGTGCCAGCACCATGACGAAGAGCGTCGAGGCGATCTCGTCGCCGGCGAAGTTGTCGGTCAGGGTGAAGAAGTTGCCGTAGTAGACGGGGATCAGCACGTCCACCTGCTCCTTGAACGGGCGGACCTGGTCGGCCACCCCGGCCAGTTGCCGGAGCGAGTCGAGGTCGGGCCGCGCGCTGTAGGCGTTGCCGACGTGCTCGATGGCCTCGCGCACGTTGTCGAAGGTGCCGGTGATCCCGTCGATCTCGAGCACGTCACGCGCGGCGCCGACCTCGTCGTAGGTCGTCTCGATCGCGTCGAGCGTCTGCTGGCTCTGGTCCGCCGTCTGCTGGAGCTCGTCCTGCGGGAGCGTGTGCTCGTTGAGGTAGGTGACAGCGGCCTGGATCTCCTCGCGGTGATCCATGACGTACTGCGCCTCGTGGTAGCGGTCCGCGAGGTTCGGCACCGCCCGGATCGCGTCGGCGGCCTTGCCGCCGGTCGTCTCGGCATCGCTCAGTGCGACGCTCAGCGCCGCGGCCGCGCCGTACGCGCGGATGAAGAGCTCGAGACCCGAGCCCAGCATGAGTCGCCCGGGTTCGATCCTGCGGCGGATCGTCTGGAGGTCCGGGCGCTGCATGCAGGTCCTTGTCGTCGGCTGTCGTCGGCTTGTCGTCGGC
>JAYSEC010000430.1:0-1916 GCA_041914085.1 Nocardioides sp.
GGGTACTCCTCCATGAAGCCGTAGCCGCCGAAGACCTGGGTCGCGATGCGGGTCGCGGTGACGGCCGACTCGGTGGCGTAGAGCTTGGCCACGGCGGCGGCCTGCTTGAAGGCGCCCATCGAGACGTCGTGCCCGGCGTCCATCGCGTCCTTCATCGCGGCGGCCTTGTAGGTCAGCAGGCGCGAGGCGTCGAGCATCACCTGCAGGTCGGAGACCTGGAAGGCCAGGCCCTGCTTGCGGCCGATCGGGCCGCCGAAGGTCTGGCGCTCGCCGGCGTACTGGAGCGACATGTCCAGGCACGCCTGGATGCAGCCGACGGCGAGGGCCGCGATGGCGACCCGGCCGTCGTCGAGGGTGGCGAGGAACTGGGCGTAGCCGCGGCCGCGCTCGCCGAGCAGGTTGCCCTCGGGGACCCGGGCGTCGGAGAAGGACAGCGGGTGGGTGTCGGAGGCGTGCCAGCCGAGCTTGTCGTAGGCCTTCTCGGCGGTGAAGCCGGGCGTGTCGGAGGGGACGATGATCGTGGAGATCTCGGGGCGCCCGTCGGCACGCTCACCGGTGCGCGCGGTCACGGTGACCAGCGAGGTGATCGAGGAGCCGGAGTTGGTGATGAACTGCTTCGCGCCGTTGACGACCCACTCGCCGTTCTCCAGCACCGCCTTCGTCCTCGTCGCCCCGGCGTCGGAGCCCGCACCGGGCTCGGTCAGGCCGAAGCCGGCGAGCTGCTCGCCGGCGACGAGGGCGGGCAGCCAGGTCTTCTTCTGCTCGTCGGTGCCGTAGGTGAGGATCGGGTTGATGCCGAGCCCGACCGCGGCCTCGAGCGTGATGCCCATCGACTGGTCGACCCGGCCGATCTCCTCGATGGCCAGGCACAGCGACGTGAACCCGCCGTCCTCGCCGGCCATCCCAGCGCCGCCGAACTCCTCGGGGGCGGTGAGCCCCATCAGGCCGAGCGCTCCCATCTTCTGCACGACGTCGGTCGGGAAGTGGTGGTCGCGGTCCCACTGGGCGGCGTGCGGCGCGATCTCGGCCTCGGCGAAGTCGCGGACGCTGCGGCGGAACTGCTCGTGCTCGGGGGACAGCTCGAAGGTCATGCCTGCAGGGTAGCGCCGGAGGTTAGCGTTCGCTAACCCCGACGGCTGGACGCGATTCCTCACCGCCGCCCCGGCCGGTCTACAGTTAGGCGAGCCTAAGCAAAGTTCCGGACAAGTGAGGCACCCCCGTGACGACCTCCCCCCGCCGTGGCGCCGCGCGCGCCGGCGTCGTACTCGCCAGCACCCTCCTCGCCGCGTCGACGCTCTCGGCGTGCGGCGTCTTCGGGTCCCCCGACCTGGTCGTCTACAACGCCCAGCACGAGCAGCTCCTCGACGAGCTCATCCCGCTGTTCGAGGAGGAGTCCGGCCTCGACGTGGAGCTGCGCAACGGCAAGGACCTCGAGATGGCCAACCAGATCGTCGAGGAGGGCGCGGACTCCCCCGCCGACGTGTTCCTCACCGAGAACTCGCCGGCGATGAGCATCGTCGACAACGCCGGGCTGTTCACCGAGCTCCCCGAGGCGGCGACGGCGTCGATCCCGGACCAGTACGTCCCCTCCGACCGCATGTGGACCGGCTTCCTCGCCCGTTCGACCGTCGCGATGTACAACACCGACTCGATGACCGAGGCCGACATGCCCGCCTCGATCCTCGACTTCGCGGAGCCCGAGTGGAAGGGACGCGTGGCGTTCTCCCCGACCGGCGCCGACTTCCAGGCCATCGTCTCCGCGGTCCTCGCGCTCGAGGGCGAGGAGGCCACCGCCGACTGGCTGGCGGGTCTGAATGAGAACGGCGTCGTCGTGCAGAACAACCTCGTCGTCATGCAGTCCGTGGACTCCGGCGAGGTCGACGCCGGCATCGCCTACCACTACTACTGGTACCGCG
>JAYSEC010000431.1:0-1882 GCA_041914085.1 Nocardioides sp.
GCGCGGCCACCGGGGCGTCGATGCCGTCGCCGGCGACGGCTCCGGGCAGGGCGAGGAGGGGGCTTGCCATGGGTCCGAGTCTAGGCGGCACCCACGCCGGGCCCCAGCGGCGAGGACGGGTCGAGCGGGGCGGGCGGCTCGTCCACCACGTCCGGCTCGGCGGTGCGCCCGCGCAGCTCGTCGCGCAGCCAGAAGGCGACGTGCCCGGCGCCCGCCAGGGTCGCGAGGCCGATCACGAGGAAGATCCAGCGCCAGTCGAGCAACGTCACGAGCACCGCCCCGAAGGCGAGCGAGATCGCGCTCGGCACGGTCATCACGACCTCGGCGGCGGTCGAGACGCGCCCCATGAGCCGCTGGGGCGTACGACGCTGGAGGATCGTCATGTAGGCCACGACGAGCAGCGGCAGCGAGGCGCCGAAGAGCACGATGCTGACCAGCACGCCCGCGATGGACGGCGAGGCCGCCATGCCGATCGCGCTGACCCCGAGGAGGACCAGCCCGAGGGTGCTGGTTGCGACCTCGCCGAGGCGTCGTACGCACCGGGCGGACAGCACGCCGCCGACGACCGCGCCGATCCCCTGGACCGACACGAGCACGCTGACGTAGGTCGCCGCCTTCCCGAAGTGGTCGGTGAGGGCGAAGATCGCCGACTCGGTGAAGCCGAGGACCAGCATCGACAGGCCGAAGCCGATCAGCAGGTTGCCGAGCACTCTGTCGTGCACGAGGTGCCGGAGGCCCTCGGTCAGCTGGCTCCAGTACGCCGACTCCTCGTGCTCCGGGGCGTCCTCCTCGACCCGGATGGTGGAGATCACCGCGGCGGCGAGGAGGAACGAGGCGGCGTCGACGAGCGCGACGGCCCACCCACCGAGCCAGGCGAACAGCGCGGCACCGAGCAGCGGGCCGAAGAGGCGGTAGGACTCCTTGACGGTCTGGATGCTGGAGTTCGCGTCGACCAGCAGCTCCTCGGGCATCAGCTCCTTGAGCAGGCCGTTGAGCCCGGCGGGGAGCACCACGAAGCTCACGCCGTAGAGACCGGCGACGGTCCAGATGATCCAGACGTCGCCCGCGTCGCGGACCAGGAGGAGCGGCAGGACCGCGGCCGCGGACAGCAGGTTGCCCCACACCAGCATCGGCTTGCGGCGGATGCGGTCGATCCACACGCCGACCAGCGGCGCGAAGATCGCCGGGATGCACATGAAGAAGAACGTGAAGCCGGCCATCGCGCTCGACCCGGTGAGCGTCTTCACCCAGATGCTGAGGACCAGCAGCATGATCGAGTCGCCGAGCATCGAGGTGGACAGGCCGGCGAACAGCCGGCGGAAGCCCGGCTGGGCGAACGCCGCCTTCACGGGGCCACCTCGATCGGGGCGGCGAAGGCGACCAGCTCCACCAGCCGTGACCCCTCCGGGCGTCGCCCGGGATCCTCGATGCGGTCCTCGAAACCCCGGATGACCTCCTGGACCCGGCGGTTGACCTCCTCGAGCTCGGCGGCCGTGAGGTAGCCCATGGTCTGGGTGACGGTGGCCGCCTCGCGCCACTCACCCTCGGCGCGCTCGGCGGCGTCGAGGAAACGGTCGGTCCAGCGCTGCAGCATCACGCGGCTCAGCGCGTCGCCCGCGCGGCGCTCCTCGGGACCCGCGTCCTCGGAGCCCCAGGTCAGGCCGATCCTGCGCATCTGCCATGGCCGCTGGCGGCCCCGACCGCCGTCGGCCTCCTCGATGAGGTCGTGCTCGGCGAGCTTGCGCAGGTGCCACGAGCAGTTGGCAGGGGTCTCGTCGAGCCGGTCGGCCAGCTGGGTCGCGGTCATCGCGCCCTCCAGCGTCAGCAGCTCGAGGATGCCGAGGCGGACGGGGTGCGCGACGGCGGTCAGGGCGCGGGGGTC
>JAYSEC010000432.1:0-1867 GCA_041914085.1 Nocardioides sp.
GCGGCGTTCAAGGAGTCGTTCGGCGCCGACGGGCAGCCGGGCTCGTACACCGACATCGAGCACTGCGACGCGATCTTCCTCTACGGCCACAACATGCCCGAGACCCAAACGGTGCTGTGGATGCGGATCCTCGACCGCACCCGGGGCGACGACCCGCCGAGGATCGTCTGCGTCGACCCGCGGCGCACACTCGTGGCGCTCGAGGCCGAGCGGACGGGTGGCGTGCACCTCGCGCCCAAGGTCGGCACCAACCTCGCGCTGATGAACGGCCTGACCCGCGAGCTTTTCGAGCACGGCTGGGTCGACGACGACTGGGTCGCCGCCCACACCCTCGGCGTCGAGGACCTCCGCTCGACGGTTGAGCCCTACACGCCGGAGAAGGTCGCCGACGTGTGCGGCGTCGACGCCGACGACGTACGTCGTGCGGCGCGGATCTTCGGAGAGAGCGAGGGTGTGCTGTCCACGGTGCTGCAGGGGTTCTACCAGTCCCACCAGGCCACCGCGGCCTCCGTAGCGGTGCACAACCTGCACCTGCTGCGCGGCATGATCGGGCGCCCCGGCGCCGGCATCCTGCAGATGAACGGCCAGCCCACCGCGCAGAACAACCGCGAGTGCGGCGCCGACGGCGACCTCCCCGGCTTCCGCAACTGGGACAACCCGACCCACGTCCAGCAGCTCGCCGACGCCTGGGACGTCGACGTGATGACGATCCCGCACTGGGCGCCGCCCACCCACGCGATGCAGATCTTCTCCTACGCCGAAGCCGGCTCGATCGGGCTGCTGTGGATCTCCGCGACCAACCCCGCGGTGTCGATGCCGGAGTCGGCACGGATCCGAAGGATCCTCGACGGCGACCAGTGCTTCGTCATCGTCCAGGACCTCTTCCTCACCGAGACCGCCGAGCTCGCCGACGTCGTCCTGCCCGCAGCCGGGTGGGGCGAGAAGACCGGCTGCTACACCAATGTCAACCGCACCGTCCACCTGTCCGAGAAGGCCGTCGACCCGCCGGGGGAGGCGCGCAGCGACCTCGACATCTTCCTGATGTACGCCGATGCGATGGGGTTCACGAACAGCTCGGGGAAGCCGCTGATCGGGTGGCGCACCCCCGAGGAGGCGTTCGACGCGTGGGCCGCGGTCACCGCCGGGCGGCCGGTCGACTACACCGGGCTGTCGTACGACAAGCTGCGCGGGCCGAGCGGGATCCCGTGGCCGGTGAACGAGGAGCACCCCGACGGCACCGACCGGCTCTACGCCGACGCCGTCTTCCCGACCAACACCGACTACTGCGAGACCTTCGGCCACGACCTGGCGACGGGAGGCACCGTGACCGAGACCGAGCACCGGGCGATGAACCCCGCGGGCCGCGCGTTCCTGAAGGGAGCGGCGTACACGCCTGCGCACGAGGAGCCGTCCGAGGCGTTCCCCCTGCTCTACACGACCGGTCGCACGGTCTACCACTTCCACACCCGCACGAAGACCGGCCGCTCCGGCGACCTCAACCGCGCGGCGCCCGACGCATGGGTCGAGCTCTCCGCCGCGGACGCCGAGGCGCGCGGGATCGAGGAGGGCGACTGGGTGCGCGTGGCCTCGCCGCGCGGCGCGATCGAGGTGCGTGCCCGGGTCGGAAACGTCATGGCCGGCGCCGTGTTCGCGCCCTTCCACTACGGCCACTGGGAGCCCGACGCCGACCTCGGCGCAGGCCACGACGACGCCAACCGCAGGCTGGCCAACGAGCTCACCATGACCGTGTGGGACCCCGTCTCCAAGCAGCCCACCTTCAAGACCGCCGCCTGCCAGGTGACCCGGTTCCGCGCCGGCGACGGACCGTCCCCGGCACCGACGACCACCGCGTCCGCGCCCGACACCG
>JAYSEC010000433.1:0-1852 GCA_041914085.1 Nocardioides sp.
GATCGCGGCGTCGAAGCCCATCCCGGCCATCACCATGAAGTGGGTGTCCTCGATGTTGTCCCCGCCGACCTCGACGAGGTCGATGGCGCGGTCCTGGCCGTTGAGCGCGACGTCGATGGCAGAGCGGAGGTAGAGCGGGATGTCGAGGTTGCGGGCCAGCAGGTTGCCGGTGCCGGCGGGGATGATCCCGACCGGGATGCCGGTGCCGGCGAGCTCGGCGCAGACCTCGCGCACCGTGCCGTCGCCCCCGCACACCATGACCAGGTCGGCGCCGGAGACCGCGGCCCGCTCGGCCATGCCGGTGCCCGGGTCCTCGACGGTGGTGTACTGCCAGGTCGGCTCGGACCAGCCGGACTCCTTGGCCATCGCGCCGACGATCGCGCGGAACTGCCCGACGTCCTCGACCTTGAT
Organism: Nocardioides sp.; assembly: GCA_041914085.1. Taxonomy (GTDB): domain Bacteria; phylum Actinomycetota; class Actinomycetes; order Propionibacteriales; family Nocardioidaceae; genus Nocardioides. The sequence goes on from JAYSEC010000433.1 coordinate 412, forward strand.
CGGGTTGAGGATCACCGCGAGCTTGCGCTCCGAGGCGTAGACCTCGGGGAGCGGCTCGGCCTTGGCGGCGGTCGAGCGCGGGCGCGGGTCGATGAAGGCGAGCGCGAGCAGGAAGATGCCGATGCCGAGCAGCGAGCCCGCGATGACGTCGGTGGGGAAGTGGCGCCCGAGCAGGACCCGGTCCAGGCACACGACCAGCCACCAGCCGACCGCGAGCACCGTGCCGAGGCGACGCAGGCTGGCGCGGCGTACGAACAGCACGAGCAGCATCACCAGCAGGCAGGCGTACGCCGCCGTCGACGACGCGTGCCCGGACGGGAAGCTGTAGGAGTTGAGCAGCCCCAGGTCGCCCTGCCACTCGGGCCGGTCGCGACCGAGCCACACCTTGAGCCCCGAGGTCGCCAGCGACGTCCCCAGCATCACCACGGCCGCGAGCAGCGCCGCCCACCGGTGGCGCCGGAGGAACAGCGCGACGACCAGGACGACCGAGAGGATCGTCATGCCGATGGTGTCGAAGGCGATCTCGATGGCGCGCAGCACGTCGATGACGAACGAGGAGTTGTCGGCCCAGTCCTCGAGCCGCTTGCCCTCGACGTCGAAGGTGTCGAGCGGGGCACGGTCGCCGGTCACCAGGTAGCCGAGGACGGCGAAGGTGGCGAGCGCGGCCACGGCCGAGACGAGGCTGCGGGTGCGGGAGGCGGGGGTCACCCGCGCAGTATGCCCAAACCGCATCGCAGCCCCCACGCCCGTGCGGATAGCCTTTCGGTGTGATCGATCCCCGCCTGCTCCGTGACGACCCCGACCGCGTGCGCGCCGCCCAGGCCAAGCGCGGGCTGTCCGACGACGTGGTGGACCGGGCGCTGGCGGCCGACTCCGCGCGCCGGCAGGCGATCGCCGACTTCGAGGCCAAGCGCGCCGAGCAGAAGGCCAGCGGCGCCCGTGTCGCGAAGGCGCAGGGCGAGGAGAAGCAGGCCCTGCTCGCGCAGGTCAAGGAGCTCGCCGCGAGCGTGAAGGAGGCCGAGGCCGCCCGCAACGCCGCCGAGGCCGAGTGGGACGACGCCATCAAGGCGATCCCCAACCCCGCCGCCGACGAGGCCCCGGCGGGCGGCGAGGACGACTTCGTCGTGCTGGAGCACGTCGGCACCCCGCGGGAGTTCGACTTCGAGCCCCGCGACCACATCGAGCTCGGCAAGATGCTCGGCGCGATCGACCTCGAGCGCGGCGCCAAGGTCAGCGGCTCGCGCTTCTACTTCCTCACGGGCGTCGGCGCGCAGCTCGAGCTCGCGCTCGTCAACATGGCGATGGACCAGGCCCGCAACTCGGGGTTCACGCAGGTGATCGCCCCGTCGCTGGTCAAGCCGCGCGCCATGGAGGGCACCGGCTTCCTCGGCCAGGCCGCCGACGACGTCTACCGGATCGAGGGCGAGGACCTCTACCTCGT
>JAYSEC010000434.1:0-1849 GCA_041914085.1 Nocardioides sp.
GACGTGGAGCCTGCCGGCGTCGTCGAAGTAGCCGACGTCGCCGGAGCACATCAGCCCGTCGACGACCTCCTTGGAGCCGCCGTTGGTGTAGCCCTCGAAGAGCAGGCCGTTGCCGACGAAGATGCGGCCCGTCTCGCCCCGCGGCAGCTCGCGGCCGGCGTCGTCGAGGATCCTCACGACCGTGCCGTACGGCGGCCTGCCGGCCGAGGTCGGGTCGGCGCGGAGGTCCTCGGGCGTGGCGATCGAGGCGTAGGCGACCTCGGTCGAGCCGTAGATGTTGTAGAGGTTGTCGCCGAAGCGGTCCATCCACGCCTGCGCGAGCGTGGCCGGCAGCGCGGACCCGGAGGAGGCGACCACCCGCACGCGGGACAGGTCGATGCCCTCGAGCTGCTCAGGCTCCAGCGCCAGCATCCGCTGCAGCATCACCGGGATGACGACCATCGACTCGCAGCGCTCGTCCTGGGCGGTGCGCAGCGCCTCGAGCGGGTCGAAGGAGCGCCTGAGCACCACCGTCGACCCCAGCAGCATGGCGAGCGCGAGGTGCGCGAAGCCCCACGTGTGGAAGAGCGGCGCCGCGATGTGCGTGCGCCAGCCGGCGCGCAGCGGCATCCGCGACAGCAGCGAGACCGCGGCGTCGATCCCGGCCTCCTTGCGCGGCGCCCCCTTGGGGGCGCCGGTCGTGCCCGAGGTGAGGATGACGACCCGCGCGTGGCGCTCCGGCGGCTGCAGGTCGCCCTCGTCGTACGCGCCGAGGAGCTGCTCGAGGGTCTCGCCGGCCGGCTCGCCGTCGGTCCACGCCAGCAGCCGGCGCTCGACGCGTGCCCCGGACAGCAGACCGGTGAACTCCTCGTCGTGCACGACCATGACCGGCGCCTCGCGCTCGAGCACGTCGGCGAGCTGCGGGCCGGCGAAGGCGGTGTTGAGGTAGAGGATGTCGGCGCCCAGCTTGGCGATGGCGATCGAGGCGTCGATGAAGCCGCGGTGGTTGCGGCACATCACTGCGACGGAGTCGCCCTCCCCCACGCCGCGCTCCGCGAGCGCCCGGGCGAGCGCGTTGGAGCGGCGGTGCAGCTCGCCCCACGTCAGCTCGCCGAGCTCGTCGACGACCCCCACGGCGTGGGGGGCGCGGGCAGCCAGCGTGGCGAAGCCGCCCGCCGGGCCGGTGCCCCAGCGGAGCACGACGCGACCGATGTCGACGAGGGTGCGGGGACCGTAGGGGCGGATGACGCCCGCCCGGCCGAGCACGCGGACGGTCGTGCCGAGGCCCGCGACGGTGCCCGCGAGGTCACGGGCGACCCCGCGGGCCGCCGTCGTGGACCCGGTCACGCGGGTGTCTTCGGAGCGACCAGCCGGGTGGCCTGCCAGTCCTTGCTGACGGCCGCCGTGGTGGTCTGGGACAGGCCGGCGATCGGCGCCGCCTCGGCGACGTCCGCCGCGTCGACGGTGCCGGGCCGTCCCACCTTCGGGGTCAGCAGCCAGATCGAGCCGCCACCGACGAGGTCGGTCAGGGCGTCGACGAGCCCGTCGACGAGGTCGCCGTCGTCGTCGCGCCACCAGAGCAGGACCGCGTCGACCACGTTGCCGTAGTCACCGTCGACCATGTCGGCGTCGATGCAGTCCTCGACGGCGATGCGCAGCTCGTCATCGGTGTCGTTGTCCCAGCCGAGCTCCTGGACGACCATGCCGGGCTTGAGGCCGAGCCGGTCCCCCACACCTGTCGCCGGGGCAGAGTCGCCCACCGTCGAGCTCACGCAGTTGCCTCCCATGTCCCGGTGCGCCGGTCGCGCACGGTGACGCACAGTCCACAGGAACACAGCAGGAGCCGCAACCCCGTCCCGTACGCCGGGCC
>JAYSEC010000435.1:0-1845 GCA_041914085.1 Nocardioides sp.
GATTCCAGCGCGAGGAAGTGCCCGCTCAGCCCTCCCCAGCGCGAGGAAGTGCCCGCTCAGCCCTCCCCAGCGCGAGGAAGTGCCCGCTCGGCCCTCCCCAGCGCGAGGAAGTGCCCGGTCAGGCCTCGAAGCGCGAGACGTCGCCCGCCCCGTGGCGTACGACGACGGGCTCCGCGTCGGACCAGTCGATCACCGACGTCGGCTCGGCCGTGACCTCGCCCGACTCGACCACCACGTCGACGACGTGGTCGAGGTCCTCCTTGATCTCCCAGCCCATCGTGCGGGCCTCGGTCTCGCCGGGGAGGATCAGGGTGCTGGTGAGGATCGGCTCGCCGAGCTCCTCGAGCAGCGCGCACACGAGCCGGTGGTCGGGGATCCGGACGCCGACCGTGCGCTTCTTGGGGTGCATCAGCCGCTTCGGCACCTCGCCGGTGGCGGGCAGGATGAACGTGTAGGGGCCGGGCGTCGCCGCCTTGATCGCCCGGAACGCCGCGTTGTCGACGTGGACGAACTGCCCCAGCTGGGCGAAGTCCTTGCACATCAGGGTGAAGTGGTGGCGGTCGTCGAGCTCCCGGATCCGCAGGATCCGGTCACGACCCTCCCGGTTGCCGAGCTGCGCGCCGAGCGCGTAGCCGGAGTCGGTCGGGTAGGCGATCAGCTGGTCGGCGCGCAGCGCCTCGACGACCTGGGTGACCAGCCGCGGCTGCGGGTTGTCGGGGTGGATGTCGAGGTAGCGGGCCATGGCTCAGGCCTTCTGCGCGGCGCGCAGGTCACGGCGCAGCTCGGGCGGGAGCGCGAAGATCAGCGACTCCTCGGCCGAGTGCACGGCCCGGGCGTCTGGGTAGCCGCGCTCCGACAGGAACGCCAGCACGCCCTCGACGAGGTCCTCCGGCACCGAGGCGCCCGAGGTGACCGAGACCGTCTCGACGCCTTCGAGCCACGCCTCGTCGATCTCGGTGTGGTCGTCGACGAGGTACGACGCCTTGGCGCCCGCCTCGAGCGCGACCTCGACGAGTCGCACGGAGTTCGACGAGTTGCGCGAGCCGACCACGATGACGAGGTCGGCGTCGGCGGAGATCTCCTTGATCGCCAGCTGGCGGTTCTGCGTCGCGTAGCAGATGTCGTCGCTCGGCGGGTCGAGCAGCAGCGGGAACTTCTCCCGGATTGCGGCCACGGTCTCGAGGGTCTCGTCGACGCTGAGGGTGGTCTGGGACAGCCACGCCACCTTGGCCGGGTCGCGCACCTCGATGTGGGCGACGTCGGCCGGGCTCTGCACGAGCTGGATGTGGTCGGGCGCCTCACCGGCGGTGCCCTCGACCTCCTCGTGGCCCTCGTGGCCGATCAGCAGGATGTCGTAGTCGTCGCCCGCGAAGCGCTTGGCCTCGTGGTGCACCTTCGTGACCAGGGGGCAGGTGGCGTCGATGGTCTTCAGCCCGCGGTCGGCGGCCTGGGCGTGCACGGCCGGGGAGACGCCGTGCGCGGAGAAGACGACCGTCTGCCCCTCGGGGACCTCGTCGAGCTCCTCGACGAAGATCGCGCCGCGGGACTCGAGGTTCGCCACCACGTGCTTGTTGTGCACGATCTGCTTGCGGACGTAGACCGGTGCGCCGTAGAGGTCGAGGGCCTTCTCGACGGTGATCACGGCCCGGTCGACGCCGGCGCAGTAGCCGCGCGGGGCCGCCAGCAGGACGTTCTTGGCGGTCTCGGGGTCCAGGACCGGGGGCAGGCCGAGGTCGGTGCTCATGGGGCCGAGTCTACGGAGGTGTCCCCGCACTCCCCTATCCTCGCCGCGTGCCCTCCCTCCGCGACGCCACGGCCGACTCCCCGGCCCCGGTGCGAGCGGTC
>JAYSEC010000436.1:0-1828 GCA_041914085.1 Nocardioides sp.
GTGGTCGACGCCGACGACGTCGCCGTGATCCCGACAGCTGACGGCCCGAAGCTGCTGTCGCTCGTCGACGGTTCGGCCCTACCTCTCGCGGCCCGTGAGCCTGTGGTCTGCTCGGTGACTGTGCCCTTCCGCCACCGGTTCGACACCGACGGCACCGGGGTCGTCCTCGGTTTCCGCGAGACGCGCGAGCGGCGCTTCGTTGAGCCGTGCCCCGCCACCGGGAAGGCGCTGGACCGATCCGCGATGGACCGGCTCGGTGCGGCCGCGCTGCTCACCGGTGCTGTCGACGCCAGGGACGGCATGCGGGTCTTGGCGAGCCGGCACGCGGTCCACGCGTACCGGCTCGCGTCGTGACCCCGCGGCGTCAGGCGCCGAGCGCGTCGAGGCCGTGGTAGACGGCGAACGCCGGCCACACGATGCCCTCGAGGATCGCGAGGACGTGCTGCCAGAAGCCGTGGGCCTGCATCCAGAAGTAGACCCAGCCGCCGAAGATGCCGAGCCCGTAGATGGCGTTGCCGGCCTGGTTGGTGCTGGTCCCAGTGCTCATGGTGGTGCTCCCTTCGTCTCCACGCTAGGACCGCGAGCGGGGCGGCGGCAGGGTCGTTCGGGCACGTCTGGTGGGAGGTTCGGAGGGGTCTCGGCTGAGTGGTTTCGAGGCTCGCTGCGCTCGCACCTCAACCACCGGGGAGCGGATCGACCGGAGAATGTGATATCTATTTGTCATCACATTCTGACGAGGGGTTGGGGAACATGGACGGGGAGCGGGACGTGCAGCACGGGGAGATCGGCGAGTCGGAGGGCGGCGCGCCGGCGGGCCACCCGGTCGGGCACGAGGGCACGCGCGTGGACGTCACCGAGCGGGTGGCGTGGTCGGTCGACGGCTTCGCCGGGTTGGCCGTGGCGCTGCTGCTGCTCGGCCTCGGCGGCTGGCTGACGGTCCTCGGGATCATCGCCGCGGACGCCGGTGAGGGCGGCATCGGCCGCATCGTCGGTGGCCTGGCCATCGGGGTGCTGGGCCTGCTGCTCTCCGCGTCGCTGGCGGTCGTGGCGCCGGGGCAGACGCGCGTCGTCCAGTTCTTCGGCCGCTACGTCGGCACCGTCCGCAAGCAGGGGCTGCGGATGGTCGTCCCGCTCTCGACCCGCAGCAACGTCTCCGTGCGCGTGCACAACTTCGAGACCAACGAGCTCAAGGTCAACGACGCCGACGGCAACCCGGTCAACATCGCGGCGATCGTCGTCTGGCAGGTCGCCGACACCGCCCGGGCGAAGTTCGCCGTCGAGGACTACGAGGACTTCGTCGCCGTCCAGGCCGAGTCGGCCCTGCGGCACGTGGCGATGAGCCACCCCTACGACAACGCCGTCACCGAGGTCACCCTGCGCGGTGACACCGAGGTGATCTCGGGCGAGCTCGCCACCGAGGTCGCCGAGCGGATCGCGCTTGCCGGGCTCGAGGTCATCGAGGTGCGGATCTCGGCGCTGGCGTACGCCCCCGAGATCGCCCAGGCGATGCTGCAGCGCCAGCAGGCCTCGGCCGTCGTCGCCGCGCGCGAGACGATCGTCGAGGGTGCCGTCGGCATGGTCGAGAGCGCGCTCGCGCAGCTCGAGCAGAAGGACATCGTCGAGCTCGACGCCGAGCGCAAGGCGGCGATGGTGTCCAACCTGCTCACCGTGCTCTGCTCCGAACGGGGTACGACGCCCGTCGTCAACACCGGCTCGCTCTACACCTGATCGTGGGCGAGCAGGCGGGGGACCCGGCCCCCAGGCGAGGCACGGAGCGCAAGTCCGTGCTCCTGCGCCTCGACCCTGCCGTCCACTCCGCCCTCCAGCG
>JAYSEC010000437.1:0-1795 GCA_041914085.1 Nocardioides sp.
GCTGCCTCCCGGCCCCGTCGACGACAGCTCGCCACTGGACTACCCCGAGATCGCAGGCAGGAGGACGATGAGGGCATGAGCGACCGCAAGACCCTTCCCACCGACGCCGCGGTCGGGGCCGTCCTCGACGCAGCACCGGAGCCGCGCCGCAGCGACGCCCAGGCCGTGCTCGACCTGATGCGTCAGGTCACCGGGACCGAGCCGGTGGTCTGGGGGCCCTCGATGATCGGGTTCGGTCGCCAGCCCTACACGACCGCGGACGGCAAGGAGCGCGAGTGGTTCGCCCTCGGCCTGTCCCCGCGGAAGGCGGCGCTGACGCTCTACGGGTTGACCCACCACGGCTCCGACGACGACCTGCTCGAGCGGCTCGGACCCCACACCACCGGCAAGAGCTGCCTCTACCTCAAGCGCCTCGACGCGGTGGACCTGACCGTCCTCACCGAGCTGGTCGAGCGGGCCTGGCAGGACAACCACCGGCCCGCCTGAGGGTCACTCGGAGGTGGCGTCCCCAGCCTCGCGGGCGACGGCCTCGTCGTGGCGGGCGTGGAGGCGGGTGCGGATCTCGTCGGCGTCGTAGTGGCGGCGCTCCCGCTCGTCGCGGGCGACGGCCGCGCCGGTGGCCACTCCGGCCAGGATCCCGGCGAGACCGAGCAGCTTCCACGCGCGCATGGGGGGAGAGTAGCCCCCGTGCCGTGGTGCGCTGCGGCAGACTTCGCCCCATGGCACCCGCCCTGAGCCTCGACGAGGCCGTCGACCTCACCCGCAGCGGCGACATCTGGCTCTTCCGCGGGCGACGGGCCCCGGACCGCGCGATCCGGGCGGTGACCAACTCGCCGGTCAACCACGTGGGGATGGCGGTGGTCGTCGACGACCTGCCGCCGCTGATCTTCCACGCCGAGCTCGGCAAGCGGCAGATGGACATGTGGACCGGTGGCCACCACCGCGGCGTCCAGCTGCACGACCTCCGCGAGGCGGTCGCTCGCTGGCAGGGGGAGTACGACCAGGACGCGTGGCTGCGCCAGCTCCACCCCGAGATCGGCCGCGCGGAGGAGGACGGGATGCTGCGCGCGGTGGCCCGGCTCGACGGCGTCTCGTTCCCCAGCCTGACCAGGCTCGGCGCGCGCTGGCTGCGCGGCCGCGACGCGTACGTCCCGCACCGCAAACGTGGGCAGCGCGCCACCCCAGAGGCGGCGTTCTGCGCCGAGATCGTGGCCACCTGCTACATCGAGATGGGCGTCCTCCGCGACGACCGCCGCGCGACCTGGTACGACCCGGGCAAGTTCTGGAGCGGCGACTACCTCCCCATCTCCGAGGGCTGGACCCTCGGCAAGGAGGTCGCGGTCAGCCGCTGACCCGGGTCGCGTGCCCCCTCAGCGGACCGACCGCGCCAGCCGCTCCGCGACCTCGGCCACGGCGGCGCGCAGCTCGTCGCCCCCGACCACGGTGAAGGAGAACGGCACGCCGGCCAGCCACTCACCGGCGTACGCCTGGGGGTTGCTCGTGCTGCCCACCAGCTGGCACCGACCGTCCGGCAGCTCGGTCAGGTCACCGAGCGTGGGCCGGACCCAGGGACGCACGTCCCCCAGAGGAGCGTCGAAGACCACGTGCGTCCCGTGCTCCCAGCCCTTGCCGAGGTTGGCCTCGAGGGCGGTGGCGGGGTCGAGGTCAGCGGGCAGCTCGAAGGTCTCCTCGAGCTGGGCGACCTCCGTGATCCGGTCGATGCGGAAGGTGCGCAGCGCGTCGGCGTGGTGGGAGTGGCACAACAGGTACCACCGGCCGTAGCGCACCACCACCG
>JAYSEC010000438.1:0-1778 GCA_041914085.1 Nocardioides sp.
GCCCGCGCCCGACCTCCGGGACCGGCTCGGCTGATCCGGCGCTCGGCTGATCCGGGTCAGACGGCGCCCGGGGCGGCGGCGCGGCGCTCGCGCTCGGCGACGGCGTACGGGTCGGTGCGGGAGTCGTAGGACCAGAAGTCGCGGAGGGCGGCGGCGGTGAGCAGCACCCCGCCGACGCAGGCCGCGCCGCCGCTCACGATCGCGCCGCGCACCGACCACGCGTCGGCGACGAAGCCGGCGCGGGTCTCCCCGACCATCGGGCCGACCGAGTACGACAGCATCTCGATGCCGGCCAGGCGCCCGCGCATGGTGTCGGGGATGGTCTGGTTCCACACGGTCGAGCGGAAGACCGCGGACACCATGTCGGCCGCCCCGGACAGCGCGAGGAACAGGCAGGCCAGCCAGAACGAGGGCATCAGGCCGGCGAGCGCGATGCAGGCGCCGTACAGGCTGGCGGCGATCACGATCGCGCGGCCGTGGTGGTGCACGCGACCGACCCACCCGCTCAGTGCGGTCGCGACCAGTGCGCCGACCGTCTCCGCCGAGTACAGCAGGCCGAGCAGCTCCGGCCGCTCGAAGACCTCGTGCGCCAGCGCCGGGAACAGCACGACCGGGATCGCCAGCATCATCGCGGCGATGTCGACGACGTAGGTGCCGAGCAGGTCGCGGCGGCGCAGGGCGTAGGTCAGGCCCTCGTGGATGCCGCGCAGGCTCGGCGGCGTGGTCTCCCCGTCGTGCGGGTACGGGCGCATCGCGGCGTAGAGGAGGGACGCGATCGCGTAGCCGGCCATCCCGGCGAGGAAGCACCAGCCGACGCCGACGTAGGCCACGAGGAGGCCACCGCACAGCGGGCCGAGCAGGACCCCGAACTGCATCGCGAAGCTGCTGAGCGCGTTGGCCGCGGCGATCTGGTCGTGCCGGACGGTGCGGGGCTCGAGCGCCTCGCGCGAGGGACGTTGCAGCGAGCTGGCCGCGGCGTAGAGGGCGGCGAGCACGAAGATCACCCACACCCGCGGGTGCGCCGAGAACGCGTTCCAGGCGAACGCGGCCATCAGCGCCACCTGCACCGCGCCCGTGCCGACGAGGAGCCGCCGGCGGTCGACGTGGTCGGCCAGGGCACCGCCGTACAGGCCGAACACGATCAGCGGCCCGAGCTCGACCAGGCCGACGAGCCCGACGAGGAAGTTGGAGCCGGTGAGGTCGTAGATCGCGAACGGCACCGCGACGTAGGCGACCATGCTGCCGAGGTAGAAGACGCTGCCCGCGGTGAACAGCAGTCGGAAGTCGCGCGACTCGCGCAGTGGGCTGACGTCCATCCGCAGCGCGCGGATCCGCTCGGTCCAGGTCACGAGCGGTCAGTCTCCCACCGCTCGCACGCCGACGCGCGGGAGTTTCTCAGGTCTCCCGGACCTCTCGGACCTCGACGACCTCGTGGCGCGGGACCGGGTTGTCGCGCCGCGCCGAGCAGGTGAGCTGGTGCGCCGTCTCCCCCGGCAGGCGGCGTACGACGACCTCGCGGGCGCCGTGCCCGGCGACCTCGAACCGGGCGGTGGTGAGGTCGCCCTCGACGCGGACCGAGCGGGCGAGCACGTCGTCGAACCCGGTCAGCCCGAGGTCGCGGCGCAGGGCTGCGTCGGCCGCCTGGGCGCCCATCGGCAGGTCGGACCGGCCACGGAAGTGGTCGAGGAGCACCTCGCCGGCAGCGGTCGCGTCGGCCACCGCCGGGGCCGTCGCCGCGTCGAGGCCGCCGTAGTAGAGCCCGCGGGGCAGCACGACGA
>JAYSEC010000439.1:0-1776 GCA_041914085.1 Nocardioides sp.
CCGACATGAACGTCGTGATGACCGGCGAGGGGAAGTTCGTGGAGGTGCAGGGCACCGCCGAGGGCGCCGCCTTCGACCGGGCCGAGCTCGACGCGCTGCTCGCCCTCGCGGAGAAGGGCTGCGCCGACCTGACCCGGCTCCAGCAGGAAGCACTTCTCGGTGGTTGAGGTGCGAGCACAGCGAGCCTCGAGACCACGCGTCTTCCTCGCCTCGGCCAACGCCAAGAAGATCGTGGAGATGCAGCGGATCCTCGCCGAGCACGTCCCCGACATCGAGGTGCTCGGCATCGGCGACGTCGACGGCTACGTCGAGCCGGTCGAGGACCAGCCGACCTTCGAGGGCAACGCGCTGCTGAAGGCCCGCGCCGGCGTCGCCGCCACGGGCCTGCCGTCCGTGGCCGACGACAGCGGGCTGTGCGTCGACGCCCTCAACGGCATGCCGGGCGTGCTGTCGGCCAGGTGGTCAGGGGCTGACAAGTCCGACGCGCGCAACAACGCGCTCCTGCTCGACCAGCTCGGCGACGTGCCCGACGAGCGCCGCGGCGCCCACTTCGCCTGCGCCGTCGCGTGGGTGATGCCCGACGGCCGCGAGCGGGTCGTCGAGGGACGCATGGACGGTCGCATCATCCGCGAGGTGCGGGGCAGCGGCGGCTTCGGCTACGACGTCGTCTTCGTCGCCGTCGAGCACGACGCCGAGGGCCTGACGTCCGCGGAGCTCGACCCGGCCGAGAAGGACCGCATCTCCCACCGCGGGCGCGCGCTGCGCGAGCTGGCGCCGTACGTCGCCGCCGACCTCAGCTGACCGCGACGTCGTCGCGGGCGCCGACCCGCTTGCTCACCCACGTGCCCCACAGGGCGGCGAACAGGAACATGACGAGGGAGTAGACGGCGGCCGGCACCGAGATCTCGACCTCGTCGAGGACCTCGACCGCGACGAAGATCGCGAGGGTGGCGTTGTGCACGCCGACCTCCATCGACGAGGCGATGGCCTGCGGTCCGGTGACACCGAAGGCCTTCGGGACGACGTAGCCCACGACGAGGCTGATGGCACAGAAGAGCGCGGTGATCAGGCCGACGTCGGCGAGGTAGTCCCCGACGTTCTCGAGCTGGTCGAGCAGGATCCCGAGGACCAGGATCGCGAGGATCACCGCCGACCCGATCCGCACCGCCTTGTCCATCCGACGGGCGAAGCCGGGGGCGCGGTGGTTGACCAGCATGCCGATCCCGACGGGCAGCAGGATCAGCGCGAAGACCTTGACGATCTCGACGAGCGGCATCGACACGTCGTCCTGCCGGTCGAACCACGCGATGGCGAACCCGGTGATCAGCGGCAGGGTCACCACCGCGATCACGGTGTTGATCGCGGTCAGGGTGATGTTGAGGGCGACGTCCCCGCGGAAGAGGTGGCTGAACAGGTTGGCGGTGGTGCCGCCCGGCGAGGCAGCGAGCAGCAGCATGCCGATGCCGAGCAGGGCGGGGAGGTCGAACAGGACCACCAGCCCGAAGCAGATCGCGGGCAGCAGCACGACCTGGCACGCCAGCGCGACGGCCACCGCCTTGGGCGCGCGGCCGACCCGGCGGAAGTCGTTGGGGGTCAGGTCCAGGCCCAGCCCGAACATGATGATCGCGAGCGCGAGGGGCAGTCCGACGGTCGTCAGCGCGGAGTCCATGCGCGGACCCTAGTGGTGACGGGCGTCACACGGCAGCGACTCGCGAGATCGGGTGCGCCCGGTGAGAGTCGAACTCACACTGTCACGGACCTAAACCGTGTGCCTCT
>JAYSEC010000440.1:0-1772 GCA_041914085.1 Nocardioides sp.
TCCCGCAGACGGCCGGCTGCTTCCTGCTGCTCATCGGGCTCGCCGGCGCGGTGCGGCGCCTCACCCGCGAGACGGCGCCCGGAGGGAACGCTCCGCGCGGGTCGCGGTCGGCACGACCAGCGCCCGGTACGGCCAGCGCAGCAGCCACCCGGGCACCCGGTCGTGCCGCTCCTCGAGGGCGACCCGTCCGCGGAGGTGCTCCAGGCGCCCCGGTGGTCGTTCCCCGCGCAGCCGCAGACCGGTCAGGTGCTTGACGCTCTTGTAGCCGTGACCGCCGCGAGCCTCCACCACCGCGAAGTCGACCGCCGGGTCCAGCCGCGGCACGACGACCTCGTGCCAGAAGTCCCGCATGGGAACGCCCGTCCACCGCAGGCCGCGGACCGTCCACGTCGTCACGCAGTGGAAGTCGCTGACCTGCTCGCGCTGCGGCAGCCGGTCGAGGTCGGCCCGCGTCACGACGAACGGTTCGGCGACGCCGAGGCCGTCGATGCGGAGCTCGACCGCACGCGGCGGCGGTGGCGGGACCTGGGGCCGGTTGCCGAAGCGCGGGAACGAGTCCCGCATCAGCCGTTGCCCCGGCGGGAGGCCCGCTGCCGGCCGGGGCCACAGCCTCGACACCGCCCGGTCGCTCACGCCCGGCTCCGGCCGGCTGCATGCATCGCGGCCGTGCCCAGCGCGAGGCACAGCGGCGAGTAGATGTGCAGGTCGTGGTGGCGGAAGGCCGCTGTCGCGTCCCGGGCCTGCGTGCTGGAGACCAGCAGGCCCCCGACGCCGCGAGCCAGCAGCACGGAGCCGACGCCGCGCGCACCGACCCGCACCCACGGACCGGGCGAGGCCGTGGTCGCCGCGGCCGCCGTGATGCCGGCGGCCGTGGCGAGCAGCCCGACGACCCCCCACGTGAGCGTCGCCGACGGGAAGGGCCGGCGACCCACGACGAGGTCGGCCAGCTGGTCGCGGTCGGCGGCCGGCCAGGGCGACCCGACGGCCCACGCGGTGTGCAGCGCGGCTGCCGCGCCCAGCCCGGCCGAGGCCGCCACCGCGGCTGCGCGTCTCGTGCCTTCCGTACGCATCCGTATGGTCACGTCCATACCGTAGCGTATGGCGCATGTCGCCAGCACCTCGTCTCTCCGCCGACGACTGGGCGATGGCCGCGCTCGAGGTCATCGCGCTGCGCGGCATCGAGGGACTGAGCGTCGAGGGACTCGCGCGACAGCTCGGCGTCACCAAGGGCAGCTTCTACTGGCACTACGCGGACCGCCCGCAGCTCATCGAGGCGACACTGCGCGTCTGGGAGCAGCGCGGGACGCTCGACGTCATCGCCCACCTCGAGACCGTCGACGAGCCGGCCGACCGGCTGCGGTCGCTGTTCGACCTCTCGTTCGGTGACGAGGTGCACGGCCTGGTCGACGTGGCCATGGTGGCCCGCGCCGACGACCCCACGGTCGGACCGGTCGTCCACCGGGTCTCGCAGGCCCGGATCGCCTTCCTGGAACGGGTGTTCCGCGAGCTCGGGTTCACCCCCGGCAAGGCTGCGATCCGTGCGCGCGTGGCCTACTCGGCCTACATCGGGCACTTCCTGGTCCGCCGGTCCCTGCCCGACGACCCGGTCCTCGCCGTTCGCACGAACGACTACCGGCGCCAGCTGTTGGGGCTGCTGTCGGTCGACCGCCCGGGAGCCGGGTAGGCGCCGGGACCGGTCGGTCAGCGCCGGGCGCGAGCCAGCCCGCGCCTGACCCGCCGCGCGGCACCGGCCGGAAGCAGCAGGGCGGGCC
>JAYSEC010000441.1:0-1698 GCA_041914085.1 Nocardioides sp.
GCCAGCGCGAGGAAGCGCCCGGTCGGCACGCGCCAGCGCGAGGAAGCGCCCGGTCAGCGCTGGGGGGCGGCGGCGTCGTCGAGCCACCAGATGGTCTCGACCGTGCCGCGGGGCACGCGCGCGGGGCACTCGACGGCCTCGGGGGACCCGGGGGCGGCCGGTCCGGTGAGAGCCCGGGCGACGGCGTCGGCCTTGTCCGCGCCGGCGGCCACGAACCACACCGCGTTGCTGCGCTCCATCGCCTCGAAGGTGAGGGAGAGCCGCTCGGGCGGCGGCTTCGGCGACTCCTCGACGGGTACGACGATCGCGTCGGGGACCACGGCCGCCGGGTGCCCCGGGAAGAGCGACGCCACGTGCCCGTCGGGGCCGATGCCGAGCATCAGCACCTCGAAGAAGCCCGCGCCCCGCTCGCGCACCGTCGCGCTGTAGGCGTCCGCGGCCTCGCGCAGCGAGAGCCCCGCGTCGCTGGGTGGCATCACGTGCACGTTGTCCGGGTCGAGGCCCACGAGGTCGATGAACGCGCGGTGGGCCTGGACCTCGTTGCGGTCGTCTGACCCGGCGGGGAGCCAGCGCTCGTCGCCCCACCACAGCACCACCCGCGACCAGTCGACGTCGGAGTCGGCCGACAGGCGGGCGATCGCGGCGTGGATCTCCTCGGCGATGCTGCCCCCGGTGAGCCCGATGTGCGGGACCTCTCCGCGGGACTGGGCAGCGGCGATCCGCTCGAGGAGCGCGGCGGCGACGTCGGTGGCGAGCTGGCCACGACTGGGGAACGGACGGACCTCGGACGCAGTCACTTCTTCTTGCCCTCCAGCTTCACGAGCTTGGCCGCGGTGGCGGCGTACATGTCGTCCTCGTCGAGCCGACGCAGCTCCTCGGCGAGCAGGGCCGGGACCTCGCGCCGCTTCAGCGCGACCGGCCGGTCGGGCCGGTGCGGGGAGGAGAAGGTGGCCAGCCGGCCGTCGGAGCGCGCGATGGTGATCGGCCCCTCCTTGGTGTCCATGGTGACCTCGGTGATGCCGGGTCCGGCCGACGTGGCCCGGCCGACCGGGACCTTGAGCCGGTCGCAGAGCCAGGCGACGAGGAGGTCGGCGCTGGGGCTGATCCGCTCGGCGGTGACCTTGGCGCCGGTCACCTTGAGCGGGTGCTGGTCCAGGGCGGCGGCCAGCAGGGCCCGCCACGGCGTGAGCCGGGTCCACGCGAGGTCGGTGTTGCCGGGCGCGTAGGAGCGGCACTGGTTGACCATCGCCGTCGACTTGCCGCGCGAGACGGCCGCCGCGTCGGTGATCCGCCGCTGGGCGAGGCGGCCGAGCGGGTCCGCGGCCGGGTCGGCCGGCGCGGCGGTGGGCCACCAGATCGCGACGGGGGAGTCGGGCAGGAGCAGCGGCAGCACGACCGACTCGGCGTGCTTGACCACCTCGCCCTTGAGCCGGATCAGCGCGGTCTCACCACCCCAGCCGTCGCCGCTGCCGACCTGCGCGTTGACGTGCGAGGCGCCGCGGGCGTTGCCGAGGATCACGCCGAGCACGCGTGAGGGGTGCTCGCGCGAGGCCCGCTTCGCCGCCTGCATCGCCTCGACGGCGTCGTCCTCGGGAGCGACGATGATCAGCGTCATCACCATGCCCATCGCCGGGCTGCCGGCGCGCGTGCGGGCGCGGACGAACTCCGCGGCGATCTCGGACGAGGTGGTGTCGGTCA
>JAYSEC010000442.1:0-1698 GCA_041914085.1 Nocardioides sp.
GATGTCGGGCTCGTCGTACTGGCCGATGTCGGCGGTGTAGGTGCAGGGCACCGCGCCTCGGGCTCGCATCCACGCCACCGCCACGGAGGTGTCGAGACCTCCGGAGAAGGCGATGCCGACGCGCTCGCCGACGGGGAGGGAGGTGAGGACCTTGCTCACAGGGTGTCCTTTGCTGGTGGGGTGGCGTGGTGCGGGTGGTTGGCCAGGTCGAGGAAGCGCTGGGCGAGCGCGTCGCCGCCGGCGGGGTCGCGGCCGATGAGGAGCACGGTGTCGTCGCCGGCGATGGTGCCGAGTACGTCGCCGAGCTCGGCCTTGTCGAAGGCGCTGGCGAGGAACTGCGCGGCGCCGGGCGGGGTGCGGAGCACGACGAGGTTGGCGCTCGCCTCGGCGCTGACCAGGAGCTCGGCGCAGAGCCGGGCGAGGCGGTCGCGGCCGGCGGCCGACTCGCGCGGCGCGGCGACGGCGGTGCGGTCGCCGCCCTCGCCCGGCACGGCGTACACGAGGGCGCCGTCGGCGCTGCGCACCTTGACGGCGTCGAGCTCGACGAGGTCGCGGCTCAGCGTGGCCTGCGTGACGCGGACGCCGTGGTCGGCGAGCAGGTCCGCGAGCTCGGTCTGCGACCGCACGGGGTGGGTGGTCACGATGTCGATGATCCGGGCGTGCCGCGCGCCCTTCGTGACGGGCGCGACGGCGCTCATCGGTGCTCCAGCAGCCAGGTCAGCACGGCCTTCTGCGCGTGGCGACGGTTCTCGGCCTCGTCCCAGACGACCGACTGCGGGCCCTCGATGACCTCCTCGGCGATCTCCTTGCCGCGGTAGGCGGGCAGGCAGTGCATGACGATGGCCTCCGGGTCGGCGTGGGCGAGCAGCTCCTCGGTCACACCGTAGGGCGGGAAGATCCGCAGGCGGTCCTCCGACTCCTCCTCGCGGCCCATGCTGACCCAGGAGTCGGTGACGACGACGTCGGCGCCGGAGACCGCCTCGACGGGGTCGGTGGTGATCGAGATCGAGCCGCCGGTGCCCTCCGCGACCTGGCGGGCCCGGGTGACGACGTCGGCGTCGGGGGCGAAGCCCTCCGGGGCACCGACCACGACGTGCATCCCGGCGGCTGCGCCGGCGAGCACCCACGAGTTGCCCATGTTGCAGGCGCCGTCACCGACGAACGCGGCGCGCACTCCGGCGAGGCGGCCCTTGTGCTCGCGCACGGTCTGCAGGTCGGCCAGCAGCTGGCAGGGGTGGAACTCGTCGGTGAGCGCGTTGAGGACGGGTACGCCGGCGTGCTCGGCCATGGTGACGACGTCGCTCTGGTGGGCCGTGCGCCACACGATCGCCGAGGCCTGCCTGCCCAGGACGCGGGCCACGTCCTCGACGCCCTCCCGGGAGCCCATGGCGGCCAGGCCGCCGTCGACGGTCATCGGGTTGCCGCCGAGCTCGGCGATGCCGGCGGCGAAGGAGACCTGGGTGCGCAGCGTGGGCCGGTCGAAGACCAGCGCGACCGTGTGCGGACCGGCCAGCGGCTTGTGGTCGTAGGGCTCGGCCTTGAGCCTGTCGGCCAGGTCGAGGACCTCGAGCAGCTCGGCGGGCGACAGGTCGTCGTCGCGGAGGAAGTGGCGGGTCATGACGTGGACTCCGTCTGGTCGTGGCGGGCTGCGGTGCGGGCGGTGTCGAGGACGCCGGGCAGGGCCGCGGCGAGGGCGTC
>JAYSEC010000443.1:0-1688 GCA_041914085.1 Nocardioides sp.
GCCGGGCTGGTCGACTACTTCTGGTGGGTCCGCTGGGACACTCCCGAGCCGCACGTCCAGGAGGTCGTGCCGCGGCCGGTGGTGCACGTCAGCGCCGAGGTCGTCGGGGGCGAGCCGCGGCTGCTGGTCCACGGCGTCCACCCGCGGATGTTCCGAAGGAGGCTCGAGGGCGCCGGGCACACCGTCGCGGCCGGGTTCCGCCCGGCCGGGTTCCGGCCGTTCCTGCGCGCCGACGTCGGGGCGCTGCAGGGCCGGGAGCTGCCGGCCGCCGAGGTGCTCGGCGGTGACGACCGTCCGGTGGCCCGCGAGGTGCTGTCCTGCGACCGTCCCGAGGACGGCGCCGCCGTGCTCGCCGCCTGGCTGCGCGGACTCGGTCCGGCGGACGACCCGCTGGTGCCCGAGCTCGCGGCGCTGGTCGAGCGCGCGGAGACCGACACCTCGCTGGTGCGCGCCGAGCAGCTCGCGAGCCTCGCCGGCGTCAGCCTGCGCACCCTGCAGCGGCGGTTCCACTCGCACGTCGGGATCGGGCCGAAGTGGGTGGTGCAGCGGTTCCGGCTGCTCGACGTCACCACCGCCGCGCACGGCGGCGGCGACGTCGACTGGGCCGACCTCGCCGCGCGCCTGGGCTATGCCGACCAGTCCCACCTGATCCGCGCCTTCACGCAGCTGGTGGGCCACCCTCCCGCGACCTATGCGCGGGAGGCGTGACCCACCACGTCCACCGGGTGAGGCGGGGGATGCCTACGCATCCCCTCCTTCCTGCTTGATGTCCTTCGTCGCCGTCGGGTCGTCGATCCGGTAGCGCTCGGCCGCCTCGACGACCTTCTCCACCGGGACCTGACCGGCGTCGGCGAGTGCCTGGAGGGCCTGGACGACGACGTTGACCGCGTCGATGTGGAAGTAGCGCCGGGCCGCCGGGCGGGTGTCGGCGAAGCCGAACCCGTCGGCACCGAGCACGCGGTAGTCGGCCGGCACCCAGCGGGCGATCTGGAGCGGGACGGCCCGCATGTAGTCGGACACCGCGATGACCGGGCCCTCGGCGCCGGCCAGCTTGTCGCTGACGTAGGCGGTGCGTCGCTCCTCGCCGGGGTGCAGGAGGTTCCACTCCTCGGCGGCGACACCGTCGCGCGCGAGCTCGTTCCAGGAGGTGACCGACCACAGGTCGGACTGCACGCCCCAGTCCTCGGCGAGGAGGCGGGCCGCCTCGTCGATCCACGGGTAGCCGACGCCGGAGGCCATCAGCTGAACCCGGGGTCCCTCGCCCTCGGCGGTCGAGACCTTGTGGATGCCGCGCAGGATCCCGTCGACGTCGACGTCGTCGGGCTCGGCCGGCTGCGAGACCGGCTCGTTGTAGACGGTGAGGTAGAAGATGACGTCCTCGCCGTGGCCCTCGGGGCCGCCGGTGCCGTACATCCGCTCGAGGCCGCTCTTCATGATGTGGCTGATCTCGTAGGCGAACGCCGGGTCGTAGTGCACGATCGCCGGGTTGGTCGCCGCGAGGAGCGGGGAGTGCCCGTCGGCGTGCTGCAGGCCCTCGCCGGTCAGCGTGGTGCGGCCGGCGGTGGCGCCGATGAGGAAGCCGCGCGCGAGCTGGTCGGCCATCGCCCAGATGGAGTCGCCGGTGCGCTGGAACCCGAACATCGAGTAGAAGATGTAGAACGGGATCATGTGCTCGCCGTGCGTGGAGT
>JAYSEC010000444.1:0-1676 GCA_041914085.1 Nocardioides sp.
TCGGGGCGAGGTCGGACTCGCCCGGCAGCAGCAGCACGTCGTCGTAGGTGAGGCCCAGCGCAGCGAACTTCTCGGGGATCTCCACGACCTCATCCTACGGGCGGCCGGTGGGTGCTCTGAGAGGGTGTCGCCATGGGGGCCGGGGCGCGCGGGGACGCGGTGGGCTGGGGGCGCACGGTGTGGCTGGCCGCGCTCGCCGCCTTCGTCGCGCGGTTCCCCGGGCTGCTGTGGCCGCTCCGGCCGGACGAGGCGGGCTTCCTGCTCGTCGCGCGTGCTCTGGACCCCGAGCCCGACTCGCTCTACGGCCGCTACTGGGTCGACCGGCCGCCGCCGGTGATCTGGCTGGTGCGGGCCACCGACTGGGTCGGCGGCGCCTACACCCACCGCCTGGTCGGTGCGCTCGCCTGCGCCCTGCTGGTGCTGGCCGCGGCGGCCGCGACCCGTGAGGTGGCCGTCCGCGCCGGGGTGCTCGACCCGCTGGCCGTGCGCCGGCTCGCCGGGTGGGTCGCCGTCGGGACCGCGGCGATGGTCGGCAACGCCCAGATCGACCCGGTCGCCGCGAAGGGCGAGATCCTGGGGATCCCGCTGGTGCTGGCCTCCTGCTGGCTCGCCCTGCGGGCCGTACGACGACTCGCCACCGCCGACGCCTTCTGGGCCGGCGCGCTCGCCGTCCTCGCGCTCGGCTTCAAGCAGAGCATCCTCGGCGGGATCGTCTTCGGGACGGTGCTGCTGGTCGGGTCCGCGCTCGCCCGCCACCTGCCGTGGCGCACGGCTGGCCGGTTCGCGCTCGCGGCAGCGGCCGGTGGCGCCGTACCGGTCGCCGTGGTGGTCGGGTGGACGCTCGCGTCGGGGTCGCGGCTGGACACGCTCTGGTACGCGTCGGTGTCCTTCCGGTCCGACGCCAGCCGCGTCATCGCGTCGCAGAGCGCGGAAGGGGCGCAGAGCCGCATCGGGCTCCTGCTCGCGGTCTTCGTCGGGGTCGGGATGCTGCTCGTGCTCGGCTGCTTCCTGGCCCGGGTGCCGACCCTCCTGCGGCACGACGCGGTGCCGGTCGTGGCGGTCCTGGCGATGGCGGGGGTCGACCTGCTGGGCGTGGCGCTCAGCGGCAGCTTCTGGCTGCCCTACCTGTTCGTGCTCGTGCCGCCCCTGTCCCTCGCGCTCGCCGCCCTCGCCGCCCACGACCACCTCCGGCTCGCCCGGCGCCGGGTCGCCGCGGGCACGGTCGCGCTGCTCGTCGTCTCGAGCGTCGCCTCGCTCGTCGCCTGGACCGCCGCCTGGGCCGTCGGTCGGGTACCGGTGGAGGTGCGGACCGGGGAGGCGATCGCCGCGGCCGCGCGCCCCGGGGACCGGGTGCTCGTCTACGGCGGCCGGGCCGACATCCAGTGGGCCAGCCGCGCCGGGTCGCCGTACCCCTTCCTCTGGTCACTGCCGATGCGCACGCTGGACCCCGACCTCGACGACCTCCGCCGGGTGCTCACCGGCACCAACCCGCCGACCTGGTTCGTCGAGGCGACCTACATCAACACGTGGAGCGAGCTGGGCACCCGCCCGATCGAGCGCTCGCTGATCCGGAAGTACGAGTTCATCCGCACGGCCTGCGACCGCTACCGGATCTACCACCTCAACTCGGTCGAGCCGATCGACCTGGACGTCGACTGCAGCACGCCCTACCGCAC
>JAYSEC010000445.1:0-1675 GCA_041914085.1 Nocardioides sp.
CCTGGCCGGCGAGGTCGTCGAGATGAGCCGCGCCGACGACGGCTGGTGGACCCCGGCCGAGCCCGTGCCGACCACGGACGCCTCGGTCGACTACGGCTACCTCCTCGACGACGACCCGGACCCACGGCCCGACCCGCGCTCGCGCCGTCAGCCCGACGGCGTGCACGGCCTCTCCCGCCACGACCAGGCGTCGTACGAGTGGCGGGACGCCGCCTGGACCGGTCGCCAGCTGGCGGGCTCTGTGATCTACGAGCTGCACATCGGCACGTTCACCCCCGAGGGCACCCTCGACTCCGCCGTCGAGCGTCTCGACCACCTGCTCGACCTCGGCGTCGACCTCGTCGAGGTGATGCCGGTCAACGCCTTCAACGGGACCCACAACTGGGGCTACGACGGCGTTGGCTGGTACGCCGTCCACGAGGGCTACGGCGGCCCCGAGGCTTACAAGCGGTTCGTCGACGCCTGCCACGCCAAGGGCCTCGGCGTCGTGCAGGACGTCGTCCACAACCACCTCGGCCCCTCGGGCAACTACCTGCCGCTGTTCGGGCCCTACCTCAAGGACGGCCGCAACACGTGGGGCGACCTGGTGAACCTCGACGGCGACGGCTCGGCCGAGGTGCGCCGGTTCATCCTCGACAACGTGCGGATGTGGTTCGAGGACTACCACGTCGACGCGCTCCGGCTCGACGCGGTGCACGCGCTCAGCGACACCTCCGAGGTGCACCTGCTCGAGGAGATGGCGGTCGAGGTCGCCGCGCTGTCGGCGCACCTGCGCCGGCCGCTGACGCTGATCGCCGAGTCCGACCTGAACGACACGCGGCTGGTGACCCCGCGCGAGGCGGGCGGCTACGGCCTCGACGCCCAGTGGAGCGACGACTTCCACCACGCCGTCCACGTCGCCCTCAGCGGCGAGACCGCCGGCTACTACGCCGACTTCGAGCCGCTCGAGGCGCTGGCCAAGGTCTGCGAGCGCGGTTTCTTCCACGACGGCACCTGGTCGTCGTTCCGCGAGCGCGAGCACGGCGTGCCGGTCGACACCGCGACGATGCCCACCTGGCGGCTCGTGGTGGCCAACCAGAACCACGACCAGATCGGCAACCGGGCGCGCGGCGACCGGCTAGCCGAGCACCTCGACGACGACCAGCTCGCCTGCGCGGCGCTGCTGACGCTCGCCGGTCCGTTCACCCCCATGCTGTTCATGGGGGAGGAGTGGGCGGCGTCCGCGCCGTTCCAGTTCTTCACCTCCCACCCCGAGCCCGAGCTCGGCAAGGCCACCGCGGAGGGGCGGATCGCGGAGTTCGCGAAGATGGGCTGGGACCCCGCCGAGGTGCCCGACCCGCAGGACCCGGCCACCTTCCACAGGTCCAAGCTCGACTGGGACGAGCTCGACAGCGGCAGGCACGCCGTCGTCCTCGAGTGCTACCGCCGGCTCGGCCGGCTGCGGCGCGAGCTGCCGCAGCTGACCGACCCCGCCTTCGGCTCCGTCTCGTGCGCGGTCGAGGCACGCCTGTTCACCATGCGCCGGGGCGACCTGCTGGTCGTGGTCAACGCCGGCGAGGTCGCCGTCACCCTCGAGGTGGACGCGAGCGAGGTGCTGTTCCAGACACCCTCGGGCGTGACCCTCGGCGGCGGCACGCTGCAGGTCCCGCCGCACGCCGGCGCGCTGCTGCGCTGA
>JAYSEC010000446.1:0-1665 GCA_041914085.1 Nocardioides sp.
GCGGCCACCCCTCGGGGCGAGACCCCTCTGCCGACGCCCTCGCACGCGGAGTAGTGTCCCATCCAGATGCCCACTCGCGACGGCACAGTCACGACGGCACGTCCCCGATCGAGAGGAACCTGATGCTTCGCCACCTGCTTGCCCCGACCGTCGAGGTCTCCGCCCACTGCGACCTGCCCTGCGGCGTCTACGACCCCGCCCAGGCACGCATCGAGGCCGAGTCGATCAAGGCGATCATCGCCAAGGTCGCCGACAACGACGACCCCGACTTCCGCACCCGCGCGATCCTCATCAAGGAGCAGCGCTCCGAGCTGGTCAAGCACCACCTGTGGGTGCTGTGGACCGACTACTTCAAGCCCCCGCACTTCGAGAAGTACCCCCAGCTCCACACGCTCGTGAACGAGGCCACCAAGCTGGCCGGCGCGAGCGGCACCAAGGGCGAGCTCGACGCCGGCAAGGCCGACGAGCTGCTCGCCAAGATCGACGAGATCGCCGAGATCTTCTGGGAGACGAAGAAGGCCTGAGCAAGCGCGACGGAGTCGCGACTGCTCAGGCCTTCTTCTGAGCAGCTTGCTGCTCCGGCGTGAACCTCAGCTTCGTCGCTGGCTCGGACGAGACCCGGACCCGGTCGCCACACCCGTGGCGAACGGGTCCGCGGCATTTCCACGGCTCCCACCCCCCCGGGCGGCGTGAATCGGGCCCGGGACCATCGGGAGGGCGTGGATGATCGAGCAGGTCGAGCTGCCGGACGGCACGGCCGGCTTCGTGCTGCCGCTGCAGCGCACGGACCGGGCCGCGCTGGTCGCCGAGTTCGAGACGCTGGCCCCCGAGTCGCGGCGGCGCCGGTTCCTGGCTCCCGTGGTCCACCTGAGCGACGCGATGCTCCAGCACCTCGTCGACGACGTCGACGGCGTCGACCACGTCGCGCTCGTGCTGTGCGTGGAGACCTCCGACGACGTCTACGACCCGGTCGCGCTGGCCCGGATCGTCCGCTACGACGACGTCCCCGACGCCGCCGACCTCGCGGTCACCGTCAAGGACGACTGGCAGGGTCGCGGCGTCGCCACCGTCCTGCTCGACGTGCTGATGCGCCACCGGCCCGTGGGTGTGACGCGCATCGACACCGAGGTCCTCAAGGACAACCCCGCGTCGCTGCGGATGCTGCGCCGCCTCGGTCCGACCACCGTGGAGGACGAGGAGCACGGCGCCTACCGGGTCGTCGTCGAGCTGCCCGCGACGGAGGCCGTGGCACCTGCGCCGGCGAGTCGCGACGACGTACGCCGTGCGGCTCCGCCGCTGCTGCTGCGCGACCCGGTGCACCGCCACGCGCTGCGCACGCGGGACCAGGTCTGCCCCTGGTTCCGGTGAGCTGCCGGGTCCGCGTGGCGGCCCGGTTCGGGCGACGTCGGGCCCCGGAGGCGATGGCCTAGGGTGGGCGGGCACACACTCGGAGGACGGAGACGTTGACGCAGATGGCAGATCATCACGGGGGCCGCGCCGACGTCGAGCTCCGACTTCCGGCCGAGGGTGCCTATGCCACGGTCGTGCGCACCACCGCCGCCGGCCTGGCAGCCCGCCTGGACTTCACCATCGACGACATCGAGGACCTCCGCATCGCCATCGGCGAGGCGACGGCCCTCGCGATCCCGGAGGCCGACCCGGGCA
>JAYSEC010000447.1:0-1664 GCA_041914085.1 Nocardioides sp.
CGGCGCACGTCCACGGCACCGACGCGCTGGTGTTCGGGATGCGGCTCGCCCGGTCGTAGTGGGCAAGGGCGCCCGCCTCAGTCCTCGACGAGCCCGATGCGGAGGTACTCCGCGGCATAGGTGCCGGTGAGCAGCAGCGAGGCGTAGCGCGCCACCTCGGCGTCGGCGTCGGTCTCGACCGTCTCGACGCGTACGCCGTGGCGCGCCGCGGCGGCCTTGAGGTCGCCGGTCTGCTCGCGCACGACGGGGTCGTCGGAGCGGTCGTCGAGGATCAGCAGCAGCGGCCGCAGGTCGCCGCCCTCGTCGGCGAACGGGTCGGCGAACACGTCGTGCTGCTTGGCTGCCTCGATGACCGGCAGCAGGTGCTCGGCGTCGCCGGCGATGGCCGAGCGCCCGGACGTGCGGCGCAGCGACTCCGCCAGACGACGCGCGGCCCGCGCGGCGAGCACGGAGCCGCCCCACACGAGCGGGTTGGTGTCGGCCATCGCGATGGCCAGCATCTTGGCGGGGTTGACCGCCAGGTCGCGGTGGGGCGAGCAGTTGGTCGCGACCTCGTCGAGGGATGCGGCCACGGACTCGGCGTCGGCGTGCGGACCGAGGTGCACGTGGGCGAGGTAGTCGAGCACCACGACGGCAGTGGCGAGCTGGTCACCGGTGACGGTCGGCAGCACGGTGACGTGGCGCCCGGCGGCGTGCTCGGCCACCAGCGACCGCGCGGGGCACGCGACGACGACCTGCGCGCCGCGGCGTACGGCCTCGGCGACCGCCGACGCGGACCCGTGGTCGTTGCCCTCGGGGGCCAGCATCACGACGAGGTCGAGCGAGCCGGCCCAGCCGGGCAGCCCGGGGTTGGGCCACGCCACGAACGGGACCGGGCACCACGGCTCGAGCACCGCGCGCAGCAGGCGCGAGTCCGGTCCCGCGGCGATCACCGCACGCGGCCGGGCCTCGTCACGTCCGCGCGCGATCAGCTCCGCGATCGGCCCCGCGGCCTCGTGCGCCTCGCGGCGCACGCGGGCGCCGCTCTCGGCCAGCGTGCGCAACCGCAGGTCGACGGTCTGCAGCACCCCCGCGTCGTCGAGCCGCGCCTCGTCGAACCAGGTCGCCACGGCGAACTCCCTCCGTCGGGTCAGGCGGGCTTGCGGGCCTCGTCGACCAGCAGCACCGGGATGTCGTCGCGGACGGGATAGGCGTTGCCGCACCCCTGGCAGACGAGCTCGTCGGCCTGCTCGGCGAGGGTGCCGTGGCAGGCCGGGCAGACGATGATGCTCATGAGCTGCGCGTCGATGTTCACGACCCGAATCCTAGGACAGACCCGACGGACGCGGACGGCGGTCAGTCGGTGGGCGTGAGGACCCGCAGGTGTCCGCGCTTCGCGCCCCGGCTCGGGTCGTCCGTGGAGTGCAGCGGGACCGGCGCCGGTGCCGGGCGGGCCGCCTCGCGCACCGCGTCGGCGAGGGCGAGGAGGTCGTCGCTGCTCGGGCCCTGGGCCTTGGGGTCCGGCGCGAGGCGGAGCACCTCCCAGCCGCGCGGGGCGGACAGGCGCTCGCTGTGCAGCTCGCACAGGTCGTAGGCGTGGGGCTCGGCGTACGTCGCCAGGGGGCCCAGCACGGCGGTCTGGTCGGCGTAGACGTAGGTCAGCGTGTTGACCGCAGGACGGCCAC
>JAYSEC010000448.1:0-1646 GCA_041914085.1 Nocardioides sp.
AGGTCGACGCCCGGCAGGGGAGACCAGTCGCGGGACGGGTCGCGGGTGTAGCCCAGCCGCTCGTAGACCCGGTGGGCCGCCGCCATGGTCGCCAGCGACGACAGCGCCATCCCGGTCGCGCCCTCGGCGCGGGCCCGCTCCTCGCACAGCGTCGCGAGCGCGGTGCCGACCCCGGCCCCCTGGGCCGCGGGGTCGACGGCCAGCATCCGGAACTCGCCCTCGTCGTCGCGGGCGATCTCGCGCCACGGCGTGCCGGGGCGGCAGAAGGTGACGTTGCCGAGCAGGCGGGCGCCGTCGACGGCCACCCACACCTCGGCCTCGGCGTCGCGGCGGGCCACGTCACGGAGCCGGTCGCGGTAGTCGTCCTCCGCGCCGGTCAGGAACGGCTCGTACGCCGCGACGCAGACGTCACCGGCCGCGGCGTGCTCGTCGCGACGGATCCGGCGCAGCTCCACGCGGTCCCGCTCAGATGCCGAAGGTGGCGCGGGGGTAGGCCGCCTCCACGTCGGTGATCACGTTGACGAGGTAGGGGACGCCCGCGGCGTAGGCGCGGTCGAGCGCCGGCCCGATCTGCTTCGGGTCGGTCACCGTCTCGCCGGCGCCGCCGAGCGCCCGCACCACCTCGTCGTACGGCGTGCGCTGGGCGAGGTCGGCGGCCACGTCGTAGCCGTAGATCATCTGCATCGGGCCCTTCTCCAGGCCCCACGCGGAGTTGTTGCCCATCACCATCACGACGGGCAGGTCGTGGCGCACGAGCGTGTCGACGTCCATCAGCGAGAAGCCAGCCGCGCCGTCGCCGAGCAGGAGCGTCACCTGGGCGCTCGGACGCGCGATGCGCGCCGCGATGGCCGCCCCCAGACCGGCGCCGAGGCAGCCGTACGGGCCCGGGTCGAGCCAGCCGCCCGGTCGTTGCGGCTCGACGTACTTGCCGGCGAACGACACGAAGTCGCCGCCGTCGCCGATGACGACCGAGTCGTCGGCCAGGCGCGGCACCAGCTCGCCGTAGATCCGGGCGGGGTGGATCGGGTCGGCCTCCGCGGTGAGCAGCTGCGCGTCGCGCTCGGCCGCCGCGCGCACCTGGTCGGCGAGCTGGTCGGCCCAGGCCGTCCAGTCCGGCTTGGTGCCGCGCTCGATCGCCGCCTGCAGGCCGTCGAGCACGGTGGAGAGGTCACCGGAGACCGACCCGGCGAGCTCGGCGTGGCCGGACACCTGGCCGGGGGAGTCGGCGATGTGGACCACCCGCGCGAAGGCGCCATCGGGGTTCTTGTCCGGCCCGCCGAAGACGCCGTAGCCGAGGCGGAAGTCCAGCGGGGTGCCGACCACGACCACCAGGTCCGCGCCGGCGAGCGCGGCTCCGCGGGCCTTGGTGACCAGCGAGCGGTGCCCGCCGGGGATGACACCGCGGCCCATGCCGTTGGTGAGCGTCGGGATGCCGAGATCCTCGACGAAGCGCAGCGCGGCGGCCTCGGCGTGGTCGGCCCAGACGTCGGTGCCGAGGATCAGGACCGGCCGGCGGGCCTCCGCCAGCAGGCGGGCGATCGCGTCGATCGCGTCGCCGTCGGGCTCGATGCGGACGCCCTCGCCTGAGCCAACGGTGCCGGTCGAGGAGTTGAAGAACTCGTCCATCGGTACGTCGACGAACACCG
>JAYSEC010000449.1:0-1633 GCA_041914085.1 Nocardioides sp.
CCCTTGGACCAGAAGTCCCCGAGGCGGTGGGTCTCGCGGCGCATGCCGAGGCGCTCGCAGAGGGCGGCGGAGCGGTCGTTGCGGGCATCGAGGTTGGCGACGACCCGGCGCAGGCCGTAGTGCTCGAAGGCCATCCGCAGCACCGCGCGCGCCGCCTCGGTGGCGTACCCGCGACCGGCGTGCCGGGGCATCACCGTCCAGCCGATCTCGCCCTCGGTGAGCCCGGTGCCGCGGATGATGAGGATCGAGTCGCCGACGACCTCGCCGTCGTGCTCGGCGACCAGGCCCACGAACCGGCCGTCGCCCGGCTCGGACCGGCGGCGCACCATCTCGGCGACCTCCGCGGGGTTCTGGGTGCCGGTGAGCAGCAGGCTGGCGTAGTCCTCGTCGGCCCACGCCTCGGCCAGCGCGGTCTCGTCGCCGGCCCGCCAGGGGCGCAGCAGCAGCCGCTCGGTGCGCAGCGGCCAGACCGGGGCGACCGGGGTGAGGAACTCGCGGCGCGGCGCCTCGACCCACGTCTCGCGGACCGTCGGGGCGCCGAAGCGCAGCCGGTCGTACGCCGTCATGGGCCGCAGGATCGCGTCCAGCCCGGGCACCGCCAGCACGCCGTCGACGGCCTGGCCGAGCATCCCGCGCCCGATCGGGTCGTGCGGGTCGCGCCGCAGGACCTCGACGGCGGCGGACGCCTCGGCGACGCGGGCGGTCTTCTGGCGGATCCGGATCGGCGAGACCTCCTCGAGGCAGACGTACTGCCCGGAGAGGTAGTAGCCCCACTCGGCCTCGCCGGTCGCGGGGTCGTGCGGCCAGAACGCCACGAACCAGTCGTGCAGTGCGTCCACGCCGCCGGCGACCTCGGCGAGCTGGCCGTGGTCGGCAGGCACCATCGGCGTGCCGTCGGAGAGGACGTACGACGGCAGCGGCAGGCGGTCCTCGAGCATCAGGGCCATCGCCTCGGGCGTCGCCTCGACGAAGTGCTCGCGGACGTAGGCGTCGTCCGCCTCGGTCATCCGGTGGTCGCCGTTGACCGCGAGGTAGCGCCGGCGGACCTGGTCGATCAGCGTGTCATCTCCCACACGGTCAACCCTGCCATCAGCACGCAGACCGTCGCACCCACGTAGTGGAGCACCGACAGCCGCACCCGCTGGAGCAGCAGCCGGCCGACGATGACGGCGAGGCCGGAGACCGTGAGGAGCGCGCCCCAGGCGCCGAGGAACACCGAGACCGGGTCGTCGTACTTGGCGACGAGGGAGATGGTCAGCAGCTGCGAGAGGTCGCCCCACTCGGCGGCGAACAGCACGACGAACGAGGTGGCGACGACCTTGAGGCCGTGGGCGGTCGCATCCGCCTTGGCGGCGTACTCCTCCTCCTGGCCCGGCTCGTCCTCGTCGGCGGAGCGTGCCTCGCGGAAGAGGATGATCGCGCCGATGACGAACATCAGCGCGGCCACGGCGTGGATCAGCTGCTCGGGCAGGAACGACGCCGCCTTGCCGACGCCGACCGCCACGCCCGTCTGCACGAGGAAGGCCAGCCCGACGCCGATCCAGACGAAGAGCGGGCGCATCTTCGTCGACATGACGAGGGTGGCGATGAAGGTCTTGTCGGGCAGCTCGACGACGAAGATGGCGCCGAAGGC
>JAYSEC010000450.1:0-1616 GCA_041914085.1 Nocardioides sp.
GGGCGGTGCACGGGAGACGGCAGCCGCTGCTCGTCGAACGGCGTCAGCGACAGGCGGGACTCGTTGACCGCGTCGTAGACCGCGAGGTGGCGGGCGGCCCCGGCGACGGGGCACACCCAGTCGCCCTCGACGTCGACGAGCCGGATCCCCGGTGACTCCAGCCAGCGGAGGATCCGCTCGGTCTCCTCGGCGGTGGCGGCCGGCACCGGGCCGGGCGCGTCCTGGACGGTCTCGGCGCTGGCCCGCAGCTCGCGGACGAACTGGTGGGCGTCACCGCCGCGGGGGATGACCCCGGCCGCGGCGAGCCGGCCGTGGCGCACGACGTGCACGGCCCACCGGCCGTCGTCCTCGCGGCGCGCCGCGACCACCTCGGGGCACCGGGTCAGTGCGGAGAGCCGCTGGGTGCGGGCCGCGGCCCGCACGAACGTCGACAGCCGGTCGCGGTGCACGCCCGCCTCCTCGAAGCGCTCGACCTCGGCGAGCGCCCGCATCCGCTGGTTGATCGCCTCGACGACCTGGTCGGGTCGGCGCAGGAGGGTGTCGCGCAGCTGGCGCACGACGGCGGCATAGGCGGTGGCGTCGACCGTGCCGTCGCACGGCGACAGGCAGCGACCCATCTCGGCGAGGACGCAGGCGGACCCGGACGGCACGACCGGCAGTCGCCCGCTGCACTGGCGGACCGGGAAGGTCTCGTGCAGGGCGGCCAGGCACTTCTCCGCCGTCCTCCTCGACGAGAACGGGCCGAGGTAGTCGGCGTCGTCGTCGAGGACCCGGCGCACGAGCGACAGCCGCGGCCACGCCTCCCGCGTGAGCTTGACGAAGTGCACCTTCTCCGGGAAGCGGGACCGGCGGTTGTAGCGCGGCTTGTGCTCGGCGATCAGGCGCAGCTCGCGCACCTCCGCCTCGAGCGGGGTGGCGCACTCGATGCCGGTGACCGAGGTGGCCAGGCCGACCATCTCGCCCATCCGGCTGCGCGTCTCGGAGGCGGTGAAGTAGGTGCGGACGCGGGTGCGCAGGTCGCGGGAGGTCCCGACGTAGAGGACGCGGGAGCGCTCGTCGCGGAAGAGGTAGACGCCGGGGGCGTGGGGCAGGCCCTCGGCGAGGTGCCGCTTGCGCCGCTGCGCGGTCGAGACCCGCGCGGAGAAGGTCTGGAGCTCCTCGAGGGTGTGGACGCCGAGGCCGCCGAGGCGCTCCATCAGGCCGTGCAGCACGTCGACGGTGGCCCGCGCGTCGGACAGCGCGCGGTGGTTGGGGGTGGTGGCGGAGCCGAAGACCTTGGCCAGCGAGGAGAGCTTGCAGTTGGGGGCGTCGTCGCGGGTGATCACCCGGCGCGCGAGCTTGGCGGTGTCGAGCACCTCGAACCGCGGCCAGGCGCGACCCTGCCGGGCGGCGAAGTGCTGGAGGAAGCCGACGTCGAAGGGTGCGTTGTGCGCCACGAGCACGCACCCCTCGGCGAACTCCAGGAAGGCGGGCAGCGCCGACTCGATGGGCGGCGCGTCGTGCACCATCGAGTTGGTGATGCCCGTCAGGACCGCGATGAACGCGGGGATCTCGGTGTGGGGGTTGACCAGGGTCTGGAACTCGCCGAGCACCTCGCCGCCACGCACCTTCACGGC
>JAYSEC010000451.1:0-1611 GCA_041914085.1 Nocardioides sp.
CGTCATGGGTCCACCCTCCCTTGCTGGTTGAGGTGCGAGCGCAGCGAGCCTCGAAGCCACACCGACTGCGTGGTTTCGAGGCTCGTCGCTGGCGCTCCTCGCACCTCGACCAGCGAAATGTCGCTGGCGCTCCTCGCACCTCGACCAGCGAGATGGTCAGAGGCCGAGGTCGCGGCCGATCAGCATCTTCATGATCTCGTTGGAGCCGGCCCAGATCTTGGTCACGCGGGCGTCGCGCCAGGCGCGGGCCACGCGGTACTCGTTCATGAAGCCGTAGCCGCCGTGGACCTGGACGCAGTGGTCGAGGACGTCGTTCTGGACCTGCGAGGTCCACCACTTGGCCTTCGCGGCGTCGACCGGGGTCAGCTCCTTCCTGGTGTGCGCCATGACGCACTGGTCGACGAACGCCTGGGTGACGTCGATCCGGGTGACCAGGTCGGCCAGCAGGAACTGGGTGTTCTGGAAGGCGCCGATCGGCTGGCCGAAGGCCTGGCGGTCCTTGGCGTACTGGACCGTCTCCTCGAGGATCTGCTTGGCGTGGGCCAGGTTGGTGATGGCCGAGCCGAGGCGCTCCTGCGGCAGGAACTGCATCATCGAGATGAAGCCGGTGTCGAGCGGGCCGACGAGGTCGTCGCCGCTGACGCGGACGTCCTCGAAGGAGAGCTCGGCGGTGTCGGAGTCGTCCTGGCCGACCTTGTCGAGCACGCGGCCGACGCTGAAGCCGTCGAGCGAGGTGTCGACGGCGAACAGCGAGATGCCCTTGGCCTTCTTCTCCGGGCTGGTGCGCGCGGCGACCAGCACGAGGTCGGCGGAGCCGCCGTTGGTGATGAAGGTCTTGGAGCCGTTGATGATCCAGTCGTCGCCGTCGCGCACCGCGGTCGTCCTGAGGTTGGCGAGGTCGGAGCCGCCGCCGGGCTCGGTCATGCCGATCGCGGTGACGATCTCGCCGGTGGCGCACTGCGGGAGCCACCGCGCCCTCTGAGCGTCGTCGGTGAGGTGGACGAGGTAGGGCACGGTGATGTCGGCGTGGATCCCCACGCAGCTCGGCAGGGTCATGTTGACCTTGGCGAGCTCCTCGGTGAGGACCGCGTTGAAGCGGTAGTCACCGGCCTCGGAGCCGCCGTGCTCCTCCGGGATCTCGAGACCGAGGAACCCCTGCTTGCCGGCCGCGAGCCAGAAGTCGCGGTCGAGCCCGTGGTTGGCGGCGTACGTCTCCAGGTTCGGGACGACCTCGCGGTCCAGGAACTGCTTCACCGAGGCGCGGAAGGCCTCGTGGTCCTCGTCGTAGATGTCACGCTTCATGAGGCTATGTTACCCACGAGTCACCACGGGCCGAGACGTTGTGCAGAATCCGCACGCGGACCCTCACATGCCACGTAACCTCGCCCGCGCCGGCTCGTTGCGGGGACGGGAGCAGGAGTGACGACAAGCGGACCGACGTGGATGCGTCCACGAGGTGAGGCGTGGGGCAGCGAGGCCCAACGCGCGGTCCTGCATGCCCTCGCCGAGGAGGTGGCGCGCCGCTCGGGCTACCGGGTCGCGGCCATCGAGGCGCTGCGCTCGGACGGCAACCTCGAGTTCGTCGCGATCGCCGGGAGCGACGCCGCCCGC
>JAYSEC010000452.1:0-1611 GCA_041914085.1 Nocardioides sp.
GAACACCACCTTCACCATGCCGTCCTCCTTGTCGCGGAACTTGCGGTAGGCCTCGGGGGCGTCGTCGAGCGGGAGGTGGTGGGTGGCGAAGGACTCGACGCCGAGGACGTCCTCCTCCTGGTCGAGGAGCTCGAGGATGTCGTCGCTCCACCGGTGCACGTTGGCCTGACCCATCCGGATCTGCACCTGCTTGTCGAACAGCTGGAACATCGGGAGCGGGTCGGTCGGGGCGCCGTAGACGCCGGAGATGCTGATGGTGCCGCCGCGGCGGACCGCGTCGATGCCGCTCATCAGGGCGGCCAGCCGGTCCGACCCGACGTTGAGCATCATCTTCTCCTGCACCTTCTTGGGCAGGAGCGCGAGCGCCTTCTGGGCGGCCTCGGCCACCGGGGAGCCGTGGGCCTCCATGCCGACGGCGTCGATGACCGCGTCGGCGCCGCGGCCGTCCGTCAGCTCGCGGACCCGGTCGCCGATGCCGTCGACCTCGGTGTGGTCGATCGTCTCCGCGCCGCGGCCGTGGACCCGGGCCAGGCGCTCGCGGACCGAGTCGACGGTGATCACCTTCAGGCCGCGGTGCAGCCCGATCCGGGTGGCCATGTCGCCGATCGGCCCGGCGCCGATGACGAGCAGGGTGCCGCCGTCCTCGACGTCGGCGTACTCCACCGCCTGCCACGCGGTCGGCAGCACGTCGGAGAGGAAGAGGAAGCGGTCGTCGGGCGGGCCGTGCGGGACCTTGATCGGGAGGGCGTCACCGAAGGGGACGCGGAGCAGCTCGGCCTGCCCGCCCGGCACCTGGCCGTAGAGCTTGCTGTAGCCGAACAGGCTCGCGCCGGTGCCGCTGTCCCGGTTCTGCGTGGTCTCGCACTGGCTGAACAGCCCGCGGTCGCACATCCAGCACGACCCGCAGCTGATGTTGAACGGCACCACGACGCGGTCGCCGGCCCGCAGGGTCTGCACGGCCGAGCCGACCTCGCGCACGATGCCCATGGGCTCGTGGCCGACGACGTCACCGGCCGTCATGAACGGCGTGAGGGGGTCGTAGAGGTGCAGGTCGGAGCCGCACAGCCCGGTCGAGGTGATCTCCACGAGGACGTCGGTCGGCTGCTCGATGACGGGGTCCGGGACCTCCACCACCTGCATGTCCTGCCTGCCCTGCCACGTCACTGCCTTCACCCGGAGACCTCCTTGGTCGCGCTCATGCCCACCAGTGCCCCGCTGCCGCTCTCGCATGCGTGCGCACCTCCCGACGCATGCGGGCGGACGGAACGGGGGACGGGGCGGGCGCCACGAGGAGGTCCCATGACCGCACAGCCGTCGCCACCGACGGAGGAACCGCAGGCCGACCCGTCGACCGAGGAGGAGCTCGCCGAGCTCGTCGCGAAGCTGGCCAGGGACGGCGGCCGGCGCATCGCGGTCGCCGAGTCCCTCACCGCCGGGCGGGTCTCGTCCATGCTGGGCCGCGGAGAGCAGGCCTCGCAGTGGTACCGCGGCGCGGTCGTGGCGTACGACGAGGACGTGAAGTTCCGCGTCCTCGGCGTCACACCCGGGCCCGTGGTCACCGACCTGTGCGCCCGTGAGATGGCCGAGGGCGTACGACGACTCCTCCGCGCG
>JAYSEC010000453.1:0-1605 GCA_041914085.1 Nocardioides sp.
CGTCTCCCGAGAGGTCGATGCCGAACCGCAGCGTGTTGAGCACCTTGACGTCGTGCCCGCGGTCGAGCGCCGCGGTGCGCAGCCGCTGCGTGCTGTAGGAGCGCGGTGCCCGAGAGAGGATGGCGAGCTTCATGGGGAGCCATACAACCACCCCCGTCGCGCGGCCCTGACAGGATGGCGCGGTGTCCTCCACGCCGAGCCCGCCCGACGCACCGGACGAGTCCGCACCCGAGCAGGTCGTGGTCGGGTGGCGGGAGTGGGTCTCGCTGCCGCAGGCCGACGTGCCGTGGGTGAAGGCGAAGATCGACACCGGCGCGCGGTCGTCGGCCATCCACGCCTTCGACCTCGAGGTGTTCGAGCGCGACGGCCGCGAGTGGGTGCGCTTCTCCATCCACCCGTGGCAGCGCTCCGACGAGGAGGCGCACGAGCTCACGCTGCCGGTGCTCGACCGGCGTGAGGTCCGCTCGAGCAACGGCCAGACCGAGACGCGGTACGCCGTCGCGCTCGACGTCGTCCTCGCCGGCCGCACCATCACCACGGTCATGACGCTGAGCAACCGTGACGAGATGGGCTTCCGGATGCTGATCGGGCGAGAGGCCCTCGAGCGCGGGTTCCTCGTCGACTCCTCGAAGTCCTACGCCGGCGGCAGGCCGCGGCGCGCGGTGCGCCGGAAGAACTGGGGCAAGTAGCCGCTCAGCGCCGCTTGATCTCGCAGGACCGCATCTTCTCGGCGCTGCACCGGTCGCGGCCCGCGTTGCCGAACGCCTCGTCCCGGCCGGGACCACCGACGAGCAGGTCGTTGCGGCGCCCGCCCTGCAGCGTGTCGCGGCCGCGGTCGCCGTACAGCCGGAACCCGGCCTTGCCGCAGCGCAGTCCCCCCTCGAAGTAGTCGTCGCCTCGGCTCTGGCGGATGTCGTCCTTGCCGCCGCGGCCGCGCACGGTCGCCCGGCAGGCGTAGAACCGGAGGTCGTCGGCCTTGTCGGTGCCCTTGAGGACGAGCCTCTTGGCGCCGACGAGCTGGGTCTCGAACCCGGCGAAGGTGCTGCGGGACGTGCTGCCGGCGCGCGTGGTCTTGATGCGCTCACGCAACAGGTCGAGGTCGAGCTTCTTCCCCGCCCACAGGGCGACGTGGTCCTCGCCGGACCCGCCGAGGTAGCGGCTGCCGCGGGCACCGAGGTTCTCGTCGCCGAGCAGCAGCGTGTCGGCGCCACCACCCATGTCGAGGCGCTGGCGGCCCTGGTGGGCCCTGGCGAAGACGATCTCGAGCTCCTCGTCGCGGTCGCTGCCGACGAACTCGAAGCGGGCCGGCGCCGGGGTGGCCTTGCTGCCGGTGCGGAAGCGATCGAAGCCGGTCCAGCGCAGCGTCACCACGCCGTCCTCGGCCTTCGTCCCGGTCACCGCGTCCACGACGACCGTGCCCGGGCCGGAGTCGAAGGCCAGCTGGCCGCCGCCCCCGCCGTCGAGCCCGGCGCCGGCGCCCATCGGGCCGTCCCACACGAGGGTGCTGCCGAAGCCCGCCCCGTCGTCGGCACCCAGCGCGACCACGTCGCTGTTGGGCACCGTCGGGTCGGACCCCGACCGGACGTAGTCGTCACCGCCCGCACC
>JAYSEC010000454.1:0-1603 GCA_041914085.1 Nocardioides sp.
CAGCGCGAGGAAGTGCCCGGTCGGCTGACTATGCGGTGACGCGGTAGGCGTCGAAGACGCCGGGGACGGCGCGGACGGCGCGCAGCACGCCGTCGAGGTGCGCGGCGTCGGCCATCTCGAAGGAGAACCGGCTCTTGGCGACGCGGTCGCGGGTGGTGGACAGGGTGGCGCTGAGGATGTTCACGTGGGCGTCCGAGAGCGCCATGGTGATGTCGGACAGCAGCCGGGCGCGGTCGAGGGCCTCGACCTGGATGTTGACCAGGAAGGTCGACTGCGACGTGGGCGCCCACTCGACCTCCAGCACGCGCTCGGGCTGGCCGAGGAGACTGGCGGCGTTCGTGCAGTCCTTGCGGTGCACCGAGACTCCCCCGCCCTTGGTGACGAAGCCAAGGATCGGGTCGGGCGGCACGGGCGTGCAGCACTTCGCGAGCTTCACCCAGAGGTCATCGACGCCCGGCACGATGACCCCGGAGTCGGTCGGACCCCGCTTGGCGGCGGCGCGCGAGCGGCCCGTGATGGTGACGCCCTCGGACATGTCCTCCTGGGCGCCCTCGTCACCGCCGTGCAGGTCGATGACACGTCGTACGACGGCCTGGGCGCTGAGGTTGCCCTCGCCGACGGCGGCGTAGAGGGCGGAGACGTCGGCGTGGTGGAAGTGCTCGGCCACGAGCGAGAGCACGTCGTGGGTCATCAGGCGCGTGAGGGGCAGGCCCTCCTTGCGCATGAGCTTGGCGATCTGGTCCTTGCCGTGCTCGATCGCCTCCTCGCGGCGCTCCTTGGTGAACCACTGCCGGATCTTGGAGCGGGCGCGCGGCGACTGGACGAAGTTGAGCCAGTCGCGCGAGGGGCCGGAGGTCGGCGACTTGGAGGTGAAGACCTCCACCACGTCGCCGTTGTCGAGCGTGGACTCCAGCGGCACCAGCCGCCCGTTGACCCGCGAGCCGATGGTGTGGTGGCCGACCTCGGTGTGGACGGCGTACGCGAAGTCGACGGGCGTGGAGCCCATCGGCAGCGAGATCACGTCGCCGCGTGGGGTGAAGACGTAGACCTGCTGCTGGTTCATCTCGAAGCGCAGCGACTCGAGGAACTCACCCGGGTCCTCGACCTCGCTCTGCCAGTCGAGCAGCTGGCGCAGCCAGGTCATGTCGTCCTTGTCGCCGAGCTTGTCGGTGTCGACGCCGGCCTTGGTGTTCTCCTTGTACTTCCAGTGTGCGGCGACGCCGTACTCGGCGCGGCGGTGCTGGGCGAAGGTGCGGATCTGCACCTCGACGGGCTTGCCCTGCGGGCCGATCACCGTCGTGTGGAGCGACTGGTACATGTTGAACTTCGGCATCGCGACGTAGTCCTTGAACCGGCCCAGGACCGGGTTCCAGCGCGAGTGGATGACACCGAGCGCGCTGTAGCAGTCACGGTCCTCGTCGACGAGGATGCGGATGCCGACCAGGTCGTAGATGTCGGAGAAGTCGCGGCCGCCGACGATCATCTTCTGGTAGATCGAGTAGTAGTGCTTGGGCCGTCCGGTGACCTTGGCGTGGATGCGCGCCGCCTTGAGGTCGTGCTCGATCTCGGCGACGACCTCGGCGAGGAACTGGTCGCGCGAGGG
>JAYSEC010000455.1:0-1573 GCA_041914085.1 Nocardioides sp.
TCGACGCTGTCGTCGCGGCTCGTGGTGTCGACGGCCACGACGCGGTCCACCGGGAGGGTCTGCCCGGTCAGACCAGCGAGAACTGCTGGGAGCCAACGCGCCCCGTCATGGCTGACGAGGAGCGCGGTGACAGTCACCGGAGCACCTTAGCGAGGCGCTCCATGCCGCCAAAAACCGCGAAAAACCGCGGTCCTGACGGCTTCGTCGTCAGACGGCGCGCTTCTTCAGCTTGCGCCGCTCGCGCTCGGAGAGACCGCCCCAGATGCCGAAGCGCTCGTCATTCATCAATGCGTACTCGAGGCAGTCGTCGCGGACCTCGCACGTCAGGCAGACCTTCTTGGCCTCCCTGGTCGAGCCGCCCTTCTCGGGGAAGAACGCCTCGGGGTCCGTCTGCGCGCACAGCGCGCGATCCTGCCAACCGAACTCCTCGCCCTCGGGCTCGAGGAGAAACAGTTCTGCTCTCATGGCTCTACGCCCCTTTTCGACCCTGGGCCCGGTGACCGCGACCCCTTGTTCAGAACTGAACGACACTGTGGGAATTACATGCCTGTCGTACCGTGAAGTCAAGCCCGGATCTGCTATGGGGTGGGATATCGCGATTCTGCTTCAGGCAGGCTGTTCCTATGTCATCATCCGCGGCGATGTCCCCCGCACCTGCCCCCGTCCCGGCCGCCGACCCCACGCCCCTGACCCGCGTCACCGTCCTGTCGGGCGGAGTCGGCGGGGCCCGCTTCCTCCAGGGACTGCTCCACGGCCTGCGGTCCGGCCTGGTGCCCGGGGGCTCGGCCGACACCGAGGTCACCGTCGTCGCGAACACCGCCGACGACTGGTGGGTCCACGGGCTCAAGGTGTGCCCCGACCTCGACACCGTCATGTACACCCTCGGCGACGGCATCGACGCCGAGCGCGGGTGGGGGCGGCGCGACGAGACGTGGAGCGCGAAGACCGAGCTCGAGGCGTACGGCGTGGAGCCGACGTGGTTCGGCCTCGGCGACCGTGACATCGCCACCCACCTGGTCCGCACGCAGATGCTGGAGGCCGGCTTCCCCCTCTCCCAGGTGACCGAGGCGCTGTGCCGGCGCTGGCAGCCGGGCGTGCGCCTGCTGCCGATGAGCGACGACCGGGTGGAGACGCACATCGCGATCGCCGACCCCGCGAGCCCGAGCGGTCGGAGGGTGGTGCACTTCCAGGAGTACTGGGTCCGCCTGCGCGCCGAGGTCCCGGCCGAGTCGGTGCTGGTCGTGGGCCAGGAGTCCGCCACCCCCGCACCCGGCGTGCTCGAGGCGATCACCGACACCGACCTGGTCGTGCT
The DNA here is from genome assembly GCA_041914085.1 of Nocardioides sp. Taxonomy (GTDB): domain Bacteria; phylum Actinomycetota; class Actinomycetes; order Propionibacteriales; family Nocardioidaceae; genus Nocardioides. Next base: position 1,313 of record JAYSEC010000455.1, read on the forward strand.
GCCGCCGTCCAACCCCGTCGTGTCGGTCGGCACGATCCTCGGCGTCCCCGGTGTGCGCGACGCGGTCCGTACGACGCCCGCACCCGTCGTGGGCCTCTCCCCCATCGTCGGCGGCACCCACGTCCGCGGGATGGCGGCCCAGGTGCTCGCGAGCATCGGCGTGGAGGTCAGCGCCGCCGCGGTCGGCGCCCACTACGGCGCGCGGTCGCGCGGCGGGGTGCTGGACGGCTGGCTGGTGGACGAGCGCGACGCCGACCAGCT
>JAYSEC010000456.1:0-1566 GCA_041914085.1 Nocardioides sp.
CGTGGCTGGTCCGCATCGCGCCCCGTGCGGCGCGTGAGCGGGTCGACGCCTCGGGCCGCGTCGCCTGGGTGTCGCTGACGCAGTTCGTGCGCGCCACCGTCCTGGTCGCCCTCGCCGACGCGATCGGCATCATGGTCGTTGCGGCCGTCCTCGGCGTGCCGTTCGTGGTCGCCATCGGCGTGCTGGTCTTCCTCGGCGCCTTCGTGCCGATGATCGGCGCCACCGTCGCCGGCACGGTCGCGGTCCTGGTCGCGCTGGTCGACCAGGGGCCGTGGACCGCGGTGCTGATGCTCGGCGGCGTCATCCTGGTGCAGCAGATCGAGGGCCACATCCTCCAGCCGTTCCTGATGGGCCGCTTCGTCTCGCTGCACCCGCTCGGCGTGATCGTGGCGATCGGCTGCGGCGTGCTCGTCGCCGGCATCGCGGGCGCGCTCATCGCCGTGCCCCTCGCCGCCGCGGGCAACGCGGTGGCCCAGCACCTCGCCAGCTACACCGAGATCGGGGAGGACGACCCCGACGAGGCGCTCGACGAGGACATCGCGCCACCACCGACCGAGGGCGACCTGATCCCCGAGGACGACAGCCCGCTCGCCGGACCGGACGCGCCGGACGACGACGACCAGACGAAGGACCGCAGATGACTGACCAGGTGGGCATCGACGACATCCACGCCGCCCGCGAGATGCTCCGCGACATCACCCTCACCACGCCGATGGAGGGGGCCCGCTGGCTCTCCGCGATGGCCGGCGGACCGGTGCGGCTCAAGTGCGAGAACCTCCAGCGCACCGGGTCGTTCAAGGCGCGCGGCGCCTACGTCCGGATCGCCCGCCTCTCCGAGGACGAGCGCGCCCACGGCGTCGTCGCGGCCTCCGCCGGCAACCACGCCCAGGGCGTCGCCCTCGCCGCGTCGACCCTCGGCATCACGTCCACCGTCTTCATGCCCGAGGGGGCACCGATCCCCAAGGAGAAGGCGACCCGCGGCTACGGCGCCGACGTGGTGTTCCACGGGCGCTACCTCGAGGACTCCCTCGCCGCCGCCCGCGAGTTCGCCGGGCGCACCGGCGCCGTGCTGATCCACCCGTTCGACCACGTCGACATCGTGGCCGGACAGGGCACGCTCGGGCTCGAGGTGCTCGAGCAGGCACCCGACGTACGCACCGTGCTGGTGCCGACGGGCGGCGGGGGACTGCTGGCGGGCGTGGCGATCGCGATCAAGGCGCTGCGCCCGGACGTGCGCGTCGTGGGCGTGCAGGCCGAGGGGGCGGCGGCCTACCCCGGCTCGCTCGCGGCCGGGCACCCCGTGGCGCTGGAGTCGATGAGCACGATGGCCGACGGCATCGCGGTCGGGCGGCCCGGTGACATCACCTTCGCCGCCGTGCGCGACCACGTCGACGAGATCCTCACCGTCTCCGAGGAGTCGCTGTCGCGGGCGCTGCTGGCGCTCGTCGAGCGCGCCAAGCAGGTCGTCGAGCCCGCCGGGGCGGCCGCGGTCGCGGCGATGCTCGACAACCCGACCGGCTTCGAGACGCCCGCCGTCGCGGTGCTGTCCGGCGGCAACATCGACCC
>JAYSEC010000457.1:0-1554 GCA_041914085.1 Nocardioides sp.
CGAGCCAGATCGAGGCGACGGCGATGGCCGGGATGGTGAGGCCGATCGAGGCCATGGCCGAGCCGAGGGCGAGGTTGAGGCTCACCTGCACCCGGTTGCGGGCCGCGGCGCGCACGGCAGCGATCGTCTCCGGCGCGAGGACGAGCAGCGCGATCACCACGCCGACCACGGCGTTGGGGAACCCGAGCGCGGCCACCCCCGCCTCGATGGCGGGCGACTCGATCTTGGCGAGCCCGACCACCGCGACGAGCGACAGCACGAGCAGCCCGAGGCTGGCGAGCGCCGCCCGGTTGGTCGGCGGGTCGGCGTGCCCGTCCTCGTCGAGGTCGACCGGGTCGTGCTCGTAGCCGCCACCGGACGGCGTACCGGCGGCGGCAGGGGCACCCGCGACGAGGGGGGAGTGCTGGGCGGGTGTCACCGGCAGGAAGAAGTCGCGGTGGCGGATGGTCTGGGTGAAGACGAACATGCCGTAGAGCGCGAGGGAGGCGACGGCCGCGAACGTCAGCTGCGCGCCGGTGAACTCCGGGCCGGGCTGCGAGGTGGTCACCGACGGGAGGACGAGGCACACCACGGCCAGCGCGATGACGGTCGCCAGCGCGGAGCCGGTGCCCTCGGGGTTGAAGACCGCGAGGTGGTGCTTGAGGGCGCCGACCAGCAGCGAGATGCCGACGATGCCGTTGACGGTGATCATCACCGCTGCGAAGACCGTGTCGCGGGCCAGGCCGGCGGTGTCCTTGTCCGTGGTCACCATCAGCGTGACGATGAGGCCGACCTCGATGATGGTCACGGCGACGGCGAGCACCAGGGAGCCGTAGGGCTCGCCGACGCGGTGGGCGACGACCTCCGCGTGGTGCACGGCCGCGAGGACGGCGGCGACGAGCAGGACGGCGAGGAAGGTCAGTGGGATCGCGCCCTCCGGGTGCGCGAACCATGCGGGCACGAGGGCGACGGCCGCGAGGATCGGAGTGACAGTCGTCCAGGAAGGGCGGCTCATGGTGAAACCCTATGGGTAGAACCTGAGCAGGCCTCTCAGTTCTCGGGGGTGGTCAGCCTCTCGAGCCGGGCCCGCAGCTTGGGGACGCGGTGGCTGTTGCCCTCGAGGGTGACGTACTGCTCGCCGAAGATCGCGAGGAGCGCGTCGTCGAGGCGGCGCACGGCGCCGGCGGGGTAGCGGTAGCCCATCCGACGGATCACCGCGTCGGCGTCGACCGAGGTGAGCAGGTCGTCGAGGTCGTCGATGGTGTCGATGCCGAGCTGGGTGAGCAGGTCGGCGATCCAGTCGTAGTGGTCGGTGTGCGACCAGCCGGCGTCGCTGTAGTGGCCGGCGAGGAAGGTGGCGAGCTCCTGGCCGACGATGTGGTCGGCGTCGGCCTCGGCCTGGCTGCCGGGCGCGGCGGCCTGGATCCGCTCGCGGATCGTGGCGAACTCACGGTCGGCGAGCTCGATCAGTCCCGCGGCCAGGGTGAAGCGGCGGTCGAGGTCGGCGGCGGCGTCCTCGGGGACGTTGCCCTTGTAGCGGATGTCGTGCTCGAACTCCGCCCACGCGTGCTGCAG
>JAYSEC010000458.1:0-1554 GCA_041914085.1 Nocardioides sp.
ACGTAGGCGCCGCCGGTGAGCGCGGCGAGGTCGTCGAGGTAGCGCTTGGGGTCGCGCAGGCCGTCGGGGTGGTCGACCCGCAGGCCGTCGACGAGGCCCTCGTCGAACCAGCGCTTGTCCTCGACGTGGGTCTCGGCGAACACCTCGGGGTCCTCGACGCGCACGGCGGCGAGGGTGTTGACGGCGAAGAAGCGGCGGTAGTTGAGGTCCTCGTCGGCGGCCCGCCAGCTGACCAGCTCGTAGTGCTGCTCCTCGAGCGTGGTGGTGCCGGGCGCCAGCGGGAAGCGCTGGTCGTGGTAGCGCACGACGCCCTCCCCCGGACCGCTGGCGTCGATGCGGATCGCGTCCTCGTCGTCGTCGCCGACCACCGGGATCAGGATCCGCCCGTCACCGGCCGCCCAGTCCACGTCGAAGGCCGTCGCGTGCTCGGACTCCCGCCCCAGCCGCAGCACGTCCCACCACCAGGGGTCCTCGGCCGGCGTCGCGACGCCGACGTGGTTGGGGACGATGTCGACGAGCACGCCCATGCCCAGGCGGCGTGCCTCGCCCGAGAGGGCGTCGAGACCCTCGGCACCACCGCGCTCGGGGTCGACGTGGTCGAAGGCGACCACGTCGTAGCCGTGCGTGCTGCCCGGCTCGGAGGCCAGGAGCGGCGAGAGGTAGACCCAGTCCACGCCGAGGTCGTGGAGGTACGGCAGCACCCGCGCGGCGTCGTACAGGGTGAAGTCGGGGCTCACCTGCAGGCGGTAGGTGCTGTGCGGGGTGCGCCGGTCCGGGTCGTGGGTCACGGCGCCTCTGTTCCCGCGGGGGTGCTCAGGGATGCGGCGACCGAGCGGTCGGTCTCCTCCGGCTCGGGCTCGGTGTGCTCGCGGAGCACCAGGGTGGAGCGCTCCCCCATCCGCAGGGACGTGCCGGCCTTGCAGGTGCCACGGTCGTCGGCGACCCCGCCGGTGTCGATCAGCACGTCCCACGACTCGGCGTACTCCGCCGGGGGCAGGGTCACCTCGCACTCGCCGTCGGCGTTGAACCACAGCACGAAGTGGTCGTCGGTGATCGGCTTGCCGCGGGAGTCGCGGGTGTTGATGGCGTCGCCGTTGAGGTACATGCCCAGCGACTTCTGGCCCGAGTCCCAGTCGCCCTCCTCCATCGGCCGGCCGTCGGGGTGCAGCCACACGATGTCGTCGAGGCCGTTCTCGTCGGCCTGCCCGGTGAAGAACTGGCGACGGCGGAAGGTGCGGTGCTCGCGGCGCAGCCGGGAGACGGCGGCGGTGAACTCGACGAGCCCCTGGTCGGCCTCGTCCCAGTGCACCCAGGTGAGCTCGTTGTCCTGGGCGTAGCCGTTGTTGTTGCCGTCCTGGGTGCGGCCGAGCTCGTCACCGTGCAGCAGCATCGGCACGCCCTGGCTGAGCAGCAGCGTGGTGATGAAGTTGCGCTGCTCTCGCGCGCGCAGCGCGTTGACGTGCTCGTCGTCGGTCGGGCCCTCGACGCCGTGGTTCCACGACCGGTTGTGGCTCTCGCCGTCGTTGTTGTCCTCGCCGTTGGCCTCGTTGTGCT
>JAYSEC010000459.1:0-1548 GCA_041914085.1 Nocardioides sp.
GCCCGGCGCACGGCGTCCTTGACCGGCAGGAACCACGTGTCCTCGCGCGGGAACATCGCGGTGGTGAACTCGGTGCCGCCGATCCACGCGCGCACCGGGACGACGCCCCAGTAGGCGACCTCGGCCTTCACCTCGTCGACGAGGTCGGCCTCGTCGGGTGGCAGCGGCACGAAGTGGAACGGCGCGGGACCACGCCACTCCACCAGCTCGCCGCTGAACTCCAGCTCCACGGGGCCAGCGTGGCAGAGGTTGCGGACGAGGTGGTTCCGGATCACCGGTGACGGAAGAAGTGAGGGCGGACGGGAGTCCCTGTGTCCCGTCCGCCCTCGTCACCGCGCCCCTGTGTGCACGGTGCCCCCTGGAGAGGGGCTGTGTCGGCGCCTACTGCAGCGCCGCGACGGCAGCCACCACGTCGACGAGGCCGTGGCCCTTGTCGTACGACGTCGGGCCGAGGGGCCCGGACTGGTAGGCCGCTCCGTCGGTGAACCTGTGGGCCGAGACCTTCAGCGCCTGCTCGACCTCGGCCGGCGTGGCGGTGGGGTCGGCCTGGAAGAGCTGGGCGACGATGCCGGCGACGTGCGGCGCGGCCATCGAGGTGCCGCTGATGGTGTTGAACGTGCCGATGTCCAGCGGGCCGGGGCCGTTGCGGAAGTCGAGGCCCGTCGCACAGATGGCGAGGTAGGGCCGGCAGGACGAGGTGATGGCCTCGCCCGGCGCCGACAGGTCGGGCCAGGTCGAGGGGTCGGACGACAGGCCGCGCGAGCTGAAGTCGGACACCGTGCCGTCGCGTGTGCCGGTGTCCTGGTCGAAGTAGGACGCCACCGACAGGATCCCGCCGGTGGGGTCCTGGCCGGGCGGGTTGGTCAGGCTCTGCGAGCCGTCGCCGCCGTCGTTGCCGGCGGCCCAGACCGTCACCACGCCCTCGGCGGCGAGCGCGCGCTGGAGCTTGACCGTCGCGGACTCCGGGTCGAACGCACCGCCGCCCGAGGGGCCGTAGGAGTTGTTGGTGACCTTGATCGGCGGGCAGGTCGACGCAGGGACACCGGCGCCGCACGGGGCGGCGTGGTTCTCCAGCACCCAGTTGAGCGCCGAGTCGGCGCCGAGGATGACGATGCCGGCGCCGGTCGAGATCGACACCAGCGTGGCGCCGGGCGCCGCGCCCTGCAGCGTGCCGCCGTCGCCCAGCGTCGTCGGGCGTCCGGCGACGATGCCGCTCACGTGGGTGCCGTGGCCACCGACGGACAGCGTGTCGGTGTCGACGACGTTCGGCACCCTCTGCACCGAGCAGGTCTCGGTCAGCGGCTCGCACAGCGCCTTGAGGTTGGCGACCACGGCGGACGAGCCGTCGGCCTCCTTGAAGTAGGGGTGGGTCGGGTCGACGCCGGAGTCGATGACCGCGACGCTGACGCCCGTGCCCGTGAGCGGGGTGCCGTCCGCGCCGGTGAGCGTGGCAGCCGCCTCGGCGCCGCGGGTCGCGACGTTCGACGTCTCGGCAAGGTCCTGGCTGAAGAAGTCGATCGGCTGCGCGCCGCCCTCGACGTACGTCAC
>JAYSEC010000460.1:0-1543 GCA_041914085.1 Nocardioides sp.
GGGGGCCGCTCGCACCTCAACCAACCGGCCAGGGCGTTCCCACCTCGACCAACGGGGGTGGACCGGTGGCTACTCCCCCGGCGGCGAGGGGGCGGGAGCGACGTACTCGACCTCGGTGGGGTATGGCGGCCAGGGGCACTCCTGGGTGGTGCCGCTCGGGGCCCAGCCGAGGGCGCCGTAGAGTCCGCGGGCCTTGGCGTTGGCCTCGAGGACCCACAACCGGCGCGCGCCGGCGGCCTCGGCGCGGGCGAAGCCCTCGCGGCCCAGGCCGGTGCCCCAGTGGTCGGGGCGGACGGCGAGGTGCCGCAGCGTCGTGCCGTCGTGGGCGGCGAGCGCCACGAGGCCGCGGTCATCCTCCACGACCTCGACCACGACCTCGGGGTCGTCGAGCAGCAGCGCCCAGCGGGCGAGGACGTCGTCGTCGGGGTAGGGCAGGTCGCCGAAGACGTGGGCGAGGCCGGTCTGGCTCGCGATCCGCTCCAGGTCGCGCAGCGCGATCGCGTCGTCGGGGGTGGCCCGGCGCCACTCGGCCGGGGGCGTCACGGCCGACCCGCCTCGTCCCAGGCGCGGTGTGCGGCCAGGGTCCGGTCCCAGAGCCCGGTCCACTCGTCGTCGGCGACGTCGTCGACCGGCAGCAGCAGGTCGTCGACCAGGGCGGCGCGCCACTCGTCGTACGACGTCAGGTCGCGCTGGTCACGCGAGGTCGGGGTGAGCACCTGGTGCACCAGGCCGCGGACCGTGCGGAGCCGTGGGCCGTCGATGCGCTGCGCCACGACGACGCGGCGGAACGGCGACCCCTCGCCCCGGCTCAGCACCTCGTGGGCGGCGTCGACGGCGGTCGACGAGTGGTCGCGCGAGGTGACGACGATGCCGCCCAGCACGCCTCCTGGGAGATGGCGGTAGGTCCACGCCGCCGGACCGGTCGGGCGCCCCGCGGCCTGGGCGCCGAACCCGGCGCCGATCCCGAAGCTCCAGCCGTCGACGTCGTGGTCGCCCCGGACCAGGGGCAGCGGCTCCGCGAATCCCTCGCCGAGACCGGCGTCCGCCCACCAGTGGCCGCCGGGGTTGTCCTCGGTGGGCAGGCCCGAGACCACCAGCACCAGGTGGTTGAGGTCGGTGGCGAGCTGGTCCTCCGGCCTGGCCCACACGTGCCCGTGGCGCCTGCTGACGGAGAAGCCCAGCTCGCCCAGCAGCCACCCGAACGCACCGTTCTGCTGGAAGCAGTAGCCCAGCCGGCCGCCCGCGGCGGCGCGGGCCACGCCCGCCCCGACGGCGACGGGGTCGGGCCGCCCGAGCATGATCGACAGGTTGTCGTAGGGGATCCGGCTGACGTGGGCGCGGTGCACCTGCCGCAGCCCGTCGAGCGTCGGCGGCGGACGATCATCGATCCCGAGCCGTGCCAGGTAGTCGTCGACCTGCCCGCTGCTGCCACTCACGGGCAGAACCTATCCGCGAGCAGGACCGGGCCGTTGCACCGCACCCCTCAGACCGGGTCGTCCGCCTCGTCGAGGCCGTGCTCGATGGCCCAGCGGGTGAGCTGCAC
>JAYSEC010000461.1:0-1541 GCA_041914085.1 Nocardioides sp.
ACGGGCCTCATCCGAGGTCCTCCGGTGCCAGGTCGGAGCGCACGCCCTGGAACGACGGCTGCCTCAGGCGCTCGTAGCCCAGACCGTGGGTGTCGATGTCGACGACCACGCGCGGCTCCACCCAGACGGTGCCGGCGGCGTCCACGCGCGGCACCTCGTCGGCGAAGGGGTTGACGTCGCTGGTCAGCGGGGCGAGGAGCGCCGCCAGCCGCGCGCTGGTGGCGCCGGCGATGCCGCTGCCCACCCGGCCGCGGTAGCGCAGGCCGTCGGAGGTCTGCTCGCCGACGAGGAGCGCGGCCAGCCGGTTCGTCGTACCGACCTGGGGGCGCCAGCCGCCGACCACGAACGAGCCGCGGTGCCGGTGCGCGAGCTTGCGCCAGTCCTCGCTGCGCTGGTCGAAGCGGTAGCGCGAGGTGCGCCGCTTGCTGACCACCCCCTCGAGGCCCTGCTGCAAGGTGGCCTCGAACAGCATCTCGCCGTCGTCGTAGGCCGCCGGCACCTGCCAGCGCGAGTCGCCGAGCGGGAGCTCCTCGAGCAGCGCGCGGCGCTCCTCCAGCGGCCGGTCGGTGAGGTCGACCCCGTCGAGGCGGAGCAGGTCGAACACCATCAGCGTCGCCGGCACGCTCCTCACCAGCCGGGCGACCTCCTTGGCGTTGCGCAGGTGCATGCGGTGCTGGAGCACCCGGAAGTCGGGCACGCCCCGCTCGTTGAGGGCGATGACCTCCCCGTCGACCATGAGGTCGCGGTCACCGAGCGGAGGCTCGCTGAGGTCGGGCCACGCCGCGGTCACGTTGTTGTCGTTGCGGCTGGTCATGCGTGCGACGCCGTCGCGCACGTCGACCAGGACCCGCACGCCGTCCCACTTGACCTCGTGCAGCCACTGCGCACCCGTGGGCACGCGGTCGGTCTTGGTGGCGAGCATGGGGCGCACGCGGGTCAGTCTGGCACCCCCGCCGGCGGCCCTGCTCCCCCACACGAGTGGAGACGGTTGTCCGCGTGGACGGCTATCGTCGTGGCATGCGAGCGATCTGGAAGGGTGCCGTCTCCTTCGGCCTGGTCAGCGTCCCCGTGAAGCTCTATGCCGCGACCGAGAGCCACGACGTCTCCTTCCGGCAGGTGCACGCCAAGGACGGCGGCCGCATCAAGTACCAGCGCGTCTGCTCCCTCGACGGCGAGGAGGTGGCCTACGCCGACATCGCCAAGGGCTACGAGACCGAGGACGGCGAGATGGTCATCCTCACCGACGACGACATGGCCGAGCTGCCCTCGACGTCGTCGCGCGAGATCGCGGTGGAGAAGTTCGTCCCGCGCGAGCAGATCGACCCCCTCCTCTTCGAGAAGTCCTACTACCTCGAGCCCGAGGGCGCCGGCGCCAAGCCCTACGCCCTGCTCCGCCAGGCCCTCAAGGACGCCGACCGGATGGCCGTGGTCACGGTCGCCCTGCGCCAGCGCACCACCATCGCGGTGCTCCGCGTGCGCGAGACCGAGGCCGGCGAGGTGATCGTCCTCCAGACCATGATGTGGCCCGACGAGGTGCGCGT
>JAYSEC010000462.1:0-1535 GCA_041914085.1 Nocardioides sp.
GGGCTCGTCCGCGACCTCCGGCTCGAGGACGACGATCTGGCTGGCGTCGCGCGCCACCCGGCCGAGCGCCTCGGACAGGTCGCCGTCGGCGCCCACCACGCGGGTCGAGAGACCCAGCGGCACGGCGAAGGGTGCGCCGTGGAGCAGCCGGGAGAAGCTGGTGTGCCGCTTGCCGGCACCGGTGAGCTCGGCCTCGATCAGCTCGAGGTTGTGCGGCACCACGACCAGGCGCCCGTCGCGGAGCAGGCCGCGGCGCGGGGTGTGCTCGACGTGGTGGACCGCCGTCCAGGGCAGCCCGCGCCAGGCGCGGCCCAGCCGGATCCGGATGCCCTGCGCGTCGGCGACCAGGAGCGGGGTGCGCGCGTCGACGAGGCCGGCGAGCCAGTAGGCGCCCAGCAGGCCCATCCCGATCGCGAACGCCCAGTCGAGCACGGCGCCGGTCTGGGTGGCGCGCGCGAGGTAGGCGATGGCGACCGCCGAGGCGGTCAGCCCGACGCCCGCGGCGATCCCCGCGTGGCGGCGTACCTCGACGTGGTCCGGGACGACGGCCGGCCCGGGTCCCGCGGTGTGGTCGTCGAGGACCTCGTCCTCGTTCAGTGCCGTGCTCATCAGGCTCCCCCCTCCAACGTGGCGATCACGGAATCGAGCTCGTCCGGCTTGACCAGGACGTCACGCGCCTTGGAGCCCTCGCTGGGTCCGACGACCCCGCGGCTCTCCAGGATGTCCATCAGCCGGCCGGCCTTGGCGAAGCCGACGCGCAGCTTGCGCTGCAGCATCGACGTCGAGCCGAACTGCGTGGAGACGACGAGCTCGATGGCCTGCACCACGAGCTCCATGTCGTCGCCGATGTCGTCGTCGAGCTCGCGCTTGGACTCCTTGGGCGCCGTGACGTCCTCGACGTAGGTCGGCTCCAGCTGGTCCTTGCAGTGCTTGACGACCTGGTGGATCTCGGCCTCGGTGACCCACGAGCCCTGGACGCGCACCGGCTTGGAGGCGCCCATCGGCAGGAAGAGGCCGTCACCCTGGCCGACCAGCTTCTCGGCGCCGGGCTGGTCGAGGATGACCCGGCTGTCGCCCAGCGAGCTCGTCGCGAAGGCGAGGCGCGAGGGGACGTTGGCCTTGATCAGGCCGGTGACCACGTCGACGGAGGGTCGCTGCGTGGCGAGCACGAGGTGGATGCCGGCCGCTCGGGCGAGCTGCGTGATGCGCACGACCGAGTCCTCGACGTCACGCGGGGCGACCATCATCAGGTCCGCGAGCTCGTCGACGATGACCAGGAGGTAGGGGTACGGCGTCAGGGTGCGCTCGCTGCCCGGGGGCACCTCGACCTTGCCGGCCCGGACCGCCTTGTTGAAGTCGTCGATGTGGCGGAAGCCGAAGTTGGCCAGGTCGTCGTAGCGCATGTCCATCTCGCGCACGACCCAGGCCAGCGCCTCGGCGGCCTTCTTCGGGTTGGTGATGATCGGCGTGATCAGGTGCGGCACGCCCTCGTAGGCGTTGAGCTCCACCCGCTTGGGGTCGACCATGATCATCCG
>JAYSEC010000463.1:0-1529 GCA_041914085.1 Nocardioides sp.
CCGCGTCGTGCTCGACGGCGAGATCTTCGTCGGGCTCCAGGGGCCCGAGGGCTGGCGGCTGGAGTTCGAGACGCTGCAGGAGCGGATCCACCCCGCGGCGAGCCGCGTGGACAAGCTCGCCGTCGAGACGCCGGCCGGGTTCGTCGCCTTCGACCTCCTCGCCCTCGGCGACCAGTCCTTCATGGACCGGCCGTTCTCCGAGCGGCGCGCCGCCCTGGTCGAGGCGCTGGCCGGCCTCGACGGCTCCGGGCCGTGCTTCCTGACCCGCACCACCGAGGACCCGGCCGAGGCCGAGCGGTGGTTCGAGGAGTTCGAGGGGGCCGGGCTCGACGGCGTCGTCGCCAAGCCGCTGGGGGCGGCGTACGAGCCCAACAAGCGCACGATGCTCAAGATCAAGCACGAGCGCACCGCCGACGTCGTCCTCGCCGGCTACCGCGAGCACAAGACGTCGACGCCGGAGGAACCGCTGATCGGCTCCCTCCTGCTCGGCCTGTACGACGACGACGGGGAGCTCCAGCACATCGGCGTCTCGGCCAGCTTCACAGCGTCGCGGCGCGCGGAGCTCTGGCACGAGCTGCAGCCGCTGGTCTGCGACATCGCCGACCACCCCTGGGGCCGGTGGAACGAGTTCCTCACCGCCAACCCCGACCGCGTCCCCGGCACCCAGAGCCGGTGGAGCCAGGGCAAGGACCTCGGCTTCACCGCGCTGCGACCCGAACGGGTGCTGGAGGTGAAGTACGACCACATGGAAGGTCGCCGGTTCCGGCACACCGCGCACTTCAAGCGGTGGCGCACGGACCGCGATCCCGAGAGCTGCGGGTACGCCCAGCTGGACGAGCCCGCAGGCTACGACCTCACTAGAATCCTGAGCACCGACACCGGAGGCGAGTCATGAGCGACGACGGCACCACCCACACGGGGACCAGCCACACGGGGACCAGCCACACGGGGACCAGCCACGACGGGACCATCCACGACGGGCAGGGCACCTACGACGTGGTGCTGCTCGTCGAGCAGGCGCTCTCCGCGGCCGACGCCAAGCAGGTGCGCTCGCTGCACGACGAGATCGAGGACCCGGTCGTCTACCACGTCCTGCTGCCCCTCGAGGACGCCGCCGCCCGCATCGAGGCCTCCCTCGGGACCCTCGGGGCCGGCGACCTCATGGCCGCTCCGGCGCTGGCGATGAACGACGTCGACATCGAGGCGCTGCGCCGCGAGTGCCTGGAGAACTCCTCCGCCGAGCTCGAGCAGACGCTCGTCGCCCTGAAGAACGCCGGCGGCACCTGCCACGGCAAGGTCACCTCCGAGCCGCCGGTCGACGCGCTGGCCGCGATGGTCGCCGCCGTCGACGCGCGCGAGGCGATCATCCTCACCCGTCCCCACGTCGTCGCGGAGTTCTTCCACGTCGACTGGACCTCGCGCGCGCGCCGCAAGCTCGGCGTGCCCGTGCTCCACCTCATCGAGCACGAGAACTTCGACGAGCAGGCCTCCGGGTCCGGCGAGGGCGTCACCGGCCTCTAGACGGTCCC